>NZ_JBSGTS010000014.1:34857-191449 GCF_053607525.1 Kribbella sp. NPDC055110
GCGCCCCCCCCCCGCCCGCACCCGGCTTGGTGCCCCGCCGCCAACCGGGCCCTATTTGAGCTCGCCCCCGCACCTAAATTTCGGCGGGGGGGGGGCCCACCGCCCCCCCCGCCTCGACCACTTCTGTTACGGGTTGGGGCTGCGGTAGGCGGGGGCGTTGCCTTCGATGGCGTCGCCCATGCGGTGGACTCGGAGGGCGTTGGTGGAGCCGGGGATGCTGGGTGGGGAGCCGGCGACGATGACTACCAGGTCGCCCTTGTTCAGGATGCCGAGTTCCAGGAGGCGCTGGTCTACCTGGCGGACCATTTCGTCGGTGTGGTCGACGGTGGGGACGATGTGGGTGGTGATGCCCCACACGACGCTCAGCCAGGAGCTGACCGACGGGACCGGTGTGAACGCGAGCAGCGGCACCTCGGTGCGGTAGCGCGCGAGACGCAGCGCGGTGTCACCGGACTGGGTGAACGCGATCAGGTACTTCGCGTCCAGCCGCTCCGCGACATCCGCGGCCGCGCGGGCGATCACGCCGCCCTTGGTCTTCGGCTCCCACTCGATCGCCTGGACGCGGCTGAGGCCGTGCTCCTCGGTCGACTCCACGATCCGGGCCATCGTCTTGACGGTCTCGATCGGGAACCGGCCGACGCTGGTCTCACCGGACAGCATGACCGCGTCGGCACCGTCGAGTACGGCGTTGGCGACGTCGGACGCCTCGGCCCGGGTCGGCCGCGGCGCGGAGATCATCGACTCGAGCATCTGGGTGGCGACGATGACCGGCTTCGCGTTCAGCCGGGCCTGGTCGATGATCAGCTTCTGGACCAGCGGGACCTCTTCGAGCGGGAGCTCGACGCCGAGGTCGCCGCGGGCCACCATGAACCCGTCGAACGCCTCGATGATCTCGTCCAGGTTGGCGACCGCCTGCGGCTTCTCGATCTTGGCGACGACGGGGAGCCGCAGCCCCTCCTCGTCCATGATCTTGTGCACGAGCTGGATGTCGGAGGCGTCCCGGACGAACGACAGCGCGATCATGTCGGCGGGCAGGTGCAGCGCCCAGCGCAGGTCCTCGGCGTCCTTCTCCGACATCGCCGGCACGCTGACCGCGACGCCGGGCAGGTTGATGCCCTTGTGGTTCGACACCGGGCCGCCGACGGTGACCCGGCAGATCACGTCGGTCTCGGTGACCTCCTCGGCGACGAGCGCGATCCGGCCGTCGTCGATGAGCAGTTGGTCACCCGGCTGCACGTCACCGGCCAGACCGTCGTACGTCGTTCCGCAGATGGTCTGGTCACCCGGGACCTCGCGGGTGGTGATGGTGAAGCGCTCGCCGTAGGTCAGCGTGGCCTTTCCCTCGGCGAACTCGGCCAGCCGGATCTTCGGGCCCTGCAGGTCCACCAGGATGCCGACGTTCTTGCCGGTTTCCGCGGCAGCGGTCCGAATCCGCTGGTAGATGCGCTCATGCTCGGCATGGGCGCCGTGGCTCAGGTTCAGCCTTGCGACGTCCATGCCTGCTTGGACAAGTTCCATGATGCGCTCCGGGGCGGCCGTAGCCGGGCCGAGCGTACAAACGATCTTTGCGCGACGCACGTCACAAAACCCTACTCCTGCAAACCACTGGGTCCGCTGGTCCGCCCCCGTTACTGGTCAGTTAACAGTAGAAGACGAACCGCGACATCGCCTGAATCGTCAAGAACCCAAGGGGGTGTAGGGCCCGACGGTCACGTCGCCACTCGGCTGCGCGGTGACCGCCTGCAGACCGACCGGCAGCCCTTTCTGGTACGTGATCAGCGTGACCTCGCCCGGTCTCCGCAACGTGTAGCCCAGCGCGAACGCGTACGCCGCTCCCCCGGTAGTGCTGTTCGTGTACGTCGTGACCGCGCGGTCGTCGACCACCCGGTGCTCGGGCCCAACCTGGCGGTGCAAATGACCGGACAACAGCAACGTCGCGCACCCGCGGGCGGCGGTGTCGGCGTACGACGACGGGTCGTGCACCACCATCGTCGAGATCCGCTTGTCGTCCGGCTGGTCGCAGGCGACGTCCGCGAGCCGCTGCGACTGGTGCTCGATCGTCTCGTCCCCCGGGCTGTCCGCGCTGCCCAGACCGGTGCGCGTCGGGTCGCTGTCGCCGAGGAACCGGATCCCCTCGACCTCGACCGGCTTGCTGTCGAGCACGGTGAACCCGGCCTTGCGCATGAACTCCTCGACGTGGCCGCCGGCGTCGTGGTTGCCGGCCACCGCGACCACCTTGAAGTCCTTGAAGTGCTGCCGCAGCGAGTTGATGCTGAACGCTTCCCAGCTCTGCCCGGACGAGGTGTCGTCACCGGCGTCGATGAGCAGCTTGGCGCCGCCGCGCTTGGCCACCTCGGCCGCGAAGCCGTCGATGCCGATGTTGTCGTGCCGGTCCGCGACCAGCAGCGCGACCGTCTCGTTCTCGTTCGGCTTGTGCAGTTGCGGGGCGACGTCGGCGACCCGGTCCATGAGCTTGCCGTACAGTTCGGTGGACTTGCGGTACGTCTCGACCAGCGTCCGGATGATCCCGACCCCGCCGGTGGTGGAGAACCCGGACGCGACCTCGACCGACTTCAGCCGGTCGTCGAACGACATCTCCGGCAGCAGCTTGAACAACGGCTGCCACTGCGTCGTCGGCACCTCGGCGGTCCGCATCCGTCCCGGCCCGTAGATCGACGCGATGGTGATCAGCATCGCGACCAGGACGACGATCATCCGGTGCTCGGTACGCCGTTCGTGCCGGTGCACCAGGTGCCACAGCTCACGCCGCCGCCGTACCCCGAGCGCTGTCCACAGGGTCGCGACCACCACGACCATGAGCAGGCCGGATCCGGCCCCGGCGACCGCGTTGTCGACCGCCATCTCCTCGATGACCTGCTGGATCCGCCCGATCTCACCGTCGGGCTGGGAGGCGATCAGGGTGTCGCGGGTGAGCAGGTCGGTGAGGTTGTCGGCGTCGGTCTCCTGGACGTCGACGTTGACGCCGATGCCGCCCGGTGTACTCGTCGGGATCCGCAGCCGCGGCAGGATGGCGCCGAGGTCGAGCGTCGCGTGCCCGTCGAAGGTCGGTGACACGGTCGCCGCGTGCGCGCCGATCGTGACCCGCTCGGAGTCGTTCACGAACCCGAACAGCCCGACCACGACCGAGGTCAGCACGAAGAGCAGGCTCAACCCGGCCCAGGGCGCGATCGCCCGCAGCCGCTCCCTCGTCACCAGCCGTACCGCCATACTCACCAACCTACCGAGAAGCCCCACCTTGAGCACCGACCAACCGTTTCCCGTGGCGGGTTTTGGTTGCCCGGGGCCCAAGGTGGGGCCGCCGTCAGACGGTGAGGGGGCGGGCAGTGGGCGGGATCGGGGTGGGGAGCGTCGATGATCCGGTGAGGTGGGCGTCGACGCCGCCGGCGCAGGAGCGGCCCTCGGCGATCGCCCAGACGATCAGCGACTGGCCGCGGCCGGCGTCACCGCAGGCGAAGACCCCCTCGACCGACGTCTGGTAGTGGTTGTCGCGGCGAACGTTGCCGCGCTCGTCGAGCTCGACACCGAGCTGCTCGAGGAAGCCCTCGCGCTCCGGGCCGAGGAAGCCCATCGCCAGCAGTACGAGCTGCGCCGGGATCGTCCGCTCGGAGCCCTCGACCGGGTTGAACTTCCCGTCCTTGAACTCCACCTCGACCAGGTTCAGCCCCGAGACGTTGCCGTCGGCATCGGCCTCGAAGTTCACCGTGGAGACGGCGTACACGCGGTCGCCGCCCTCCTCGTGCGCGGAGGCGACCCGGTAGATCATCGGGTACGTCGGCCACGGCTGGTTGCCCGGGCGGTCGTCGGAGGGCCGCGGCATGATCTCCAGCTGGGTGACCGACCGCGCGCCCTGGCGGTGCGCCGTACCGAGACAGTCCGCGCCGGTGTCGCCGCCGCCGATGATCACCACGTCTTTGCCGGTGGCAACGATCTGGTCCGCGACGGTCTGCCCGAGCGAGGCCCGGTTGGACTGCGGCAGGTACTCCATCGCCTGGTGGATGCCGCCGTACTCTCGGCCCGGCACCGGAAGGTCCCGCGCGGCGGTGGCGCCGGTGGCGATCACGACCGCGTCGTACCGCTGCTTGAGCTGGGTGCCCGTGACGTCCACGCCGACGTTGACGCCGGAGCGGAAGACCGTGCCCTCTTCCTTCATCTGCTGGATCCGGCGGTCGACCTGGATCTTCTCCATCTTGAACTCGGGAATGCCGTACCGCAGCAGGCCGCCCGGGGCGTCGGCGCGCTCGTAGACCGCGACCGTGTGACCCGCGCGGGTCAGCTGCTGCGCGGCGGCCAGGCCGGCCGGGCCGGAGCCGACGACCGCGATCGTCTTACCGGTCAGCCACTCCGGCGGCTGGGGCCGGACGTCGCCGGTCTCCCAGGCCTTGTCGATGATCGCGACCTCGACGTTCTTGATCGTCACCGGGTCCTGGTTGATACCGAGCACGCACGCGGTCTCGCACGGCGCCGGGCAGAGCCGGCCGGTGAACTCCGGGAAGTTGTTGGTCGCGTGCAGCCGCTCGATCGCGCTCGACCAGTCGTCGCGCCAGACCAGGTCGTTCCACTCCGGGATCAGGTTGCCGAGCGGGCAGCCGTTGTGGCAGAACGGAATGCCGCAGTCCATGCAGCGGCCGGCCTGCTTGGTGATGATCGGCAGCAGCGCCTTGCCGGGCCCGCCGGGGTAGACCTCTTTCCAGTCCTGCACCCGCTCGCCGACCGGCCGCCGGTCGGCGACCTCCCGGCCGGTGGTCAGGAATCCCTTGGGGTCAGCCATCAGATGGCCTCCATCATCGCTCGCGTGGTGGCGTCCTCGTCCAGGCCGTCGCGCTCGGCGGCCGCCTTGGCCGCCAGCACCCGGGCGTAGTCGCGGGGCATCACCGTGGTGAATCTGGCAGCCGCGGCCGGCCAGTCGGCGAGCAGCTTGGCCGCCCGTTCCGAATCGGTCTCCTCGAAGTGCCTGCGGACCAGGTCGTGCAGCAGTTCGGACTCGTCCGTGGTGACCGGGTGCAGATCCACCAGCTCCGGGTTCACCAGGGTGTGGTCCAGGTCGAGCACGTGGGCCACGCCGCCCGACATGCCCGCCGCGAAGTTCCGGCCGACGGCGCCGAGTACGACGACGCGCCCGCCGGTCATGTACTCGCAGGCGTGATCGCCGACCGACTCGACGATCGCGGTCGCGCCGGAGTTCCGGACGCAGAACCGTTGCCCGACGCCGCCGCTGATGAACAGTTCGCCGGACGTCGCGCCATACGCGATGACGTTGCCGGCGATGATCTGGTCGGCCGCGTCGAACCGCGCGCGCCGGTCCGGCCGGATGACCACGCGGCCACCGGACAGGCCCTTGCCGACGTAGTCGTTCGCGTCACCCTCGAGTCGCAGGGTGACTCCGTTCGGCACGAAGGCGGCGAACGAGTTGCCGGCCGACCCGGTGAAGGTCAGGTCGATGGTGCCGTCGGCCAGGCCGGCTGCGCGGTACCGCTTGGTGATCTCGTGGCCGAGCATCGTGCCGACGGTCCGGTTGACGTTGCGGATCGCGAGCTGCGCCCGGACCGGTTCACCGTTGTCCAGGGCCGGCCGGCAGATCCGGATCAGCTCGTTGTCGAGCGCCTTGTCCAGACCGTGGTTCTGCTCGACGGTCTGGTGCAGCGACGCGCCCTCGGGCAGCGCCGGCACGTGCAGGACCGGCGACAGGTCGAGCCCGTCGGCCTTCCAGTGGTCGACGGCGCGCTCGACGTCGAGTACTTCGGCGTGCCCGATCGCCTCGTCCAGCGTCCGGAACCCGAGCTCCGCCAGGTACTCGCGGACCTCCTCGGCGATGAACTCGAAGAAGTTCACGACGAACTCGGGCTTGCCGGAGAACCGCTCGCGCAGCACCGGGTTCTGCGTCGCGACACCCACCGGGCAGGTGTCCAGGTGGCAGACCCGCATCATGATGCAGCCCGACACGACGAGCGGCGCGGTCGCGAAACCGTATTCCTCCGCGCCGAGCAGCGCCGCGATGATCACGTCCCGCCCGGTCTTCAACTGACCGTCGGTCTGTACGACGATGCGGTCCCGCAAACCGTTGAGCAGCAGGGTTTGCTGCGTCTCGGCGAGGCCCAGCTCCCACGGACCGCCCGCGTGCTTCAGCGACGTCAGCGGCGCCGCACCGGTACCGCCGTCGTGGCCGGAGATCAGTACGACGTCCGCGTGCGCCTTCGAGACACCGGCGGCGATCGTGCCGACGCCGACCTCGGAGACCAGCTTCACGTGGATCCGCGCCTGCGGGTTCGCGTTCTTCAGGTCGTGGATCAGCTGCGCCAGGTCCTCGATCGAGTAGATGTCGTGGTGCGGCGGCGGCGAGATCAGGCCGACACCCGGTGTCGAGTGCCGGGTGTTCGCCACCCACGGGTACACCTTCGGGCCGGGCAGCTGCCCGCCCTCGCCGGGCTTCGCACCCTGCGCCATCTTGATCTGGATGTCGTCGGAGTTCGTCAGGTACTCCGCGGTGACGCCGAAGCGACCGGACGCGACCTGCTTGATCGAGCTCCGCCGGGTCGGGTCGTACAGCCGGTCGGCGTCCTCGCCGCCCTCGCCGGTGTTCGACTTGCCGCCGAGCTGGTTCATCGCGATGGCGAGCGTGGTGTGCGCCTCGGCGCTGATCGAGCCGTAGCTCATCGCACCGGTGGAGAACCGCTTGACGATCGCGCTGACCGGCTCGACCTCCTCGATCGGGATCGACGTACGGTCGCCCTTGAAGCCGAACAGGCCCCGCAACGTCATCAGCCGCTCGGACTGCTCGTCGACCTTCGACGTGTACTGCTTGAAGATGTCGTACCGCCCGGTCCGGGTGCTGTGCTGCAGCCGGAAGACCGTGTCCGGGTCGAACAGGTGCGGTTCGCCTTCACGGCGCCACTGGTACTCGCCGCCGATCTCGAGCTTGCGGTGCGCCGCCAGGATGCCGTCGGCCGGGTACGCGCGCAGGTGGCGACGCCGTACCTCCTCGGCGATCGCTTCCAGGCCGACGCCGCCGATCCGCGACGACGTACCGGTGAAGTAGATGTCGACCAGGAACGGGGACAGCCCGTTCGCCTCGAAGATCTGGGCACCCGTGTACGACGCGACGGTCGAGACACCCATCTTCGACATGACCTTGAGCACGCCCTTGCCGAGCGACTTCACCACGTTGCGGACCGCCTGCTCGGGCTCGATGCCCGGCAGGTAGGTGCCGCGCCGGCACAGGTCCTCGACGGACTCCAGCGCCAGGTACGGGTTGATCGCGGCCGCGCCGTACCCCATCAGGAGCGCGACGTGGTGGACCTCGCGGACGTCACCGGCCTCGACGACCAGACCGACCTGCGTGCGGGTCTTCTCCCGCACCAGGTGGTGATGCACCGCGGAGGTCAGCAGCAGCGACGGGATCGGCGCGCTGTCGGCGTTCGAGTGCCGGTCGGACAGCACCAGGATGCGGGCGCCGTCCTCGATCGCGGCGCTCGCCTCGGCGCAGATCTCGTCGAGCCGGGTCCGGAGCGCCTCGCCGCCGCCTTCGACGTCGTACACGCCGCGCAGCACCGTGGTGGCCAGGCCGGGCATGTCGCCGTCGAGGTTGATGTGCCGGAGCTTGGCCAGCTCGTCGTTGGTGATCACCGGGAACGGGATCACCACCTGCCGGCAGGATGCCGGGCTCGGGTTGAGCAGGTTCGACTCCGGGCCGAGGCTGGACGACAGCGAGGTCACCAGTTCCTCGCGGATCGCGTCCAGCGGCGGGTTCGTGACCTGCGCGAACAGCTGTGCGAAGTAGTCGAACAGGAGCCGCGGGCGGTCACTCAGTACGGCGATCGGCGTGTCGGTGCCCATCGAACCGATCGGCTCCGCGCCGGACTTCGCCATCGGCGTGAGGATGACGCGCAGCTCCTCCTCGGTGTACCCGAAGACCTGCTGGCGCCGGGTCACCGACGCGTGGCTGTGGACGACGTGCTCACGCTCGTGCAGGTCCTCGAACCGGATCAGGCCGGCGTGCAGCCACTCGTCGTACGGGTGCTCGGCGGCGAGCGCGTTCTTCACCTCGGCGTCGGTGATGATCCGGTGCGCGTCGACGTCGACCAGGAAGATCCGGCCCGGCTCGAGCCGGCCCTTCTCGGTCACCGTGGCCGGGTCGATGTCCAGGACGCCGGCCTCGGAGGCGAGTACGACGAGACCGTCGTCGGTGACCCAGTAGCGCGAGGGACGCAGGCCGTTGCGGTCCAGGACCGCGCCGACCTTGGTGCCGTCGGAGAAGACCACCGACGCCGGGCCGTCCCACGGCTCCATCAGCGTCGAGTGGAACTCGTAGAACGCGCGCCGCTGCGGGTCCATCGTGGCGGCGTTCTCCCACGCCTCCGGGATCATCATCAGCATCGCGTGCGGCAGCGAGCGGCCGCCGAGGTGCAGGAGCTCGAGGACCTCGTCGAAGGACGCCGAGTCCGACGCGCTCGGCGTACAGATCGGGTAGAGCTGCTCCAGGTCACCCGGGATCAGGTCGCTGGCGAGCAGCGCCTCGCGGGCGCGCATCCAGTTCCGGTTGCCCTGGACGGTGTTGATCTCACCGTTGTGCGCGATGTACCGGTACGGGTGGGCCAGCGGCCAGGACGGGAACGTGTTCGTGGAGAACCTGCTGTGCACGATGCCGATCGCCGAGGCGAGGTCCGGGTCGGTCAGCTCGGGGAAGAACTTGTCCAGCTGGTCGGTGGTCAGCATCCCCTTGTAGGTGATGGTCCGGCCGGACAGCGACGGGAAGTAGGTGTCGGTCTCCTTCTCGACCCGCTTCCGCAGCCGGAACGCCATCCGCTCCAGCGCCAGACCGAGCACGCGGCCCGTCTTCGCGGTCACGAACAGCTGCCTGAAGGTCGGCATCACCGAACGCGCGGTCGCGCCGAGCAGGCCGGGCGTGGTCGGGATGTCCCGCCAGCCGATCACCGTCAGCTGCTCCTCGTCCGCCAGCTCCTCGATCCGGTCGATCGCCTTCGCGGCGTCGTCGGCGTCGGCCGGCAGGAACGCGATACCGGTCGCATAACTGTGCGGCGCCGGCAGCTCGAACTCGCACACCTTGCGGTAGAAGGCGTCCGGTACCTGGATCAGGATGCCGGCGCCGTCGCCGGAATCGGGCTCGGCACCGGACGCGCCACGGTGCTCGAGGTTCCGCAGGGCGGTCAAGGCCTTGGCCACGATGTCGTGGCTGGGAACACCCGTCAGGGTCGCCACGAACGCGACACCACAAGCATCGTGCTCGTGGTTCCCGTCGTACAGACCCTCGCTCGGGCGGTGCCGGTTTTGGGCAGGGGGGACACCAAACATTCAGGAGCTCCCGTCGTCCTACGGTCAACACAACTGGCCGCGGGACAACACTGGCCCAAGCCGGGAGTCCCGAGACTACCTCATGACGCCCGCCAGTTGGACTTCCTGTCCACCGCGCAACGCCTTGATGACCCTCAGTAAGCAAGCGCTCACTACTAGCCTCCCATCATCCCAGCCCACCTCCCTGACAACCACCCACGCGCCCCTGAAATTCACCTGCTGAGACCGCCGGATCCTGATAGACGAGCTCTATGCCCTGGCACCCGTCCCCCGACTGGCAACCACTCACCTCCGGCACCGGCCAAGCGACAGGCGGCGTCTGGCGAACCTCAGACGACGAAGTGGTGAAGCGCCTGGTCCCCGGCGTACAAGACCCTCGGCACCACGCCTACTGGGAACGGCAGGCGCTGGTCGCCGAATCCGGTGTGGTCGCAGGTACGCCGGGACTTCGCGCACCCACCTGTTTGGGCGTCGAGCGGGACGCTGACGGCATCACGCTCCGGATGGCCTACATGCCCCCCGCTGAGCGGCCTCCCGAGGCGCTGGCCGGGGCCCTGGGGCGCTTTGCGACCTCCTCCGTGGCAGAGCCTCGCTGGGCCGCTCACGACGTACTACGTGACCGTCTGCGGACTGTAGAGCGGCGCGGCGGGTGGGCGTCGCTGAACCGGGCCGGACTCGCGTCGCCCGCGATTGACGAGCTGTGGAGGCAGCGGGACAGCGCACTAGCAGTGCTAGACGGTCTGCCTCGGGTGCCGACGCATGGTGATGCGCATCCGGTGAACCTGCTCGGCCGCGACGGCGACGACGTGGTCGCGATCGACTGGGAGCAGTTCGGCCTCGGCCCTGCCGGGTTCGACCTCGGCTACCTTCGCTCGCGGTCGACGTCCCGCTCGACGAACTGGTGGCGGCGCATGGCGGTGACGTGGCTGCTGTACGGCGTGGAGCTGTGCTGACTGCGGCGTACACCTGCGTGTCGCGTGCGGCGTGGGCGCTCGCCCAGCCGGAGCCCGGCGATCACGTACGGCGCATGCTCGACCTGTCCCCCGTTGTGGAAGAGGCCGCCGGCTATCTGTGATGCGTACCGAAGGACGGGTAGTGGTGTGCCGAGTCCAGGGGTTGCGGATGGGCGCGTGCGGGCGCGGAGCCGTCGGGCCTGACCACTACCCGTTCTTCGGTACGGAGTTGACCAATCGTTTGATAGATCTGCTCGATGGTTTGGCGACCGGGGCGTGACTGGATCCTGCTCAGCGTGGGCAACGGACGGGCGGACGGCGGCGTGTGGAGCACGCCGGAGGGCTTCGTCGCCAAGCGGCTGGTGCCCGGCGAGGGGCGGCCCAGTCACTACGCGTACTGGCGGCGCCAGGCCGACGTCGCCGCGAGTGGTCTACTCGAGGACCAGTTCGGCATCGGCCCCTTGGGCTTCGACCTCTCGTACCTGCTGCAGTTCACCGAGGTGCCGATCGCCGACCTGGTGACCGCCTACCAGACGGGCAGCGCAGCCACGTGGCCGCGCGATTTGGTACGGCGTGGCGCCGTGCTGATCGCCGCCGTCACCCTTGTCGCCCGCGCGGCGTGGGCGCTCGCTCAGCCCGATCCCGGCGTGCACCTGGAGCGGTTGGTGAGGCTGTCCGCGGTCGTCGACGAAGCCGTCAGCCACGCCTCGTGGAACGCCTGATAGCTCGAGAACCGCGCAGTCGTCGCCTCGAGGAGAACGTCTTCGAGCGCCGGCGGCGGGTCGGGCAGGAGGATCAGGCCGGCCCGCGCGAGGGCGTACGCGGTGGTTCGGGAGTCGATGGGAGCACCTAGGGCGAGCTCCTCGGGGGCCATGAAACGGGTGGAGCCGAACATGCGGCCCATGGTGTTGCGGTAGGCGCCGCGGTGGTAGGAGTCGAGGTCCATGACGGTGAGGCGATGGGCTGCGAAGTCGTAGAGCAACGACCCGTCGTAGAAGTCGCCCTGGACCCAGCCGGCTGCGTCCAGGGCGGCATGCAGGTCGTAGAGCGTGTCCAGGGCGGTGCGGATCTCCTCGGTCGGGAGGGCCTGGAAGCGCTCGCGGACGGCCGGGTCGTGGAGCAGGTCACCGTCGCGCCAGTCGTAGACCAGGAGCGGACCGGCCGGGGACTCGATCACGGCGTGCAGGGTCGGGAGCGCGGGGTGGTCGACCGAGCGGGCGAGCTCTGTCCCGTTGCGGAGGAGGGCTACGCGGTCGGCGAAGTCGAGGTACGGCTCGGCGTTGGCCGGGTCGCCTGCGGTCTTGACGAAGTACCTCGCGGTGGCGGTCTGCACGGCGTACGAGATGTTGCCGGAGTCCTGGGTGTCGAAGCGGGTGAAGATGGTGCCTAGTTGATCGAGGTACGTGGCCGGAAGGACATCGATCTCACCGGGGAACATTCCGCCGATCGTAATGGGAGGAACTGATGGGGCTCAGTGATTTTCCGAGGTATCCGTTGCTGTTCGGGCCGAGTCCGGTGCATCCGCTGGAGCGGCTCTCGGCGTACCTGGGTGGGGCGAAGGTGTGGGCGAAGCGGGAGGACTGCAACTCCGGGCTCGCGTACGGCGGGAACAAGACGCGGAAGCTGGAGTACCTGATCCCGGACGCGCTGGCGCAGGGCGCCGACACGTTGGTGTCGATCGGCGGGTACCAGTCGAACCACACCCGCCAGGTGGCCGCGGTCGCGGCGAAGGTCGGGCTGAAGGCGGTGCTCGTCCAGGAGAACTGGGTGAACTGGCCGGACGCGCTCAACGACCGGGTCGGGAACATCCTGCTCAGCCGGATCATGGGCGCCGAGGTGCGGCTCGACCCGGCCGGGTTCGGGATCGGGTTCAAGGACAGCTGGAAGCAGGCGCTCGCGGACGTCGAGGCTCGCGGCGGTACGCCGTACGCGATCCCGGCCGGCGCCTCGGACCATCGGCTCGGCGGGCTGGGGTTCGCGCACTGGGCGTACGAGGTGGAGCAGCAGGAGCGCGAGCTCGGAGTCTTCTTCGACACGATCGTGGTCTGCTCGGTGACCGGGTCGACGCACGCCGGGATGATCGCCGGGTTCGCAGGCCAGGACCGCCCGCGGCGCGTGATCGGGATCGACGCCAGCGCCAAGCTCCAGGAGACCCGCGACCAGGTCGAGCGGATCGCCCGCGGCACCGCGGAGCTGATCGGCCTCGGCCGGGAACTCCGCGCCGACGAGATCACCGTCTTCGAGGGCTGGGCCGGCGACGAGTACGGCGTACCTGTCCAGTCCACCCTCGACGCGATCCGGCTGACCGGCCAGCTCGAGGGGATGATCATCGACCCGGTCTACGAAGGAAAGTCCATGGCCGGCCTGATCGACCTCATCCGCACCGGCGACATCCCCAAGACCTCAACCGTCCTCTACGCCCACCTCGGCGGCCAACCCGCCCTGAACGCCTACAGCAGCCTCTTCACCCACACTCAGCCGATTCCGGGGCCGACCAGTGATCCGACGAAGTAGGTGAGGGCGGCGGCTGCGGCGCCGAGGAGGAGTTGGCGGAGGCCGGAGTACCACCAGGAGCGGCTGGTGACGCGGGAGACGACGGCGCCGCAGACGAAGAGGGCGGTCAGGGCGAGGATCAGGGACGGTACGACGCTGCCGGCGCCGAGCAGGTACGGCGCGAGCGGGACGAAGGCGCCGACGGCGAAGCAGATGAACGACGAGGCGGCCGCGATCACCGGGTTCGGGAGGTCGGTCGGGTCGATGCCGAGCTCCTCGCGGACGTGCTCCTCGAGGGCCTGGTCCGGGTCGGCGTGGAACTGCTTCGCGACCTTGCTGGCCAGGTCCGGGTCGAGGCCCTTCGCCCGGTAGGTCTCGGCGAGCTCGATCTCCTCGTCGATCGGGTGCTTCTTGATCTCGGCGCGCTCGACCTCGATCTCCGCGTGGGCGAGCTCGCGCTGCGACGCGACCGAGGTGTACTCCCCCGCCGCCATCGAGAACGCGCCGGCAGCGAGACCCGCGAGGCCGGCCAGCACGATGAACTTCGAGCCGGAAGTGGTGCCGCCGTCCATGCCGGCGATCAGCGCGAAGTTCGACACCAGGCCGTCCATCGCGCCGAACACCGCCGGGCGCAGCCAGCCGCCGTTCACATCACGGTGCGTATGGTCACCGTGATGCTCAGCAGAAACCTCCGGCGTCTCAGTCACGAGACCCGTCGCTGGCTTTAGCGGCGGTCGCGTCGCCGGTCGCGCTCTCCGTGTCCGCCTTTGCTTCGCTCGGCTCGGTGGCGTCCGCCTTCGCTTCGCTCGGCTTGGTGGTGGTTGTGCCGACCTGCGCGGGCACGCCGTCGGCCTCCGCGGCCGCGTCGCCCGCCTCCGGCGTCGTGCCGTCGTCCGCCGCGTCCTGCTTTGCGTCACTCTGCTTGGTGACGTCCTTCGCTGCGTCAGCCGGTTTGCCGGCGGCGGGGCCGGTGGCTATGTCTTCTTGGCCTGGGTGGCGCTTGGCGCTGATGACGAAGGCGACTACTGCGAGGACGAACAGGATGATCGCGGTCCAGACGTTCAGCCGGAGGCCGAGGACGTGGTTCACGTCGTCGATGCGCATGTTCTCGATCCACGCGCGGCCGGCGGTGTACGCCGCGACGTACAGGAAGAACGCCCGTCCGTGACCGAGCTTGAACCGGCGGTCGGCGAGCAGCACGAGGGCCACCACACCGAGGTTCCAGACCGCTTCGTAGAGGAACGTCGGGTGGAACGTGGCGAAGTCGGCGTACCCGGGCGGCCGGTGACCCGTCGCGATCTCCAGGCCCCACGGCTTGGTGGTCGGGCCGCCGAAGAGCTCCTGGTTGAAGTAGTTCCCGAACCGGCCGAAGATCTGCGCCAGCGCGATCCCCGGCGCCATCGCGTCCGCGACCGCCAGGAACGGCACCTTGGCGCGCCGGCAGGCGATCCAGGCGCCGAGCGCGCCGAAGCCGACCGCGCCCCAGACCCCGAGCCCGCCGTGCCAGATCTTCAGCGCGTCGATCGGGTGCTTGCCGGCGCCGAAGTACAGCTCGGCGTCGGTGACCACGTGGTAGATCCGCGCGCCGATCAACCCGAACGGGATCGCCCAGAACATGATGTCGGCGAGCACCGGCGCCGAGCCGCCGCGCGCCACCCAGCGCCGGCGGCCGAGCCAGTAACCGGCGAAGATGCCGGCCAGGATGCACAGTGCGTACGCGCGGATCGGCAGGGGGCCGAGGTGCCAGACACCCTGGCTCGGACTGGGGATGAACGCCGGAACCATCACGGCGGGAAGCAGACTAGACATGGCAAGTGGGAACGCTACTCGACCCACCAGACGACGGCCACCAACCCGGGGTCACGATGCGATCGCGTCGACGGCCTTTTGCAGGCCCTCGGCGGTGAGTTGGTCGGTCGCCAGTTGCTTGCCGTTGACGTAGACGGTCGGCGTACCGGTCACGCCGCGGTCGTCGGCCGCCTTGCCCACGGACTCCAGCCAGCTCGCGTACGTGTTGTCCTGCACCGCCTGCTGGAACTTCGCGTCGCCGACCCCGAGCTGCTTGCCGAGCTCGAGCAGCTGGTCGGTGGTCCAGGACTTCGAGAAGTCGCCGTACAGCTCGTCGGCGAAGCTCAGCGCCTTGCCGTTCGCGGCCGCCGCGGCGAACGCGTTCGCGAGCCGTGGTGAGGCGTCCGGGCTGACGAACTGGAGCGGCCAGTACGTGAGCGTCGCCGTACCGTCCTGGACGAGCTTGTCGACGGTAGCGCCGCTGGCTTCCTCGAACTCCGCGCAGTGCGGGCAGCGGAAGTCGAGGTACAGGTCGATGTTCACCTTCGCGTCGGACTTGCCGACCGTGACGCCCTTGCCGGACGTGCCGGGACCGGTGACGACCGCGGGCTCCGCACGGCCGTTCGAGCTCACCTCGACCTTGGAGTGGCCGCGGTAGTACTGCACGCCGACACCCGCGCCGAGGGCCAGCACCAGGACGATCACCACGATGATCCCGGGTGAGATCCGGCGCTTCTGCTGCTGCAGCAGCGGATTCACGGGGGCGTTCTTGCTCACGACGCGGTGGCTCCTTGCGGTTCGGATACAACAGCGAACTTACTGACCGGGTTCAACCACAGCCAGCCGGCCAGCACCAGCAGGCCGACGTCCCTAAGGATCTCCTGCAGGTACTTCGTTTGTCCCGGCGCGACCTGACCGCCGCCGCCGAAGCAGCCGCAGTCGATCGACAGGCCGCGGGCCCAAGCCGACGACACCGCGGCGATGAAGACGATCATGAAAACACCCGCGGCCGCCGCGGACGCGCGGACACCGAAGCCGATGATCAACAGCAACCCGATCGCGATCTCCAGGAACGGCAGCCCCCAGCCGACCGGTTCGACCAGGGCCGACGGGAGCAGCTCGTACGCGCGGACCGCCTGGGCGGCGGTCTCCGGATCGGTCACCTTGAGCGCGCCGGCGACCAGCATCACGCCGCCGAGCACCAGCCGCGCCACCAGGGAGACCCAGGGAATCCACGGCTTCACCGGTTGTCCTCCACCAGCTTCCCGAAGTCGTGCACGAGGTCGCCGATGGCGGCGTTCGACAACCAGAGCACGTTCGCCTTGTCGTTCTTCCCGAAGCCGATCACCTGCGCTCCGTGACCGACCTCGTACCCGCCGGAAGGAAGCTTCTGCATCCCTTCCACCGGTACGCCGACGGCCTTCGCGATGTCCTTGATCGAGGTGAGCGATCCGGTCAGGCCGACGAACGCCGGGTCGAACCGGTCCAGGTACTTGCGGATCACCGGCCCGGTGTCGCGCGCCGGGTCGGTGGTGACGAACAGCATCTGGATCTGGTCCTGCACCTGGTCGTCGAGCTTGGTGAGCGCCGACGCCACGTCGGCCATCACCGTCGGGCACACGTCCGGGCAGTTCGTGTACCCGAAGAACACCAGCGTGACCGGCTTCTTCGTGGACGTGACCAGGTTGAACGGGTTCCCGGCGGTGTCGGTCAAGGTGGCCGCGGGCATCGAGTACGGCCGGTCGAGAGTGGCGCCGCGCAGCCCGTTCGGGTCCTGGCTGCTGCGGATGATCGCGCCGCCGGGGTTGTTCGGCTTCTCTTCCTTGCCGCTGCAGCCCGCGAGGGCGAGCAGAGCCACCGCCGCCAACAGCAGCACGGCGTTCCTCGATCGACTCACGGCGGTTCTAACGTCCGGCGTTCGTGCGAGGTTCCCGGCGGACGCCTTCGGCCAGGTCCTCGGTGAGCGCGCGGACGCCGGCCGGGCCGCCGTCCTGGAGCGCCTTGACGAGCGCCGCGCCGACGATCGCCGCGTCCGCGAACGCCGCCACACCGGCCGCCTGGTCGCCGTTGGAGATGCCGAGGCCGACGCCGACCGGCAGACCGGTCGCCGCTTTCACGCGCGCCACCAGCGGCGCCGCGAGATCGGACGGCTTGTCCCGCGCACCGGTGACACCCATCACAGCAGTCGCGTACACGAAGCCGCGGCAGTTGGCCGTGGTCATCGCGATCCGCTCGTCGGTCGACGACGGCGAGACCAGGAACACCTTGTCGAGGTCGTGCTTGTCGGCGGCCGCGATCCACTCCGCGCCTTCGTCCGGAATCAGGTCGGGCGTGATCAGCCCCGCTCCCCCGACACCGGCGAAATCGGCCGCGAACCGGTCCACGCCGTACCGCTCGACCGGGTTCCAGTACGTCATCACGAGCACCGGTACGTCGGCGTACGCCGTGATCTTCTCGACCGTGCTCAGCACGTCCCGGGTCCGCAGCCCGCCGGCCCGTGCGATCTCGGTGGCGCGCTGGATCGTGACGCCGTCCATCACCGGGTCGGAGTACGGCAGACCGAGCTCGATCACGTCGGCGCCGCCGTCGATCATCGCCTTGACGCCGTCCACAGCACCGTCGTACGTCGGGAAGCCGGCCGGCAGGTACCCGATCAGGGCGCCGCGACCCGCGTCGTTCGCCTTCCGGATCGCGACCCCGGCGTTGCCCAGGGCAACCACGTCACTCATCAGAACCCCCCAGGCCGAACCACGTCGCGGCCGTGTCCATGTCCTTGTCGCCGCGACCGGAGAGGTTCACCAAGATGGTTGCCTCCGGCCCCAGTTCCTTAGCGATGTCGAGAGCGCCGGCGACCGCGTGCGCGGACTCGATCGCCGGGATGATGCCCTCGGTCCGGGACAGCAGCTTGAAGGCGTCCATCGCCTCGGCGTCGGTGATCGGCCGGTACGTCGCCCGCCCGGTCTCCGCCAGCCACGCGTGCTCCGGGCCGACACCCGGGTAGTCCAGTCCCGCGGAGATCGAATGCGACTCGATCGTCTGCCCGTCCTCGTCCTGCAAGAGGAACGACCGCGCACCATGCAGTACGCCGACCTGCCCGGCGGTGATCGTCGCCGCGTGCCGGCCGGTCTCGAACCCGTCGCCGCCCGGCTCGATGCCGTACAACTTCACGTCCTCGTCGGGAATGAACGCGGTAAACAGGCCGATCGCGTTCGATCCGCCGCCCACCGACGCGACCGCGGCGTCCGGCAGTTTGCCCAGCAGGGCGAGCGACTGCTCGCGCGCCTCGTCGCCGATCCCGCGCACGAAGTCGCGGACCATCGCCGGGAACGGGTGCGAACCGGCCGCCGTACCGAGGATGTAGTGCGTCTTGTCCACGCTGGCGACCCAGTCGCGCAGCGCCTCGTTGATCGCGTCCTTCAGCGTCCGGCTGCCGGTCTTCACCGAGATCACCTCGGCGCCGAGCAGCTTCATCCGGGCCACGTTCAGCGCCTGGCGCTCGGTGTCGACCTCGCCCATGTAGACCACGCACTCCAGGCCGAGGTACGCGCAGGCGGTCGCGGTCGCGACGCCGTGCTGCCCGGCGCCGGTCTCCGCGATCACCCGCGGCTTGCCCATCCGCTTGGTCAGCAGCGCCTGGCCGATCGCGTTCCGGATCTTGTGCGCGCCGGTGTGGTTCAGGTCCTCGCGCTTCAGCAGGATCCGCGCACCGGCGACGTCCGACAGCCGCGTCGCTTCGTACAGCAGGCTCGGGGCGCCGATGTAGTCGCGCAGCATCCGCTCGAACTCACCCGTGAACTCGGGGTCGGCCATGGCCTCGCGCCACGCCTGCGTGAGCTCGTCGAGCGGCGCGATCAGCGCCTCCGGCATGAACCTGCCGCCGAAACGGCCGAAGTGCCCGAACTGGTCGGGCAGCACAGTAGACATCCGACAAACCTTCCAACCCGGCACTACGGCGCGGGACAGTTACGGCCCCGCACCGTTTGGACCGGGCGGGAGTTCTAGTGCCGCTGCTGGATGGCGGGGTGCGATCCGGCGGCGACGAGGTCGGCGACCGAGGCGCGAGGATCGCGGCCGGTCACCAGGGTTTCACCGACGAGGACGACATCGGCCCCGGCGCGCGCGAACTCGATTACATCATGCGGACCGCGGACCCCGGACTCGGCCACCCGGACGAGCTCGGTCGGGATCGTCGGCGCGACCCGGGCGAAGGTGTCCCGGTCGATCTCGAGGGTCTTCAGGTTCCGGTTGTTCACGCCGATGAGCTGGGCGCCGGCGTCCACCGCACGCCGGGTCTCCTCCTCGTCGTGCACCTCGACCAGCGGGCACAGGCCGATCGACTGGGCCCGCTCGATCAGCGAGACCAGCGCCTCCTGCTCGAGCGCGGCGACGATCAGCAGCACCATGTCGGCACCGGCCGCCCGCGCCTCCCAGAGCTGGTACGACGAGACGATGAAGTCCTTGCGCAGCACGGGCACGTCGACCCGGCCGCGGACCGCGCGCAGGTCGTCGAGGCTGCCGTTGAACCGGCGCTCTTCGGTGAGGACCGAAATCGCCGCGGCGCCGCCCAGCTCGTACTCCCCGGCCAGCGCGGCCGGGTCGGTGATCTCGGCCAGCTCGCCCTTGGACGGGCTGGAGCGCTTCACCTCTGCGATCACCGCGATCCCGTCGCCGCGGAACACCGGCATCGGGTCCTTGGCGTCGGGCTTGCGCTGGGCCTCGAGCTTCAGGTCGTCCAGGCCGACAAGCGCCTGGCGCTCCGCGAGGTCGGCCTTGACCCCGGCGAGAATGTCGTCAAGCACAGTCATGTCCGTCCGCCCCTCAGTGGTCGCCGTCGGTCGGGACCCCGAAGCCCAGCAGCTGCAGCACCTTGCCGGCCAGCGCCCCCAGCACCGCGATCGCGACGGAGATCCAGAACAGCACCCAGTTCGGTCCCAGCACCATGGCGATGGCGCCGACCGTGAACGCGACCAGCACGATCGCGACCGCCGTCCACGCCGCCGGGCTGTTGCCGTGCAGATCGTGCGGAGCTTCCTCGTCGATCCGACTGGGCCCTTGATCCGCCACCGTATTGTCCATAGTTGGCGCCACTCCTCTTCGTCGTCCTGTCCTATTGTGGCGGTAGCCCGCCGCGATCAGAGAGTCGGGTCCTCCCCGGCGTCGATCGCCTTCCACTGATCCGCCCCATGATCCGATCCCGCGGCGGCCGGATCACGCTCGTAACGCTGGGTCGCGCCGCGCCAGCGATGCGCCGTCAGCACGGTGAGCAGACCGGCCGCGACGAGCGCGATCCCGCCGCCCAGCGCGAACCACGGCGCCGGACCGCCGGTCTGGACGATCTGGTCGGTCAGTACGTCGCTGAGCACCGGCCGGATCCGGCTCAGCTCGGGGCCGTCGGGCCGCACCAGCAGCGCGACAGCGACCGCTACGGCGCCCAGCACGACGACAAGCGCACCGAGCAGCCGGCGCAACGCCGTACCGGCGAGTTTGGTAACCACGACTGCAACCACCGACGCGAGCGCCAGCGCGACCGGCGCCTTGGTGATGGAGTAGCCGTTGAAGACCTCGTCCACGCGGCCGTTGCCGGGGTTGACCGACACCCAGGTCAGGTATCCCGAGAGGCCGAGTAGCACGAGCGCCACCAGGGCGAGCAGGTCTACCAGCCGTTGCGGTTTCACACGTCTCCCAGGACGTCGCTGAACGTTCCTGCGACCGCGATCGCGTTGAGTACGGCGGCTGCCTTCGTCCGGCACTCGGCGTCCTCCGCGGCCGGATCCGAGTCCGCGACGATCCCGGCCCCGGCCTGCACGTACGCCGTACCGCCGCGCAGCACCGCGGTGCGGATCGCGATCGCGGTGTCGGCGTCGCCGGCGAAGTCCAGGTAGCCGACCACGCCGCCGTACACGCCGCGGCGGGTGATCTCGAGCTTGTCGATGATCTCCATGGCTCGCGGTTTCGGTGCCCCCGACAACGTGCCTGCGGGGAACGCGGCGGTGAGCGCGTCGAACGCGGTCAGACCGGCCCGCAGTTGCCCGGTGACCGTCGATTCCAGGTGCATCACGTGGCTGTAGCGGCGGACGTCCATGAAGTCGACGACCTCGACCGTGCCGGGCGCGCAGACCTTGCCGACGTCGTTGCGGCCCAGGTCCACGAGCATCAGGTGCTCGGCGCGTTCCTTCACGTCCGCGCGCAGCTCCTGCTCCAGCGCGTGGTCCTCCTCCGGCGTCACGCCGCGGCGGCGGGTGCCGGCGATCGGGTGCAGGATCACCTTGTTCTCGGTGACCTTGACCAGGGCCTCCGGGCTGGAGCCGACGATGTCGAAGCCGTCCAGGCGGACCAGGTACATGTACGGGCTGGGGTTGGAGCGCCGCAGCACCCGGTAGATGTCGAGCGCCGACGCGCTGCTCTGCAGCTCGAACCGCTGTGAGACGACGATCTGGAACGCCTCGCCCGCGCGGATCTCCTCCTTCGCGTCCTCGACCGCCTGGCGGTACTCGGCGCTGGAGCGCTGTCGGTGCGGGTCCGGCCGGGCCTGCCGATCCGCGTGCACGACGTACGACGGGGTGGGCCGAGCGAGATCGCGCTCCATCGCGTCCAGGCGGCGTACGGCGTCGGCGTAGGCCTCGTCGACGCGCTCGTCGGAGTCGTCCCAGTTGACCGCGTTCGCGATCAGCCAGATCTCGCCGGTCTCGTGGTCGAGGGCGGCCAGGTCGGTGGCGAACAGGAACGTCAGCTCAGGCAGGCCGAGGTCGTCGATGGTCGTGTCCGGCAGGCGTTCCAGACGGCGTACGGCGTCGTACCCGAGGAAGCCGACCATGCCTCCGGTCAGCGGCGGCAGGTCCGGCAGCCGCGGCGTGTGCAGGATCTCGAGCGTCTCGCGGAGCGCCTGCAGCGGGTCGCCGGTCTGCGGCAGGCCGACTGGCGGATTGCCGGTCCAGACGGCCTCGCCGTTGCGCTCGGTCAGCGTCGCGGCGGAGCGGACGCCGATGAACGAGTACCTGGACCAGACGCCGCCGTTCTCCGCGGACTCCAGGAGGAACGTGCCTTCCCGCTCGGCCGCGAGCTTGCCGTAGACACCGATCGGCGTCTCCGCGTCAGCCAGCAGCCGCCGCGTCACCGGGATGACCCGGCGGTCCTTCGCATACTCGCGAAACGTCTCGAGCGCTGGAGCGGTCACGGGGCCTCCCGGTCTGGACTGAGGAGTGGAGGGAGCGAAGCGACCGGAGCGACGAGGGAAGACCGGGAGTCACAGCCCCGGGACCACGCCGGTGCCGAAGGCCCGGCCAAAAGCAGGGTCACGCTGCCTTCACCTCGATCTCGCCGTGCTCGAAGCAGCTGCGGGTCCCGGTGTGACAGGCCGGGCCTTCCTGGTCGACCAGGACGAGCAGGGTGTCGGCGTCGCAGTCGACGAGGATCTGCTTGACGTGCTGACGGTGGCCGCTGGTCTCGCCCTTCACCCAGTACTGCTGCCGGCTGCGCGACCAGAACGTGCTCCGGCCGCTCTCCGCGGTACGGCGTACCGCCTCGGCGTTCATCCAGCCCACCATCAGGACCTCGCGCGTGTCGTACTGCTGCACCACTGCCGGGATCAGACCGGCCGCGTCGAAGGTCAACTCGTCGATAATCACCCACCCATTGTCCCCGATCCGGGGTTGCCTTCTGACCACGGTCCCGAACTTGCGAGGATGGCCCGATGAGTCGGATCGAGCAGTTGCTGGCGGCGCATCCGGTGATCGACGGGCACAACGACCTGCCGATCGCGTTCTACGAGCTGTGCGGGTACGACCTGGACGCGTACGACCTGGCCGGGTCCGTGCCTTCGTTGAACACCGACCTTCCGCGGCTGCGCGCGGGTCACGTCGGCGCGCAGTTCTGGTCCCTCTGGGTGCCGCAGGACGAGCACGCGGTACGGCGTACGTTCGAGCAGGTCGACTTCGTCCGGCGACTCGTGGAGCGGTTCCCGTCGGATCTCCAACTGGCGGATACAGCCGACGACGTGGACGCGGCGATCAAGGCCGGCCGGGTCGCGTCGCTGATGGGGATGGAGGGCGGCCACTCGATCGGTGAGTCGCTCGGCGTCCTGCGGGTGATGCGGGCGCTCGGCGTGCGGTACATGACGCTGACCCACAACAACAACGTGTCCTGGGCGGACTCGGCCACCGACGAGCCGGTACTCGGCGGGCTGAACGAGCTCGGCGAGGACGTCGTCCGGGAGATGAACCGGATCGGCATGCTGGTCGACCTCTCGCACGTCTCCGCGGACACGATGCGGCACGCACTGCGGGTGACGAGCGCACCGGTGATCTTCAGCCACTCGTCGGCGCGCGCGGTCTGCGACGTACCGCGGAACGCGCCGGACGACGTCCTCGAGACGCTGGCCCGCAACGACGGCGTCTGCATGGTGACGTTCGTGCCGTACTTCGTCTCGCAGGCGTACGTCGACTGGCTCGACGGGATGCGCGCGCTGGCGAAGGAACACGGCCTCGAGGACAGCGAGCATCGCGAGAAGGTCGAGGCGATGTACGGCGTACCGCGACCGGCGATCACGCTCGCGGACGTGGTCGAGCATGTCGAACACGTCCGCGAGGTGGCAGGCGTCGACCACATCGGCCTCGGCGGTGACTACGACGGCTGCCCCGAATTCCCGGTCGAACTGCCGGACGTGGCGTCGTACCCGGTGCTGTTCAGTGCGCTGGCCGACCGCGGCTGGAGCGACGAGGAGCTCGGCAAACTTGCCGGCGGCAACATCCTGCGCGTGCTCCGGGCCGCGGACGACTTCGCTTAGGCGTCTCGGCAGCGGATCTCGCCTTAGGCGTCCCGGTACTGGGAGCGGATCTCGGCCTGGGGTTCGAGCCCGGCGGCCTGGTACGTCGCGACGGCGCCGACGTTCGTTGCCGGGGTGACCGTGTAGACGCTGGACGCGCCCATCTCCCGGAGTACGCGGGCGCAACCGAGGACCATCGCGGTGCCGTACCCGCGACCGCGGTGCATGCGGTGGACGCCCATCGGCTCGATGCACCCGGGGCGTCCCTCGCCGGCCGACCACACGGTGGCGGCGGCAACGGACTCGCCGATCTCGTTGCGGAGCAGGAGATCGCGCGCGTCGGCGTACGGCAGGCCGTCGGCCATCGCGAACCAGCGGTCGTTCGTGAACGTCGACCCGTCGAACGACGCCCGCTGTACGCCGGTCCGCTCGTGCGCCTCCTCCGGGCCGACCACATCGATCCGGACACCCGGATCCGGCACCGGATCGGTCAGGTCACGCCACACCGGGACCCACGGCACGTCCGCGTTCCACCCCTCCTTGAACAGCAGGTCCTGGACGAGCGCGCCCATCGGCGTCTCGACGTACACCTTGCCCTCGATCAGCACACCCTTCGCGGGCACCGACACGTCCGCGGCGATCCGCTGCGCCAACTCCTCGTCCCGCTGCAGATCCGGCGCGATCGACATCCGCAACCAGTCCGGCTCGTCCAGCATCCCGATCGCGACGACCTCACCACCCCGTCGCCAGATCCGCGTCGCCGCCGCCGTCCGCTCCTGTCCGAACCGCCAGAACCACCCAAGATCCCCCGGATGCAACTGCGAAGCCACCCCCTCCCGCTGCCACTCCCGCAGCACCCCCACAACCTCCGCCAGTTCCCCAGCCCCCGCCACACCCATCTCAATACCCATCCCCCGATCACACACCATCACCCCCACCCCCCGCACCCCACTTTGAGCTCGCACCAACCACTCGACCGCACTTTGGGCCCCCACCAACCAAAATCCACCGCGAGATTTGGTTGGTGGGTGCTCAAAGACGTTTTCCACAGGGCGGGGGTTGTGGGGATGCGGAGGTTGGGGCAGAGCGGGGAGGCTGGGGGGATGGATCGGCTTGGGTACGGCGTGGGCGAACGGCTGCTCGTGATGGCGCGGAGGCCTCGGCGGCGCGCGGCACTGATTGAGCTCGGGCTCGGCGACGCGGACCTTCGGCGGCTGGTACGGCGCGGCGCGCTGCAACACCACCACGGCCAGTACGTCGATGGACGACTCGACGAGCAACTCGCGACGATCGCTTGTGCACACGCGGCGTACCCGGGCTCGGTCGTGAGTCATTTCAGCGCGGCCCGGTTGGCAGGCATCCCGGTGTGGACCGACCGCGGTCGTCCGAGTGGCGCCCCGATCGACGCCGCGTGGCTGACCCGTCCGCCGGAAGCGCCGCGCAATCAGCGACGCGCGGACATCGTCGTACGGCGTGCCGGTCTGACGGCTGCTGATCTCACGGGTCATGGATGGTTGCCTGTCACCCGCATCGCCAGGACCGTGGTCGACCTGGCTCGGGAGCTGCCGCTGCGCGAGTCGATCGTCTCTGTCGACGGCGCACTGCGGGCGGGTACACCGTTGGCGGAGTTGCACGCGGTTGCCGAACGCCAGCAGCACTGGCCGGGGATCCGGCGGGCCGAGCACGCCATCGGCTTCGGTGATCCCTCGGCGGAGTCCGTCCTGGAGTCGATCGGCAGGGCGGTGTTCGCGGCGGCCGGTCTGCCCGCCCCACTGCTCCAGGTGCAGTTCTTCGACGGATACGGCTGGATGCCCGAGCGCGTCGACTTCTGGTGGCCATGGTTCCGAACTGTCGGGGAGGCCGACGGGCTCGCGAAGTACGAAGCGAACAGCCCGGCGGAGCGGCGGCTGCTGCTCCGCAAGAGCCATCGCCGTGACCAGCGCCTCAGCGACCGTGGCGTCGAACTGGTTCATTTCGGGTGGGAGGACGTGGTCGATCCGCGCTCGGATCTGATCGCGCGCCTCCGGGCCGCCTTCGTCCGCGGCGAGTCCCGCACCACGGAGCCACCCCGCTGGCGCGCCGTACCGCCGCCGCACGCCGACGCCGCGTGACCTTGAGCACGGGCCAACCATTTTCCGGGTGCGTTTGTGGTTGGTGCGGGCACAAGGAGGGTTTGGGGTTTTGGTGGTCGGGCACGGGGCGGGGGCTAGTGACAATCGACGGATGGAGTGGGCTGTGCTGACCCTGACTGAGAACGCGACGCTGGTGATCAAGAGCATCACCGGGGTCGAGGGTGCGCCGGACGGGGCCGGGGTGCGGATCTCGCAGGAGAACCCGGCGGATCCGGCGCTCGCGGTGACCACGACCGAGGCTCCGCACCCGGGTGACCAGGTCGTCGAGGAGGCGGGTGCCCGGGTCTTCCTCGAGCAGAACGCCGCGAACGCGCTCGACGACAAGATCCTGGACGCCGCGGTCGACGACAAGGGCGGTGTCGAGTTCCTGCTGGTACCTCAGCCGGGCGCACCGACCCCCTGACGAAAACGCGTCACGGCGTACCGAAGGACGCTCTCCCGTTCTTCGGTACGCCGTACCGCGCCAGCGGGCGCTCCCGAGCGCGTCAGGGGGCGCTGCGTTGGGCGATCCAGCTGTCGTGTAGGCGGGTGTAGACGCCGCCTGCGGTGACGAGCTCCGCGTGGGGGCCGCGTTCCACGATCTCCCCTTCGTCGAAGACCAGGACCTCGTCGGCTGCCTCGGCGGTCGAGAGGCGGTGTGCGATGGTGACCGACGTACGGCCGGACATCAAACGCTCCAGCGCCGCGTTCACCCGCACCTCGGTGCCGGGGTCGACTGCTGACGTCGCCTCGTCGAGCACGAGGAGGTCCGGGTCGGCGATGTTCGCGCGTACCAGGGCCACCAGCTGTCGCTCTCCCGCCGACAGCGACTCGCCGCGCTGACCGACCGGCGACTGCAGCCCGTCCGGCAACGACTCGAGCCACTCTGTGAGCCCGAGCGACTCGAACGCCGTGACCAGCTCCGCGTCCGTCACCTCGGGCCGCCCGAACCGCACGTTCTCCGCCAGCGACGCGTCGAACAGGTACCCGTCCTGCGGCACCATCACGACCCGCTCCCGCAGCGACTCGAACGAGATCTCGCGAGCGTCGACCCCGTCGAGCCGCACCGCCCCAGACGTCGGATCCATCAACCGCGTCAGCAGCTTCGCGAACGTCGTCTTGCCGGACCCGGTCTCGCCGACGACCGCGACCCGCCGATGCGGTTCGATCCGTACGTCGACATCGCGCAGTACCAATTCGCCTTCTGGATAAGCGAAATTCACGTCGTCGAACTCGACCGTGATCGGCCCGCGCGGCTGCTTCACGCCGTCCTCGCCCGGGTCCGCGACATCGGCCGGCGTCGCGATCACGCCCAGCACGCGCCGCCAGCCGGCGAATGCACTCTGCGCGTCGGTCAGCACCTGCGTGGCGATCTGCACCGGGTCGGAGAACAGGGCGACCAGGAACATGAACGCCAGCAGCTCACCGAGCGTCGCCTGCTTGTGGACGCCGAGCAGTACGCCGACCGACAGTACGCCGGCGTTCGCGAGACCGGCGGCCAGACCACCGATCGAGAACGTGAGGCCGGTGAGCCCCTGCGCCTTCGTCGCCGTCCGCCGGTAGTCCTCGATCGACGCGTCGATCCGGTCCTGCGTGCGCTGCTCGATCGCGTACGAGCGGACCACCTGCGCGCCGACGACCGGCTCCGCGATCGCGGACAGCATCTCGCCGACCTTCGCCCGGACCACGCCGTACGCCGCCGACATCGCGCGCTGCAGGTACTTCAGGCTGGCGAACAGCGGGATGAAGCACAGCAGCACGACCAGCGCGAGCTGCCACGAGTAGAAGAACATCACCACGGTCGCGAGCACCATCTGCCCGATGCTGACCAGGAAGATGAACCCGCCGAACTGCAGGAACTGCGACACCGTGTCCACGTCCGACGTGACCCGGCTGACCAGCGCCCCGCGCCGCTCGGTGCTCTGGGTCAGCACCGGCAGGTCGTGCACGTGCCGGAACGCCTTGATCCGCATCGTCGCCAGCCCGTGCTCCGAGTTGACCGCGAGCCGCACGGTCGTCAGGTACGACGCTCCCGCGGTGAGGATCACGCCCAGCGCGCAGATCAGGCACATCCAGGCGACGTACGACATGTTCGGACCGCCCGGACCGGACAGGCCCTTGTCGATCGTCTGCTGGACGGCGATCGGTACGACGATCCGCCCGCCCGTCATCGTCAACGCGAGGAGCCCGGTCAGCCACCACCCACGCGCGAGCTCGGGCGAGACTTTCAAACCGTCTTTGAGGGTCTGAAGACCGCCCGCGTTGTCACCGTGGTCCAACCGCGACGCGGTGCTCATGCTGACACCCCTTCAGCCTCTTCCAAACGACGCTCGGCGTCCTTCTCATAGGCGTCGACCAGATCCCGATAGGCCGCCGTCGAAGCCTGCAGCTCGGTGTGCGTTCCGTGCGCCTGGATCCGGCCCTCGTCGAGGAACAGCACCTCGTCGGCGAGCGAGATCGTCGCCTTCCGGTACGCGATCACCAGCACGGTCGTCGCCGCCCCGGACTCGTCGACAACGGCGGCACGCAGCCCGGCGAGGATCCGCGCCTCGACCTGCGGGTCCACCGCGCTCGTCGCGTCGTCGAGGATCAGCAACCGCGGCCGCCGTACCAGCGCACGCGCGAGCGCGATCCGCTGCCGCTGACCGCCGGAAAGCGTCGTACCGCGCTCGCCGACCTTCGTGTCGAGCCCGTCCGCCAACGCCTTCACGAACCCGTCGCCCTGCGCGATCCGCAGCGCGTCCCACACGTCGTCGTCGCTGTACTCCCCGCCGAGCGTGATGTTGCCGCGAATCGTGTCGTCGAACAGGAACGCGGTCTGTGCCACCAGCGCGACCGATCCGGCGAGCTCGTCGCGCGCCAGGTCCCGCAGGTCGATCCCGTCGATCTTCACCACACCCTGCTCCGGGTCGACCAACCGCGTCAGCAGCGTGGTCATCGTCGACTTCCCGACCCCCGTCGGCCCGACGACCGCGACGGTCCGGCCCGGCTCGATCGTGAAGTCCACACCGGCGAGTACGTCGCGCTCCGGCAGGTACCCGAACCGGACGCCGGCCACTTGCAACCGGGCCGCTGAAGTCGACGTCAACCGCGCCTCGCCGTACTCCGTCCCGCCTTCGGCCGTCAGCACCCGCTGCACGCGGTCCCACCCGACGACCGACCGCGGAAGCTCACCGAGCACCCAGCCGAGCGCCCGGATCGGGAAGCCGATCAGCGTGAACAGGAACGCCACCTGGACCACGTCACCCGCGTCCGCGCCGCCGGACCGCACCCGCCCGACACCGACCAGCAGCACCGCGAGCACGCCGAGCCGCGGCAGGCCGTCGATCACCGGGTCGAACATGCCACGGGCCTTGTTCACCGCGATGTTCGCGTCCCTGAGCGCGTACGTCGGCGCACGGAACCGTTCCGTCTCGGCGGCCTCCCGTCCGAGCGTCTTCACCACCAGCGCACCGTCGAACGACTCGTGCGCGACCTCGGACACGTCCGCGCGGAGCTGCTGCGCGCGGGTCGCGAGCGGCTGCAGGTAGCGCTGGAAGATCACGTTCGCGACGAACACCAGCGGGAACACCAGGCATCCCACCAGCGCCAGCCAGACGTCGGCCGCGAACATCGCAATGGTCGCGAACACCAGCATCGCGATCACGCCGATCGCCATCGGCAGCGGCGCGATCACGAACCAGGTCGACTCCACGTCGGCGTTGGCGTTCGACAGCAACATGCCGGTCGAGTGCTGGTGGTGCCACTCCAGCGGCAGCTTCAGGTACTGCCGGGTGACCCGGCGGCGGTACGTCGCCTGCAGGCGGAACTGCATCACGCCGGCCCCGAGCCGCCGCCCGACGACACCGATCGCGTTCAGGATCGCGATCCCCATGAACAGCGAGATCAGGGCCGCGATCGTGCCGCCGGTGGTGTCACCGCGCTCGAACGACGGGCGGATCAGGTGGTCGGTGGACCAGCCGAGCGCCCAGCCGCCGGCCACCGTCATCGCGCCGTACAGCATGGCGGCGAGCACGGACAGCGCGAAGACGCCCGGCTCCTCCCAGATCGCGACCCGCAACACCCCGAAACCTCTCCGGGTGACGCCGCCCTTGTCTGGGACCCGGGGGCCTGGGGGTCGGCCCCCAGATGACGCTGTCGGGACAGGCAAGACACACTCCAGGGCAGTCAGGTGCATACGCGGGACACAGACATGACAACGATTGACATTCTGCCATTCCCGTCCGACAACTACGATCGAGTTGTGACCGACTACAGCCGGATAGAACGACTCGCTCTGTGTGATCTGTTCGAGGAAGTCGGACCCGCCGCTCCGACGCTGTGTGACGGCTGGGACGCCTACGACCTCGCCGTCCACCTGTACGTCCGGGAGGCGGACCCGATGGCGGGCCCCGGGATCATGATCCCGGGGCTCGCGGACACCACCGAGAGACGGATGAGGCGGGTCAAGGAGCGCTACAGCTTCGCGGAGGTCGTCGGCAAGGTCCGCAACGGTCCGCCGCCGATCTCGATCTACGCCCTGCCGAAGCTCGGTCACCAGCTCAACACGACCGAGTACTTCGTCCACCACGAGGACGTCCGCCGCGCGCAGGCGTCGTACGACGTCCGAGACCTTCCAACAGAGCAGCAGGAGGGCCTCTGGAAGGCGGTCCGGCTGGCGTCGAAGTCGATGACCCGAAAGTCACCCAGCGGTCTGGTACTCAGACGGCCCGACGGTACGACGTCCGTCGCGAAGCGGCCGACCGCGCTCGGCTCGGTGACCGTGACAGGTGAGCCGGCCGAGCTGGTGCTGTTCTGCTTCGGGCGCCAGCAGGTGGCCGACGTGGAACTGGACGGGGACGCGGACGCTGTGGATCAGCTCCGCAACGCGTCATTCGGAGTGTGATTTCCGCCGGGCGCGCTGGATCAGGCTGCTCACCACGGTCGTGAGGACGACCAGCACGATCGCTGCCACCACGCCCTGCCACGGCTCGTCGAAGAGCAGGTAGCCGAGCAGTCCGATCGCCATGTAGACCGCCGCCCACAGCGACGACGCGAACAGGTCGACGAGCGCGAACCGCTCCCACCTGTACCCGGCCAGCCCCGCCGCGAGCAGCACCGGCACCCGGCCGCCCGGGATCAGCCGGGACGTGAGCAGCACGCCGATCTCGTGCTCGGCCAATCGGTCCCGGAGCGCGTCCAGCGACGCGTTGTCGCGCAGCCAACCGATCCGCTTCGCCAGCCGTTCGCCACCGAACCGGCACCCGGCGTACACGATCAGGTCCCCAATGTACGCCCCAGCCGCGCCCGCGATCAGTACGCCGACCAGCCCGATCGGGTTGCTGTGCGACGCCAGTACGGCGCCCGCCGACACCGCGGCACCGGTCGGCAGCACGGGCAGCACCGCGCCGATCAGGACCGCCCCGGCCAACGCGAACAGATACCAGAGATCGAACGTGGTGTCACCAGTCACGTCGGCACCTCGATCGACTCACCCGGCACCAGGACCTCCACCTTCACCGCGGGATCCACCTCGGTCATCGCGGCCTTGAACCTGTCCCCCGGTGGCAGGAACAGCTCCGGTTTGATCCAGTCGAGACCGATCGGCCAGAACGTCCCGAAATGTACCGGGATCGCCGTCGACGCACCGACCCGCCGTACCGCCTCGGCAGCACGCAGAGGGTCCAGATGCCCCGGCCCGAGCGACGGCCCCCACCCGCCCACGGGCACCAGCGCGAGGTCGACCGCACCAGTCTCCGCCGCGAGGTCGTCGTACAGATCGGTGTCGCCCGCGAACCAGACACTCAGGGAGCCGTCGACCCGGTACCCGAGCGGCTGGGCGGCGTGCGACGACCACGGCAGCCGCCGCTCGTCGTGGTGGGCCGTGACGGCGGTGATCTCGAGCGACCCGATCCGCACTTGATTGCCGGGAGCAACCTCGATGCAGCGGTCCGAGTACGCCGGACCGCTGTCGGCGTGGATGAGCTTGGCCGCACCGCGCGGCACGATCAGCGCGGCGTCCGGCGCGATCAACGGCAGCGACGTGAGGTGCAGGTGGTCGGCGTGCAGGTGCGAGATCAGGACCGCGTCGCAGCGCCCCGCCTCGGCCGTCGGCGTCGGGCCGCGGCGGCGGCGCAGGTGGGCGATCCGCGACGTCAGAACCGGATCGGTCAGGAGCCGCGTGCCGTTCGCCTCGATCGTGGTGGTGGCGTGCCCCCACCAGGTCACTCGCACGCGTCAGGCCTCCACCTTCGACTCAACCGGAAGGTCCTTGCGCTGCCCCAGCTTCTCGAGCCAGTCGATCAGAACTTCGTGGACCGCGTCGGAGCCTACGGGAGGCTCGTTGAGCACCCAGCGACTCGGGTGCACCAGGACCGCCTCGGTCTGCCAACCGCCGATGCCGCCGTGGCATCCGACCAGCTCCTCGAACGCCGCCACCTCATGGGTGTACTCGTCCAGCCGGCTGACCACGACCAGGTCGCCGTTGTGCGGCATCTCGGCCTGGCGCAGCAACGACGGCGCCGCAAGTTCGCCGTACGGCGTGAGCGGGTCCTCACCTTCCACCCGGCCGGAACGCAGTACGCGGACCCCGGCCCGACCGATCGCGACCGGCCCCTCGGCGAGCGAGTCGACGACGACGAACCCGATCCCGGGATGGGTCGCGAGGCCCGGGATCAGCTTCGGGTGCAGCAGCTCGATCTCCTCCAGCGGCACCCGGCCGGGCGTCGTCGCGAGGTAGATCAGCGCCAGGTTGCCGGATGCGGTGACGACCATCTGCTCGTCCGCGGCGACCGGCGGCTCGCAGTCCTTCGGCCCCAGCTCAACCTCACCCCTCTTCACGTGCAGCGCCTTACGGGTGACGGATCCGGCGACAGTGCGGCGCATGCTCAACTCGGTGAGGAATGCGTTGACCGGACCCCAGCCCTCGGACTTGCCGACGGCCGCGACCGGCTCCTTGGTGGTGTCGACGAGGTCGTCCACCACCTCGACGAGCGTCCGGCCGTAGCGCTGCAGGAACGTCGATCCCTGACTCTGGCCGTGGTCGGACAGCACGACGATCTCGTACGAGTGCGGGAGGATCTCGATGATCCGCTGCAGCGCGCCGAGCACCCGGTCGAGACCTTCGAGCGTCTGCAGCGACTCGGCGCGGGTCGGGCCGGCGTGGTGCGCGACCTCGTCGTAGTCGACGAAATCGCAGTAGATGACCGGGGTGCCCTTGGCCAGCTCGTCGGTGATCAGCGAGACGTTCAGGTCGCGGAGCAGGACGTTGGTGATCGCGCGCAGGAAGATGTAGCCGCCGCCGCGCTTCACCCGCGGGACCAGGTGCCGGACACGCTGCCGGCGGGCCTGGTGCAGCTCCTTGACCATCTCGGCCACACACAGCACCAGACCGCGCGCGGCGCCCTGCGGACTGGAGAAGAACCGCACGTACCCGCGGCTGCGACTGTTCGGCAGGGCGGCCCGGCTGAACACCAGCTCGCACCGGTCCGCGTCACCGGACCAGTTGTTGCTGATGCTGACGCCGCCGTCCGCGAGCAGGCCGCGGCCGGTCGACATCCGGTCCTCGATCTCGGCGGCGTCGCGGGCGCGGTTGGTCACCATCACCCGCCCGGTCTCCTTCTCGTACCACCGGAAGGCCGGGATGTGCCGGGAGCCGCCGTGCAGGATCCCGGCCTGGCTGGCCGGGGTGGTGGCCGGTACGCCGGTGTGCCAGGCGAGCATCGAGTGGTTGCCGTCCCGGATCCAGCCGCCGAGGTTCGGCAGGTTGCCGGCCAGGACCATCCAGTTCAGCAGCGGCGCGGACAGCCCGTCGATCTGGATGATCAGCATCCCGGTCTTCGGCGCGGGCTGGATCCGCCGGGCCCGGCGGTGCACGACCCGCATCACCTCCGCGACGTACGCGTCGTCACTGCCCGCGTACGCGACCCAGCCGACGAAGGCGCTGACCGACGCCATCCAGATCGACACCAGCAGCGGCGCCTCGACCCCACCGTGCAGATCCACCCCGGGATCGACCGTGATGGCGAGGTAGACGACTCCGAACTGTGACAGCAACCCGCCGATCAGCACCCCGAGAGAGCCGATCAGCACCGCGACGCCGGCCAGCACCCAGCGCATCAGCACCGAGAACACCGCCAGCAGGACGACCAGCCGGAGGATCGGGAGGCGGCCGTCGCTGCTGATCTGGGGCAGCGTCCAGAACGTGATCACCAGCGAGATCAGCGAGGCGAGGCCGCCGTACAGCATCGCCTGCAGGCCGCGTCCGGTGCGGCGGCGCAGGTCCAGCCACGCCGGACGTCGCCGGTTCTCGGAAACCTGTTCTGGTGGTTTTGCCATCGCCTGCTTCTTGCTCCCCGTTCAGTTCTCGCCGTGCAGGTACGAGAGTACGGGGTCGCGCAGACAGACCTACTGCACCTCGAGGTAGTCGACCTCCGTGTACAGGTTGCCCTTCGTCAGCCGGATCGTGTTCCAGCCGGCGTCGAGCGTGACGGAGACCGAACTCTGCTGCCAGTTGTCCCAGCCGGTGACCGGATAGCTGACCGAGCCGGCGTTGTTGCCGTTGACAACGAGACCGTGACTCGCGGTGGACGCCGAACCGTTGGCGTACCCGACGTACAGCGTGTAGCTGCCCGCGACCGGCGCGAACACCGTGTTCTCCACCCACGAGTCGGCGTAGTCGATGTACGCGACCACCTTCCCGTCCGACGCGCCGGCCGCGTTGGACCGCACGACGCAGTGGTTCAGCGTGCCGCGCTCTGCCTCGTACCGGACCCGGCTTCCGCGCACCACCGGGTAGTCGTTGGCCCACCCGACGTCAGCGACGTACAGATGCCGTCCGCCGTTCACCCAGCCGTGGACGAACACCTTGTCCCCGACGAAGTCCGCACCGCCCGGCCCGCAGACGTGACTGTCGAACGTCGCCGTCGTCATCAACGGCCGGTACGCCGTGGTCCACGGCCCACTCAGACTCGTCGAGGTCGCGTACGACGTCAGGTAGTTGCAGTCGTTGTACCCGCCGCCGGAGAAGAACAGCACGTACTGGCTGCCGCGCTGGACGAGATCCGGCGCCTCGATCACGCCGCTCGACGTGAGCATCGCGGTGTTGCCGCCGACCAGGGTCCGGCCGTTGTCCGCCGTCCGGGTCAGCCAAAGGGTCGAGGGCTGGCTGATCGCATTGCCGTCGTTCTTCCAGACGAGGTACCGGGTGCCGTCGCTCGCGACGAACGTGTTCGCGTCGATCGCGCCGCCCAGATCGAGCGGGCAGATCAACGGCGCCGTACCGACCGGCTGGAACGGGCCGAGCGGGTTCGTGGCCGTGGCCACGCCGATGCACTGGCGGCCGGAGGCCTTGTGCCAGGCGGTGTAGGTCAGGGTGAAGGTGCCGTCGGAGTTCGGGTAGACGTCCGGCGCCCAGGTGCGGCCGGGCTGCGCCCACGCGCTGGACGGGCCGCCGGGCATCGCGTCACCGCGGACCGTCCACGGCCCGTTCGCGCTCGGGGCGGACGCGACCGGGAGTGTGCCGCGGCTGCCGTTGGTCGCGTACGCGTACCAGGTGCCGTTCTGCTCGAAGACGTCCGGATCGGGGAAGTTCTCGCCGATGATCTCGCTCGGGAAGACCGCCGCCGTGGTCGCGGCGTGAACTGCGGGCGAGAGGAAGGCGGAGAGGCTGAAGACGGCCAGAGCGGCCGCCAGAAGTCGTCGCATGGTGGTACTCCTCAGGTGGGGCGGATACCTGTGAACCAAACTTTTCCATCGATTCACCCCCTCCTCCACCTCTTTCCTTTTCTTTCCTTCACCCCTCCCCCTCTTTGTTCACCCCTCCCCCTCTTTTCCTTCTTTCCTTCCTTCAATCCCTGGACCGCGGGGATTGCGGGGTGTTGACTCCCGCTTGTTGGATTCCGCCTGGGTTGAGGGAGAGTCTCGTGAGTCGTTTACCGAGAGGGATGATCGCCGCGGTTGCCGCGGTCGCGGCCGCTGTGGGTGGGGTCGTGACACAGTCCGTGGCCGCGCCCACCGCCGTACAAACGACGGCTTTACAGCAGCGGCTGGACGGTCTGCTGAACGACAGCCGGTACGACGGTTCGCAGGTCGCGCTCGTGGTGCGCGACGCGACCACCGGCGAGACGCTGTACGACCGCAACGGCGCCCAGCGGATGCTGCCCGCGTCGAACACCAAGCTGTTCAGCTCGACCGCCGCGATGCACGTCCTCGGTCCGTCGTACCGCTTCCACACCGACGTACTCGCCGGCGCTCCCGTCCGTGATGGACAGCTGCTCGGCAACCTCTACCTCAAGGGGTACGGCGACCCGACCGCACTCGAGTCGGACTACGCCGCGTTGGCGAAGCAGCTGAAGACAGCCGGCGTACGACGCGTGCACGGCGACCTGATCGCGGACGACACGTACTTCGACCACGTCCGCCTCGGCGACAGCTGGGCCTGGGACGACGAGCCGTTCTACTACAACGCGCAGATCTCCGCGCTCACGCTCGCCCCGAACACGGACTACGACTCCGGTACGGCGATCGTCGAGAGCCGCCCCGGTGCGACCGCCGACGCGCCGGTCCAGCTCGACCTGGTGCCGGCGAACGGTGTCATCACGCTGATCAACACGGCGACGACCGGCGCGGCGGGCTCGTCGAACACGCTGAACATCGAGCGTGACCACGGCACCAATATCGTCCGGGTGACCGGCTCGGTACCACTGGGTGCTTCGACAGGTCAGGAATGGGTGACCGTCTGGGAGCCCGAGCTGTACGCCGCCGACGTGTTCCGGCGCGCGTTGACGGCGCAGGGCATCTCGGTCAGCGGCCGGATCAAGAACGCGGCCACCCCGGTGACCGCGACGCGCCTGGCACGGGACGAGTCGATGACCGTCGGCGAGCTGATGACGCCGTTCCTCAAGCTCTCGAACAACATGCACGCCGAGACGCTGGTCAAGGCGATGGGCGCGGTCGTCGACGCGGACGGCAGCTGGTCGGCCGGGCTGGGCGTGGTGACCGACTACGCGAAGAGCATCGGCGTCGACACCAGCCGGATCCGGCTCTCCGACGGCTCGGGCCTGTCCCGCAAGGTGAACGTGACCGCCGACTCGATCACCGACGTCCTGATCGGCGCGCAGCAAGAGACGTGGTGGAAGCAGTGGTACGACGCCCTGCCGATCGCGGGCAACCCGGAACGGTTCGTCGGCGGCACGCTGCGCAGCCGGATGCGGAACACACCGGCCGCCAACAACCTGCACGGCAAGACCGGCTCGCTCACCGGCGTCACCTCGCTGTCCGGCTACGTGACGAACAAGGACGGCCGCAAGCTGGTGTTCTCGATGATCAGCAACAACTATCTGGCCAGCCCGCGTTCGATCGAGGACGCGGTCGGCGTCACGCTCGCCTCCTGGTCCGACACGGCACCGCCCGCGGCCGTGTCAGCTCTGCGGACCGCACAGACCACCTGTGAGCTGGAGTGGGACAAGGCCTGTTAATGGCTTGGACAGTACGGCGGTCGTTCACCACCATGTGGGAATGACCGTCGTACTGCCAGACACGTACACCGTCCGTCCGCCGAAGCTGGAGGACGCGCAGGCGGTCCTCGAACTGGTGTCCGACCACAACACCTCGGTGGTCGGTTTCGCCGACTACACCCTGGACGACGCGCAGGACGAGCTCTCCGAGCCCGGCTTCGACCCTGCGACGGACGGCTGGCTGGTGTTCGACGACGGCCGATTGGTCGGGTACGGCTCGATCTTCGGCAAGGGCGATCATCGCCAGCTCGACCTCGATGTCGTCACCACCGACCCGGTCGTCGAGCGCTACCTACTCGACCAACTCGAGCGCCGCGCGGTTGCCATCGGCACGGAGTACGGGCATGCGGCGGTGCAGGTCGACATCGTCAACTACCAGGCCGACGCGGCGCGCCAGGAACGGCTGGCCGGCTACGGGTTCGAGCGCGGCACGATCTTCCACCGGATGCGGATCGACCATCACCAGCCGGTATCAGTGCCCGCGGTTCCGGCCGGGGTCACGGTACGGCGGGGCGCGCCGGACGAGGCGAGCCGCCGGGCGGCGCACGACGTACTGAATGCCAGCTTCGCGGGGCAGTTCGGGTTCTCGCCGCGAACGTTCGAGGAGTGGCAGGACGCGCAGGAGAACTTCTCCGCCTTCGACTGGTCGCAGTTGACGTTGCTCGAGCTCGACGGCGACGCGGTCGCGATGCGGTCCTGCTCGAACCAGTTCGTCGAGGACGAGAACTGCGGCTACATCGGCCGGCTCGGCGTCCTCGAGAAGGCCCGCGGAAAGGGCCTCGCGAAGTTCCTGCTCCGCGACCAGTTCGCCCTCGACGCCGCCGCCGGCCGCACCGGCACGATCCTGCACGTCGACACCAACAACCCAACCCCCGCACTCGGCGTCTACCTCTCGGTCGGCATGCAAGCGGTGCTGGTCATGGAGGTCTGGCGACGCGAAGTGATTGTCGCCTGAGTCTGCCGGCCGGCTACACGAACCCTTCGTAGCGACAGGAGGTAGTTGTCCCCGGCGTCTACTCCACGGGCTCATCTCCGCCTGATCGCCCCATCCAGAGCCCGCCCCAAGCGACTACTTCCTGTCGTTAGCGGTTCCTCCTTGCTCTCGGGAGATCTGAGAGATTACTCTCGAAACATGTCTCTCAGGAATCCGTACGGCGATTTCGAGATCACCGACCCGCAGGCCATGCGGGCGCTGGCTCACCCGGTGCGGCTGGCTGCGCTCAGCTACCTGCAGAAGAACGGGCCGGCGACGGCGACGCAGTTGTCCGAGCACGTCGGGGCCTCCCCCTCGGTGACCAGTTGGCATCTGCGGCACCTGGCCGAGTTCGGGCTGGTGATCGACGTACCGCCGCCGAGCGGAACCGACCGGCGGCAGCGCTGGTGGAACTCGGCCGCCCGCGGATTCCGGTACGAGATGCCCGACACCCCGGAGGGCGCCGAGGCCGGCCGGCTGCTGCGGACCGAGATGCTGAACCAGGTCCTCGAGGCCGCCCAGCAGTGGCTGGTCGAGACCGAACCGAACCTCGAACCCGAGTGGAGCCGGCTGGCCGGGTCGGCGAACACCCTGCTGGCCCTCACCCCCGCCGAGGCCGAAGCGCTCGAGTCCGCGATCGAGCAGCTGATGGCGCCGTACATCCAGCGCCGCGACGCCGGCGAGACCCCGGACGACGCCCGCCCGGTCCGCTACCTGCGCATCTCCTTGCCCGAAGCAACTACGTGAGGCTTTCCCTTGGGGGGAACGATTGTGAGCACCCTGTCCACCACCAGCTTGTGGCGTGATCGCCGGTTCCGGACCTTCTGGTCCGCGCAAGGCGTCTCCGAGTTCGGCGATCGGATCACCGAGCTCGCCCTGCCGCTGATCGCGGTCACGATGCTCGACGCCTCCCCCAGTCAGGTCGGGTTCCTGACCGCCGCGGTCTGGCTGCCGAACCTCGCCTCGCTGTTCATCGGCACCTGGGTCGACCACCGCCGCGACAAACGCCCGCTGATGATCGCCGCCGACCTGACCCGGACGGTCCTGCTGCTCTCACTTCCGGTCGCCTATTGGCTCGACGTACTGACTCTTGGCCAGCTCTACGCGATCGCCATCCTCGCCGGTACGGCGCATGTCGTCTTCACCACCGCCTACGTGTCGTTCTTCGTCCGGCTGGTCGAGCGCGACCAGTACCTGGAGGCGAACAGCAAGCTGTCCGCGACCAGATCGATCTCGTTCATGGGCGGCCCGGCGGTCGGCGGCCTGCTGATGCAATGGCTGACGGCGCCGGTCGCGATCGTCGTGGACGCGTTGACGTTCGTGTTCTCGGCGGCGCAACTGTGTCGGCTCAAGGTCGCGCCGGCACCGCCGGAGGAGTCGAGCGAGCCGCTGCTTCGCCGGGCCCGCGCCGGGATGCGCTACGTGTTCAAGCACCCGTACATCCGGCGCAGCCTGGGCTGCGCGACGACGGTGAACTTCTTCAACCTGATGAGCACCGCGCTGCTCGTGCTGTTCGCGAGCCGCAACCTCGGCCTGTCGGCAGGCGTGATCGGGGTCGCGTTCGGCGTCGGCGCGTCCGGCGGTCTGCTCGGCGCGGTCGCCGCCGCCCCGCTCAGCCGCCGGTTCGGTGCCGGTCCGGTGATCGCCTTCGGGGCGGTCGTCTTCCCGGGTTCGATCGCGATCGCCGCGCTCGCGGACGGGCCGACCTGGCTCAAGGCGGTCGCGCTCGCGGGCGCCGAGTTCATCGGGGCGTTCGCCGTGATGTGCTTCGACGTACCGCTGAACTCGTTGCAGGCGGCGGTCACCCACGACCACATGCGGAGCCGGGTCGCGGGGGCGTTCAGCAGCATCAACTACGGCATCAGGCCGCTCGGCGCGGTCGTCGGAGGGTTCCTCGGCACCTGGATCGGTGTCCGCGAAACCCTCCTCGTCTCCGCCGCCGGCGGCCTGCTCAGCGTGCTGTGGCTGGTCGGCTCACCGATCATCCGCACCCGCGAACTGACCGGCCTGGAGCCACCCGAGCTCTAGTCGTGGACGGCGCGGTCCGCCAGGTCCTCGACGTCGTCGACCTTCGTGACGGTCGTGCGGAGGGGGACCTCCTTGATGAAGACAACCGCGAGCAGGCTGACGACCGCACAGGCAGCGGCGATCAGGAAGATCCGGCCGGTCGCGTCGCCGTACGCGTGCCGGACCAGTTCGGCCAGTTGCGGCGGCAGGTGGTTGACGTCCAGCAGGCTCGTACCGCCGCCTTCCTGCAGCTTGCGCGCCGCCTCGGCCCCGTTCGGGCCGGCGAGGACACCGGCGACGATCAGGTCCTTGACGCGGGCCGCGAGTACCGCACCCAGCACCGAGACGCCGACCGCACCACCCAGGCTGCGGAAGAACGCGACGGTCGCAGACGATGCCCCGATCTGGGTGACGTCGACAGTGTTCTGTACGGCGAGCACCAGGTTCTGCATCGTCATCCCCATGCCGAGGCCCATCGCGAGCATGCCGAGCCCGACGAACCAGTACGGCGTGCTGTGGTCGATCGCGCCGAGGATGAGCAGACCGCCGAGCAGCAGTACGCCGCCCGACACCAGGTACCGCTTCCACTTGCCGTAGCGGGTGATCAGCTGACCGGAGCCCGCCGATCCGACGAACGAACCGAGCATCATCGGGATCGTCAACAGGCCGGCCTCGGTCGGGCTGTAGCCGCGGGCGATCTGGAAGTACTGACCGAGGAACAGCGCGCTGCCGAACATCGCGACACCTACCGCGAGGCTGGCGATGATCGCCAGCGCCGTGGTCCGCTCCCGGACGACCTTCAGCGGGACCAGCGGCTCGGCCACCCGACTCTCGACCATTACGGCGAGGAAACCGAACAGCAGGGTGCCGCCGACGAACAGCGCGGACTGCCACGACATCCAGGCGAAGTCCGAGCCGGCGAACGTGACCCAGAGCAGCGGGAGGCTGGCCGTGATGCTGATCAGCACCGCGCCGACATAGTCGATCCGGACCTCACGCTTCAGCACCGGCAGGTGCAGGTACTTCTGCAGGATCACCAGGCTGACCACGGCCAGCGGGACACAGACGTAGAAGCACCAGCGCCAGCCGAGCCACGAGGTGTCGACGATGACGCCGCCGATGAGCGGGCCGCTGACGGTGGCGACCGCCATCACGGCGCCCATGTAACCGGAGTACCTGCCCCGCGACCGGGGTGGGATCGCGGCGCCGATGATGGCCTGGGCGAGCGCCATCAGACCGCCCATCGCGAGCCCCTGCAGCACCCGGGCGCCGATCAGGAACGGCACGTTGTGGGACAGGCCGGCCAGCGCGGACCCGACCACGAAGATCGAGATCGCGAGCTGGACCAGCAGTTTCTTGCTCATCAGGTCCGAGAGCTTGCCCCAGATCGGGGTGGACACCGTGGTGGCCAGCAGGCTCGCGGTGAGGACCCAGGTGTACTGCGTCTGGGAACCCTCGAGGTCGGCGATGATCGTCGGCAGCGCATTGCTGACGATCGTCGAACTCAGCATCGCCGTGAACAGCGCGGCGAGCAGGCCGATCAGGATCTCGAGGATCTCGCGGTGGGTGAGTTCCGGCGCGCTGGGCAGTTGGCGCCGGGTCTCGGTGACAGTCATCAGTCTCCAGTCTTGGGGGTACGCCTCACGACCTTGTTGGCCTCGACGATCGCGACCGCGACCCGCTGCATGGTGGCTGCGGCCGCGGTCATCGCGTCGTCGTCGAGGTCCGCCAAGGCGGTTCTCAGTTGCCGGGTGTAGGACGAATAGAGCGCCTCGAGCTGGGCCTTGCCCTGGGACGAGAGGCTGACCAGCCCCACGCGGGCATCGGCCGGGTCAGGCCGACGGCTCACCAGTCCGTCGGCCTCCAGCGCGGTCAGCTGCCGGCTCACCACCGACGCGTCGACGCCGAGCTTGGCCGCGATCTCGCCGCCGCGCTGCTCGCCGTCCTTCATCAGCACCTTGAGCACACTCGCGTCCGAACGGCGCAGTCCGCCGTCGCCGGACAGGTGCCGGTGCTCGATACACCGCACGGCGCGCACCAGCGAGCTGACTCCTTCGAGCAGCTCCTGCGCGGCCGCATCCCGCTCTACCCCCGGGACAAGGGGTTGCTGAGCTAGTTGCATAACCCAACTATATACCTGGATAGTTGGTTTCCGCAACCATATGCGCAGCCTGTGGACGACTGGTTACAGATGGTGAGACTGGTCAGGCACGAGCGACCCTGAGCCTCCAGCGCACGCAGCGGACGTCCACCGAGAAAGCGCGGGCTTGAACACCAAATAACCTGTCCACCCCCACCGCAACACCGCCACCCGCACCACGTCGACCCAACAGCTCGACCTGCGCAACTACACCTGATCTCGCCGGAGCGGGGTGCTCCTCGCACATAGGTCCCCAACGCCCACGAAAGCGGGGCGTTGAACAGCACATAACCTGTCCAACCCCACCGCAACGCCGGCTCCCGCACGCAACAGCTCACCCCGCACCCCGGCGAAGCCGCCAACAGACAGCCGCGCCGAAGGCGTGACCTTTCACCGCAACTGCAGCTCATCTCGCCGGAGCGGATGTCGTCGCACAGCAGGTGCCCAACGCCCACGAAAGCGCGGCGTTGAACAGCAAATAACCTGTTCAACGCCACCGCAACGCCGGCGCCCGCACCCAACAGCGCACCCCGCGCCCGGCGAAGCCGGCAACAGACAGCCGCGCCGAAGGCGTGACCTTTCACCGCAACTGCAGCTCATCTCGCCGGAGCAGATAGTCGTCGCACAGCAGGTCACCAACGCCCACGAAAGCGGGGCGTTGAACAGCAAATAACCTGTTCAACGCCACCGCAACACCGGCTCCCGCACGCAACAGCTCACCCCGCGCCCGGCGAAGCCGCCAACAGGCAGCCGCGCCGAAGGCGTGACCTTTCACCGCAACTGCAGCTCATCTCGCCGGACCGGACAGTCGTCGCACAGTAGGTGCCCAACGCCCACGAAAGCGGGGCGTTGAACAGCACATAACCTGTTCAACGCCACCGCAACGCCGGCGCCCGCACCCAACAGCGCACCCCGCACCCCGGCGAAGCCGCCAACAGGCAGCCGCGCTGAAGGTGTGTCCTGCTGGCGTCAGCCGAGGTCGGTGTTCAGGCGGCCGAGTAGGCGGCCGAGGTCGGCTAGGTCGGTGGGGTTCCAGCGGTCGAGGATGGCGCGGAATTCTGTACGGCGTTGTGTGCGCATCGCCTCGTAGCGCTCGGCGCCGGTGGTGGTGAGGCGCAGGAGGCGGGCGCGGCCGTCGTCGGGGTCGCCTACGCGCTCGATCAGGCCGAGGTTCTCGAGTTGGGTGATGCCGCGGCTGACGGTGGACTTGTCGAGGCCGAGCACCTGGGCGACGTCCGACGCGCGGACACCGGCGCCGCCCCCGGTGCCCATCTCGATCTGGGAGATCAGGGCGTAGCCGGCCGCGTCCATCTCCGGGTGTACGCGACGGGCGAGCCGCAGCGAGGCCGACCGCGAGCGGCGGAACAGCGCCGACAGCTCCTGCTCGATCGCCGCAACCATCTGCTCCGACCGCTCAGCAGACGCGGCAATCTGCTCCGACCGCTCAGCAGACGTGGCCGGCTGCTCCGACCGCTCAGCAGACGCGGTCGGCTGCTCCGAGAGATCACCAGGCGAGACGGGCTGTTGCGAGAGCTCGCCAGGCGAGACGGGCTGTTGCGGGTGCTCGGCGGGCGTGGCTTGCTGGTGCGGATGTTCCGCGGGTGTGGCTTGCTGGTTTGGGTGCTCGACCTCGGTGGGTGGGGTCACCGGACCACGATCCCGGCGTCGCGAAGGGTCTTCTTCACGTCGGCGATGCGGAAGTCGCCGAAGTGGAACACGCTCGCGGCGAGTACGGCGTCCGCGCCCGCCTCGACCGCGGGCGGGAAATGTTCCGGCGCGCCCGCTCCGCCGCTGGCGATCAGCGGTACGTCGACCACCGCGCGGACCGCCTTGATCAGCTCGAGGTCGAACCCCTGCTTGGTCCCGTCGGCGTCCATCGAGTTCAGCAGGATCTCCCCCGCGCCCAGTTCACAGCCGCGCTGCGCCCACTCGATCGCGTCCAGTCCGGCCGACTTCCGGCCGCCGTGGGTGGTGACCTCGAAGCCGCTCGGCTGCTCCGCGGCCCGGCGTACGTCGAGGGACAGCACCAGCACCTGGTTACCGAACCGGTGCGCGATCTCGTGGATGACCTCCGGCCGCGCGATCGCGCCGGTGTTGATCCCGACCTTGTCCGCACCCGCCCGCAGCAGCCGGTCCACGTCGGCGACCTCGCGGACTCCGCCGCCGACCGTCAGCGGGATGAACACCTGCTCGGCCGTACGCCGGACAACGTCGTACGTCGTCTCGCGCGATCCCGACGACGCCGTGATGTCGAGGAACGTCAGCTCGTCGGCACCCTCCGCGTCGTACACCTGCGCCATCTCGACCGGGTCCCCGGCGTCCCGCAGATCCGCGAAGTTGACGCCCTTCACCACCCGCCCGGCATCAACGTCCAGACAGGGAATCACCCGCACAGCAAGACTCACGCGGCAAGCGTACCGACTCGGGCTCGAGAACCCGCCGCAGATGTCCGGCGGCGGGTTTCTCACGGTCAGGACACCGGCAGTCAGGACACCGGCAGCACCCAGGCGTCGTCACGCAGCAGATCCACCGGCCCGCCCGGCGTCGTGGCGGTCACCGTCAGACCGTCGCCACCGACAACGACATCGGTGTGCACTGTCGAGTTGTTCAGCCCGAGCTCGTAGCGCTCGTCTGCCGTCAGCTCCAGCCCCTTCTCGACGGCGAACGGAAAGCTCTGTCCCCAGGCGATATGACAGCCGGCGTTCTCGTCGAACAAGGTGTTGTGGAAGACGATCCCGGCCTGCGCGATCCGCGACTCCCGGTCGACCAGCGCCACCTCGCCGAGGCTCCGTGCCCCGGGATCGCCATCGAGTTGCGACCGGACCAGGTCCGCTCCGCTCGTAGCCGAGACGTCGGTGATCCGGCCACCCGCGATCGTGAGCCGGAGGCCCTCGATGACCTGACCGGAGATGACGACCGGTCTGGCCAGCCGAACCACGCCATCCGCGCGTCGCCTGTCCGGGCTGGTGAAGACCTCTTCGGTCGGGATGTTCGGCAGGTACGCGACGCCGGCCGGATCGACCACGGAGCCACCGGTCCAGCGGCAGTCGGGCAGCAGACCCACCGTCAGATCCGTCCCCTCCCCCACATACCTGAGCTCGCTGATCTGCAAGGCATCCAGAGCGTCGCACCGAGCGGCGAGGGCCGCCGACCGTTCCCGCCACGCCGCGACCGGATCACTCTCGTCGAGGCGCATGGCTCGGGCGACTACGTCCCAGAGCCGGTCGACGTCCGGCTCGCCGTACACCTGGGTGGCCCAGCGAGGGTTCGGAGCGGCCACGACCGTCCAACGCCATCGCCCGCCCATGACCGCCTGCTGCCTGGCCATCGTCTCCTGCCGGCGTAAGGCCGCCACCCGGACGGGATCGATGCCGGCGTACAGGTCCGGATCGGGTGTGTCGACCAGGGCGATCGTCGCGATCCCCTGCTCCGTCCAGTCGCGGGTGCGTTCCAGCGCCCAGGGCCGGTCGGCCGTCAGCGTCTCCAGGTCGGCATGCGTGAGCTCGGAGCGACGGGCGACCGCGTCCGACCAGAGCACCTCCACCCAACCCGCCCCGGCGACGTACGCCGACTCGACCACCTCGCGGGCGATCTCGGCCTGGGCCACGTCGGCGGACACCACCACGCCCTGCCCGGGCTGCACATTCACGCCGACCCGGACCACCAGTTCGGCGAATCGCCGCAACACATCGTTCACTTCAGCCCCCAGACGAAGGTATTCACGTTAGAGTGAACATTGTCAGATGGGTGAACAAAGGGCAAGGAGTCGCCATGGAACAGCCGGCTGCAGCACAACCGGTCCGGGTGATCACCGACCTCGAGACGATGCGGACGCTGTCGGATCCGACCCGGATCGCGATCCTGCGGCTGCTGATGAGCGGCGGCCGTTCCGCGCCGGTGATGTCGGCGAAGGAGCTTGCGGCGGCACTTGGCGAACCGCAGACGAAGCTCTACCGCCACCTCAAGCAACTGGAGGCGGTAGGCCTGATCCGGGTGGCCGAGACCCGGCTGATCTCCGGCATTCAGGAGCAGCGCTACCGCACTGCTCAGCTGGGCTTCACGCTCAGCCGGGAACTGGTCGCGAACGATGCGTCGGCATCCGAGTTTGCCGACACCCTGTCCGCGGTGCTCGGCGAGTTCCACGCCGAGCTGATCGGCAACCTCAGCGCGGGGCGGGTGCCGATCGGCTCGGAGCAGGAGACGGCGCTGGGGCTGCTGATCGGGCGCGGGATGGCGGCCAGGGTGAGTCCCAGCCGCGCCGCCGAGTTCCGGCGGCGGCTGCTGGCACTCCAAACCGAGTTCGACACTCTCGCCGACGACGACCCGGACGGCATCCCGGTGCACCTACTGATCGGCTGGTACGCCGTCACCGAGACAAGCGACTGACCCTCGCTACTTCCAGGCGCGGCGGCGGTTGTCGGTGGACTTCATGGGGCGGGTGGACTCCCAGACGCGGCGCCAGCGGGCTGCTTCGGGGCCGGTTTGTGAGGGGGAGGCGCCGATCGCTGCGCGGCGGCGGGACTCGTACCAGGTGGTCGACTCCTCGTCGAGCAGCGCCGAGACCGCGGCCGCGATCCGGGGCGCGAAGTCCCGGGCGCTCTCACCCGCCAAAGGACGCAGCGGGTCGCCGTACCGGACGTGCACCGCCGGGCGGCCCGGGATCGGCCAGCCGCGGCCGCGCGGCATTGCGGCGAACGAGCCCTTGATGCCGACCGGGATCACCGGTACGTCGTGCTCGACGGCCAGGTACGCCGCGCCCATCCGGAACCGCTGGATCCAGCCGTCCGGCGAGCGCGTGCCTTCCGGGAAGACGACGACGTTCCAGCCGTCCGCGAGCAGGTCGCCCGGGGTCGAGCTCAGATTGCCGCCACGCCGCTCGATCGGGAACGTGTTGAACACGATCGCCGAACCGGCTGCCCGCCACCAGGTGTCGAAGAAGTAGTCCGCCGCGGCCGCGAACGCCGTACGACGACGCATCGCGTCCGGCAGCGACAGCAGCAGCAGCGGGGTGTCGAGGTGCGACGAGTGGTTCGCGACGATGATCGCGGGGCCGTCGAGCTTGAGCAGCGAGTCGAGTCCGCTGACCTGCGGGCTGACCTCGAAGTTCAGGATCGCGTTCAGCGGACCCTTCTGGAGCAGGTCGCGGACGGCGATCGCGGCCGGCGTCCGGGCCCACTTCGTCGGGAAGACCGTGGTCTCCTTCGGGATCACGTACGGCTCGGCCGACCGCGGTACCTGCGGCCGCCGGCCCCACCGCCACCCACGGGCGACCTGCTTCACGTCGCGTGCGGTGTCGCGGCCGAACTTCACCAGGCTGGTGCCCATCAGCGCACGTCCGCGAGCAGGTGCGGCGGGTTGTGCAGGTAGGTGATCGACGGCGACCGGCCGACCGAGTGGCTGACCATCTCGAGCGCGTCGGACAGCGTCGACGCGGACCGGAAGCCCATCCGCTCGACCGTCTTGCGGTTCGCGCCGACCCAGACGATGTCGCCGCAGTGGTCCAGCGCGTGGCTGATCCAGTACCACATGTAGAACGGGTGTACGCCGTGGTACGCGTACGACGTCCGGTACAGGTGGATGTACCACGGGTCCTCGGCGTACTGCTTCTCGAACTTCGCCTCGATCGTTGCCGGATCGGTCGACTCCGACAGCACTTCCTCGAAGAAGTCGACGTACGACGGGTGGTGCAACTGGCTGAACTCGTAGTCGACCGGGTGGTACAGGATGACCGCGCCGTCCTTGCGGACGACCGGGTTGCCCCGGTACGAGTTGAAGTAGTAGCCCAGGCCCATGCACGCGGCCAGGATCGGGTTCATCACCGAGTTCACGTTGTACGGGCCGATGAACGGCACGCCCATGATCGCGACGTCGGACTGGCCCTGGACCTCGACCATGTGCTGACGGTGCACGTTCTCGAGGGTCTTGTCGTGCACCGGCTCGATCTTGCCGGCGTGCACCCCGGTCAGCCCGTAGTTCGAACGGACGTCGGTGAAGATCCTGTGCCGCAGCTTGCCCGGCGCCGCGGCGAGCGCCCGCTTGGTGCCGAGCATCGAGGCCTGGTCCTTGAGCGACCACTCCCACTCGCGCTTCTGCAGGAACTCCAGCGGCCCGCCGAAGATGTCGTTGTTCAGCGTCGTCTCGATCTGGAAGACCTTGACGTGCTGGGTCAGCACCTCACCCATCCGCCAGGCGGAGTGGTGCATCTTCGACGCCTTGTGGTCCATGAAGGAGCGCGAGTGGATCATCGTGTGGCTGTTGTGGTGGTGCTTCAGCGACTTGTACGACGCCAGCCCGATCGACGTCGACTTGTGGCCGCCGTCCATCGCCACCAGGTTCACGTTCACGTAGACCAGCAGGTCGGACTCGGCCGCCCGCTTGGAGATCTCGACGTCCTCGCCGTGCTTGGTCTGGCCCAGGTGGGTCAGGTTCGCGGTGTCCTCGGCGTCGAAGTTGTAGAGCTTCCCGTCCGGGAAGAACGACCGGAAGACCCGCTCGCCGACGATGTCGCGCAGCTCGTTCGGGGTGAGCCGGCGGTGCAGCGCGTTCGCCGAGATCAGCTCGACGTCGTCGACGCCCGCGTCCGCGGCCATCGTCAGCACGGCCTCGATGATCCGCTGCCGGATGTCCGGCTTCTTCATCGGCGGCAGCGGGATGGAGATGTCGTCGAACGCGATGGTCAGCCGCATCCCGGCGTGCAGCAGCTCCGGCAGCGGCTCGGACTCGAGCGGGTGCAGCAGCGCGTTCTGGATCGCCTCCTCGACGTCCCGGACCGGCGGCAGCGCCTCCGGCGGGTACACCACCCGGGTACCGAGCGGGAACCGCTCCAGCAGGAAGCCCTCACCGTTGTGCACGAGCAGCGGCGGCGTTCGGTCGTCCACCTCAAGCACGAAACCTGGCCGAGACATGTTCAGAACCTCTCTCGTCGTACGTTCAGCGCCCTCATGAGGCCCTCACATCGAAAGCAACCTTGACCGTGCCGAGTCGGCCGGCCGAATGCGCGTGGTCCAACGCCTCGCGCCAGCGGTACAGCGGATAGCGCGCGCCGACGATCCCGTCCAGCGGGGCGCGGCCGGCGAGTTCCAGCGCGGTCTCGAACGCCGGGCGGCCGTTCGGCTCCTCCCGCGCGGACGCGTACGTGCCGGTGACCTCGAGCTCGCGGAACCACACCGGCGACAGGTCGGCGCCGCTGGCCGGCATCCCGGACAGCACCACCCGGCCGCCGGCCTTGGTGACCCGCAGCACGGTGTCGATCGAGTTCTTGCTGCCGACCGCGTCGACTGCGACGTCGACACCGCCCAGCAGGAACTCGCCGCCGCTGAAGTCCTGCTTCAGCCGGAACGCCCCGGTCGATCGCCGTACGCCGCGGAACACCTCATCCGGCGCCACGACGTCGCTGGCACCGAACGCGCGCGCCAACTCGCGCTGCTTCGGGTGCTTGGCGACCACGGTGATCCGTCCGGCCTGCGTCAGCTCGCGCAGCGCGAGCGTCGCGAAGAGCCCGACCGCACCGGCGCCGCTGACCAGCACCGACTGTCCCGGCTGGACCTTGGCCCGCAGCGCGGCATGCACCGCACCCGCCAACGGCTCGACCAGTACAGCGCGCTCGTCGGACATCCCGTCCGGTACGGCGTACAGCTGGCTGCGATGCGCGACCATCAGGTTGCCCCAGCCGCCGCCGGTGTCCCGGCAGAACCCGGTCTGCAGACCCGGCGCCACATGGCCGACCGTGATCCGGTCGCACCGGTTGGTGTTCCCGGTCACGCAGTTCTCGCACAGCTCGACGCCGCGCGCTTCGCAGGTCAGCACGGAGTCCATCACGACCCGGGTGCCCTTCGGCAGGTCCTCGCAGTCGTCGAGCAGCTCGCCGACGATCTCGTGACCGGGGACGAACGGCATCGAGACGACCGCGGAGAAGTACAGCTTCGTCGCGCCGGTGACCATGCCGAGGTCCGAGCCGCAGATGCCGGACAGGATCGGCCGGATCCGCGCCCAGCCGTCCCGCTCGGCCTTCGGCTCGTTGATCGTGACCAGACGCAGCGGCGCGGCCGGACCGGTCAGGATACCGGGGATCCGGCCGCCGACCGCCTTGGCCGCGAGGTACTTGGCCGGCGACCGGTACATCTCGAGAGCGAGCATCATCGGGCGTTCACCCCAGGGAGCTCCAGACGGGACGACGTGGACGAGGTCTTCCAGTCGACGATCTGCCAGCGCGCGGCCCGGGCGGCCCGGAACAGCGACACGTCCGGCGAGACCGCGACCGGGTTGCCGACCACCGACAGCATCGGCAGGTCCGAGTGGCTGTCGGCGTAGGCGTACGACTTGGACAGGTCGATGTTGGTCTGCCGCGCGTGGTGCTTGAGCCACGCGGCCCGCGACTCACCGACCAGCGGCGGTCCGGACAGGAAGCCGGTGCAGCGGCCGCGATCGTCGACGGCCAGTTCGGCGGCGACGATCTCGTCGAACAACGGCTCCAACGGACGGGTCAGCGGCCGGACGGCGCCGGTGATCAGGATCGTCTTGTGCCCCGCGGCGCGGTGCTCGCGAATCCGTCGGACAGCGGAACCGCTAAGTCGTTCCAGCACGTGCTCGGCGAGGATCTCGTCGACGATCTGGTTCAGCTCCTCCAGATCCGCACCGGCGTACCGGCGGTAGATCGTGCGGAGGAACGTGCCGCGGTCCTTGCGCTCGGCCGCGATCAGCTTCGGGAGCTTGCGGAGCATCGCGCCGATCTCGCCGGCCCGCTGGGGGCCGTCCAGCTCGGGCAGCCGCATCCACAGGTAGGTCTCGATCACGTTCGACGACAGCAGCGTGCCGTCCATGTCGAACGCCGCGACCACCTTCGCCTCGGACGGCTCGACCTTCTTCAGGACGCCGGCGGACTCGGCGAGCGCCTTGTTCCGCTTCTTGCGGACGACGTCGAGGCGGCGCATCGACTCGGTGACGCTCGGGCAGTGCAGCTCCTGCAGGTAGTACTGCCAGTCGACGACCGCGGTGTCGCAGGCGAACTTCTCCTTGTCGTCACCTTCGAGCCCGTTGTGCAGCGCGAGCACGTTGTCGTCGACGAACTGCAGTTCGGCCTGCGCGTACTCGGAGTACAGGTCCATGTAGCGGCGCAGGAAGTCGAGGCGGCGCTTCTGTACGTCGAGTTCGCGCGCGTACTTCCGGGTCCGCTCACCCCGCGGGATGGTGGTGATGATCTTGTCGGCGATCTTGTGCGCGCGTTCGCCGTACCTGAGCATCGTCTCGACCGAGTCGCCGCCGGGGAACTTCCACACCGGCAGTCGTACGGCGCCACGCTCGCCGAGGTCGAACGGGTGCTTGGAGAAGTACGCGCGGACGCCGGCGTACAACTGCTCGAACGTCAACGGGTTCCGGGAGCCGGAGCCGATGTGGTAGTACTCCGGCTTGCTCAGCTCGGGCTCGGTCGCCATCACCGCGCAGATCGCGCCGACCACGTGGTCGACCGGGATGATCTCGATCACCGAGTCCGGCGACGCCGGGAACTCGGGCAGCTCGCCGCGACCGTAGGCCAGGATCAGCGGCTCGGCCATCTTGAAGCCCTCGATCCAGCCCGGGTGCGGGCTCTGGAGCGCGGACTCGATGATCGCCGGCCGGACGATCGACGTCGGCAACTTGCCGGAGAACTCCTCCACCACTCGCTCGCCGAGCGCCTTGGTGAACGTGTAGCAGTCGGTCCAGCCGAGGCTGCGGGCGCGCTCGGTGCCGGTCTCGACGAGCCGCTTCGCAACCCATTCGGTACGCCGGCGCTCGGTGTCGGCCGCGGCCGTCAGGTGACCGGCGCGCCGGTGCAGCTTCTCGGACTCCTTGCGGAACTTCGCCAGCATCGGCGCGGACCGGGACTGCTCCTCGACCCGGGCCTTCATCGCCATCCCGGCCTCGGCCTCGGTCCGCCAGTCGACGAAGTGGTCAACCGAGGCCTCCGGGATCGCGCCGCGGCGGCGGCCGGCCGTGTACGCCGTGGAGATGTGCACGTAATGCACCGGCCTGCCGGTTTCGACGATCCGCTCGAGCAGGCTCTTGGTGCCGAGCACGTTGGTCGTGAACGCCTCGTGGATCGGCGGGTCGAAGCTCACGTCGCCGGCGCAGTGCACGACGATGTCGAGATCCTTCGGCAACTCCGGTACGTCGGACAGGTCGCCGTCGATGACGTGGATTCGGGCCGCGGACAATGCCTCGGCGTCGGCGTACTCCGTGCCCTCGCCGTAGAACGGCTTGAAGATGTCCTTGCGGAGCAGCTGCGCCATCCGGTCAGCGCCGGTCAGCGAGCCCTTCGGCCGGATGATCGCGGCCACGGTCGTGCCGGGGAGCTCGCCGATGATCCGGTGCAACAGCGCCTCACCGACGAATCCGGTGACGCCGGTGACCAGGACCTTCTTGTCCTTGAGCTTGTCGGCCAGACTCACTTGTTGCCTCCACGCGTGAGTTCGAGTGCCTGTTCCAGGGTGAACGCGCCGGCGTACAGGGCTTTGCCGACGATGACACCTTCGACGCCGTCCGGAACCAGTGTGCTCAGTGCCTTGAGGTCATCGAGGCTCGAGACGCCGCCGGACGCGACGATCGGCTTGTCGGTCCGTGCGCACAGGTCGCGGTACAGGTCCAGGTTCGGGCCCTGGAGCATGCCGTCCTTGGTGACATCGGTGACCACGTAGCGCTCGCAGCCGGCCGTCTCCAGCCGGGCGAGCACCTCGTACAGGTCGCCGCCTTCCTTGGTCCAGCCGCGGGCGGCCAGCGTGCGGCCGCGGACGTCTAGCCCGATCGCGACGCGGTCGCCGTACTGCTGGATGATCCGGTCGCACCACTCCGGGTCCTCGAGTGCGGCGGTGCCGATGTTGACCCGTCGCGCACCGGTCTGCAGCGCGGCTTCGAGGGAGTCGTCGTCGCGGATGCCGCCGGACAGTTCAACCTGTACGTCGAGCTTGCCGGTCACCTCGGCGAGCAGTTCACGGTTGCTGCCGCGACCGAACGCCGCGTCCAGGTCGACCAGGTGGATCCACTCCGCACCCGCGTCCTGCCAGGCCATCGCGGCAGCCAGCGGATCGCCGTACGACGTCTCGCTCCCGGCCTCGCCCTGCACCAGCCGAACCGCCTGCCCGTCCGCCACATCGACGGCAGGCAGCAGCACCAGGTTGTCTGACATGGCCCACACCCTAGAGGGCATTACTGAGAGATCCGTAACCCGGAGCCCTGCTGAGTCGTTTGAAATCGATCTGTCTCAGCAATACCAGTACGTCAAGTGGTCTCATCCTATCCGGCACTCCCAGCCGCCCCCCAGGCGGGGCACAGAGACCTCCCAGGAACGCGCGGCACGCTCGGTCGTGACACCACCCAGAGAGGCTCTCCATGAATGTGAACGCGCAGACCAAGTCGACGAGGAAGCGGCGATGGATCGTTGCCGGGGCGATGTGTGCGGTGCTCGCACTCACCGCAGCCTGCTCGGCATCGACCTCATCGTCCTCGTCACCCACGTCTCCTTCGTCCTCGTCGACCGCGCAGCCACCGGGGCCGGGCGGTGGTCGGGGTCCTGCTGCCGGCGGTGGGTCCAACGCACGGTCCGGTCCGGCCGCGGGAGGCACCGCCGGCACGGTGACCGCGGTGTCGAGCTCGGGCTTCACCCTGACGACCCCCGCAGGACAGTCCGTGACCGTCACGGCGGCATCGTCCACGACCTACCTGAACGGGACAACGTCGACCACCGCGAGCGCCGTCACCAAAAGCGCGAACGTTGTTGTCCTCGGGACGGCGAACGGGACGGCGATCACGGCCGCGCAGGTGATCCTGCAACCGGCGGGCAGTGACGGTACGGCGGCGTCCACCGCGGCCGGTGTGGTTCCGTTCCAGCGTGGCGCGCAAAGTGCGGCGAAGACGGTCGGCCAGATCCCGGCGAACTACACCGAAGGCGAGGGCACGATCGTCAGCGGGACCACCGCGTACCAGGCCGCCGAAGCCGCGCTGGCCGCGTACCCGGGAGGGGTCGTCGACCGCGTCGTGAAGCTGAGCAGCGGCGAGTACGAGGTCCACTACATCGGCGTCAACTGGCCGCACCACATCTTCGTCGACAGCAGCTTCAAGGTGGTCGGCGCCTCCTAGCGCGCGGGTCCGTACGCTCGTGGGCATGATCACCTTGGCAGAACTGGAGGACGATCCGCACCCGGCACTGGCCGCGCTGCGGCCGGTGGCGTGGGTGGAGGCCCTCCAGGCCTGGGTGGTCGCCGGCCGGGGCCTGGCGCTCGAGGTCCTGCGGGATCCGGAGACGTTCACGGTCGACGACCCGCGCTTCTCCACCGCGCAGGTCGTCGGCCCGTCGATGCTGTCCCTCGACGGCAACCCGCACAAGACCCACCGGGCCCCGTTCGAGACACCCTTCAGCCTGGCCGAGACGCGTCGCCGCTTCACGCACCCAGTGCAGCAAACGGTCGATGAACTGATGTCAGCCCTGAAATCGCCCGCCGATCTGCGCACCGGCCTGGCCGGTCCGCTCTCGGTGGCCGTGGTCGCCTACTCACTCGGCCTGCCGCCGGCCTCGGCGTCGACAGTGCTCGACTGGTACACGGCGATCTCTTCCTCGGTCTCCGGGATCTCCGCCGGTCTGCCCGCAACCGCCGAAGGGCGCGCGGCGTTCGCCGAGCTGCACAAGCACGTTGCCTCCGGCATCGATTCCTCCGACTCGCTGCTCGCCGCGGCTGCGCACGCCGGACTGGGCGTCGACGAGATCGTCGCGAATGCCGGCGTACTGATGTTCGGCGGGATCGAGACGACCGAGGGCATGATCACCAACGCGCTCTGGCACCTCCTGACGCATCCCGACCAGCTCGACCTGGTGCTGGCCGACCCGTCGCTGCTGCCGAACGGGATGGAGGAGTCGCTCCGCCTCGAACCGGCCGCGGCCGTCGTCGACCGCTACGCAACCCGCGACGTCGAGCTCGCCGGCCGGCAGATCCGCCGCGGCGACATGGTCACCGTGTCGTTGGCGGGTGCCGGTCGTGATCCCGAGGTGTTCGAGTCGCCCGACAAGTTCGACGTACGGCGGGCCAACGCCCGTCGGCATCTCGCCTTCGCGAGCGGACCGCACATCTGTCTCGGCATGCATCTGACCCGCCTCGAAACGCTCGTCGCGCTGGAGGCCGTCCTGAAACTCCCCGGGCTCCGCCTGGCCGCGGACTCGCCTCCGCCGCGCGGTCTCGTGTTCCGCAAGCCGACGGCGCTGCGGGTCAGCTGGGACGCGTGAGCACGAGCATCGTCGCGGAATAGACCGGCATCACCCGATCCGGATCCCGTTCCGCGTCCTCGGCGAACCTCGCGAACCCGGCGTCCATCTGTCCGCCGGCAGATGCTCGAACGTCGACAGCGCGCGATGACTGAGCCGCTGGTACCGCTCCCGCAGCGTGCGCGGCTCCTCGGCGGCGATGTGTACGACGTCGTCGCCCGGCGTCAGCCCGGCCTCGACCGCGAGCGCCTGAGTTTCGGGTAGCGAGATGTACATCGCGGCGTCGACCTCCCGCGCCGACGGGAAGTACCCGTACCAGAACAGGTCCGGCATCAAGTCCGCGAACTGCGTGCGCAGCAGCGCGACTCCCCCGGGCCGCAACACCCGCCGTACCTCACGGAGACCCTGCAACGGATCCGGGAAATGATGGAACGACAGGAACATCAACACCGCGTCAACCGATGCCTCAGGCAACGGAATGTCCTCGGCGCTGCCCTTCAGGTACGTCACACCCGGATGCGGCGCCTCCTCGGCCGCCGCCCGCATCCGGTCCGACGGCTCCACGCCGTACACCTGCCCCTGGAACCGCGCGGCCAGACCCGGGGTGAGCCGACCGGTCCCGCTACCCAGATCGAGAACGTCCAACGGCCGCCGCTCCGGGAGGTACGCCGCAAACGCGCCGGTCCAACGCCCTACCTCAGCAGACGAAATCCCCCGACCCGCAACATACACACGCCCCATCCGCCCGTCGTAGTCGACCATGCTCAGAGGCTATCCGGCTCTTGCGACTGATGTGCGGATGGTCGACGGGGTTCTGGGGCGGTGCCGGGACCCGCTGGGATCCGACATGTCGGTCGGCTGGGTAGTGCACCTGAGCACGAACGCACCCACGCGTACACCGTCCCACCAGCGCACTACCTGTCGAGCTTGCACATCCGACCACCGCGAGTCCCGCCACCGCGAGCAACCGCGCTGCCACCAACCCGACCACCCAGCCAGCCAACGCTGCAGCCCCATGCCAGCCCCCGTGCCAACCCGCCGACAGGCCACCGTTGGGCGGCTCATGTCACCGCCGGCCACCTACTCCCCCGCCACCGCACACACAACCCACCAGCCGACACCACAACACCCACCCACCCATCCGTCCAGCAGAAGACCGGATATCCCCTCGTGTTGTGGGTTCTCCCCTCTAGTACCAACAGAGAACCCACAACACCGCCGGATATCCCCCCGCGTACGGAGACCCTCGCCGCACCCGACCAGGGCCCGACCGGTGGCACGGACCTGAGCAGTGCGTGCCGGGCGGTGCCGGGCGGTGCCGGGCGGTGCCGGGCGGTGCCGGGCGGTGCCGGGCGGTGCAGCGCGGCGCAGCGCCTGCGGGGCGCGCGAGCGGTGCGTCCGGTGCGTCCGGTGCCTGCCGTGAGCCCGGTGCGTGCGGTGCGTCCCGGGGAGCCCAGAGCCTGCGATGAGCCCGGTGCATGCAGTGCGTGCGAGCGGAGGGTGCGGTGCGTGGTGCGTCCGGCAACTGCGGTGCGCGCGGGGCGCGCGGGCGGTGGGTGCGGTGGGTGCGGTGGGTGCGGTACGGGCGGTGGTGCGGTGGGTGCGGTGGTGCGGTGGGAGTGGGGACAGGAGCTGGGGGGCGGAGACAGGACATGTTGGGTTGCAGCGCTCCACGGCCTGTGTCAGGTTCGCGGATGCCGCCACCGACGCCCACATGTCGGGCAGGAGTGCCGGTTGTCAGCTTTGGCCGAGCATTGCGGCGACGGACAGTAGGGCCGCTAGCAGTGCTAGGACTGCGGCGGCGTACGCCAGGATCTTGGTGGACAGCGCGAGGGCTCGGGTGCTGGTCTGGTGTTGCGTCTCCTCGCGGACGGCGTGCGCGCAGCGGACTGCCGCGATGGCGATCAGGAGGCCGGGTATGGGTTGGAGGAGGAAGCCGGGCGCGTCGAACGACGGGTCTGAGTATGCGAGGTCGTACATCGTCGTGAAGCTGGCCCAGATCACCAGCGGCGTGGACAACGCGAGCAGCACGGCCGCCGGAGCAGCCGGTACCCAGAGCGGTCCGTCGGGAGTCGAACGACCTACCGACGGTCGGCGACGGCGGTTCGCACCGATCACCGCCGCCAGGCCGAAGGCGACCAAGCCGATGAAGGTCCAGAGCGCGACGTTGTCCCGCCCGTTAGGTACCGGTTCCGGCCCGTCGACGAACGCCACGACCGCGTCCGCGATCGACGCATACAACTCCCCCACGTCCCCCACTCCCCCCGGCGGCCGGCCGTCGACGGGTCGAACCACCCACGGCCAGTAAAGGACGGCGAGCCCACGCCTGTACAGACACAGGCGGCAGGCCTCAGGGGTCAGGTGTCAGGTGTCAGGTGAAGAAGATGTCATAGGCGAGGCGGAGGATGAGGGCTGAGACTACGAGCAGGAAGATCACTCGGACGAACTTGCTGCCGCGGGCGACCGCTGTTCGGGCGCCGAGGAGGCCGCCGAGCATGTTGGCGGTGCCCATGATCAGGCCGAGGCGCCACAGTGGTGCGCCGTTCAGTGTGAACACTGCGATCGCGCCGAGGTTCGTGGCCACGTTGGCGATTTTCGCCTTCGCGCTCGCTTGCAGGAAGTTGTACCCGAGCAGTCCGACCAGCGCGAAGATCAGGAACGATCCGGTGCCTGGGCCGACCGCGCCGTCGTAGAAGCCGATCAGCACGCCGACGCCGCTGGCTGCGAGGTAGTGGTCGCGACCGTCGAACCGCAGCGCGGTCCGGGCGCCGAGGGACGGCTTCAGCGCGGTGTAGATCGCGACTGCCACGAGCAGCACCAGGACGATCGGCTTGAACCATGACATCGGGATCCTGGTCGCCACCAGCGCACCGGCCGCGGCTCCGAGGCCGGCCAGGATCGCCATCGGGATCACGGTTTTACGGTCCGGACGCACCTTCACACCGAACGTGACCGCACTGGTCGCCGTACCGAACAGCGACGAGATCTTGTTGGTGGACAGGATCTGCGCCGGCGACGCGTTCGGCAGCCCGAGCAGCATCGCGGGCAGTTGCAGCAACCCGCCACCGCCGACCACCGCGTCGATCCAGCCGGCCGCGAAGGCGGCGATCACCAGGAACAGCAACGTCAGCAACGAGACATCAGGCACAGCGGCATTTCCTCACGCCCCGATGATCCGGTAAGGGCGTAGTACGGCTCAACCATTACACCGCCGAGTGAGAGCTATGACACCTCGTCCGGGAGAATGGCAGGGTGAAGTTTCTACTGCTGATCCACAACAACCTCGAAGCACTCAAGGGATTCACCGAGCAGCAGCTCGTCGAGATGTCCGGCGGTCGGGAGCACGTCGCGACGCTCGCGCGCGATCTGCTGAAGACCGGTGAGCTGGTGTCGGTCCTGGCGCTGAACGAGCCCGGTGAGGAGAAGGACGTCCAGCTCGTCGCCGGTACGCCGGTGATCTCCGACCGGCCGTTCTTGGAGACGAAGGAGTACCTGGCGGGCGCGATGGTGCTGCATTGCGCGTCGGTGGAGCGGGCGCTGGAGCTCGCGGCACTGATCCCGCTCGCACAGTTCCGTCGCGTCCAGCTCCGGGAGATCCGGCTCGACCAGGACGACTTCCTCGGGCAGCTCGGCTAAGAGTGAGTGAGCTCGAGGGGGCGATTCGGGCGGCGGTGCCGCGGGCGCTGGCCGTGCTGGTCCGACGGTACGGCGTGTTCGACCAGTGCGAGGACGCGGTACAGGAGGCGCTGCTCGAAGCGTTCGTGCAGTGGCGCGCGAACGGCGTACCCGAGCAGCCGATCGGCTGGCTGATCAGCGTCGCGTCGCGGCGGATGATGGACGGCTGGCGGCGGGACAACGCGCGCCGGCAACGCGAGCTGAACGATTTCCTCCGCGCGCCGGATCCCGCACCCGAGGATTACCACGAGGACTCCGACGACACCGTGCGGTTACTCGTGCTCTGTTGTCATCCGGCGCTGACTCCGGCCTCGCAGATCGCGCTCACGCTCCGCTCGGTCGGCGGCCTCACGACGGCCGAGGTGGCAGCCGCTCTCCTCGTCAGCGAGACCACGGTCGCCCAACGCATCAGCCGCGCGAAGCGACAGCTCAGGGACGCACGTTTCGAGCTCCCGACGGCGGACGAGTACGACGAGCGGCTGCGCGCCGTACTGCAGGTGCTCTACCTGATCTTCAACGAAGGCCACACGGCCAGCGCCGGCGACTCGTTGCAGCGCGTGGATCTGGCCGAGGAGGCGTTGCGGATCACGCGGTCGCTGCAGCAGGCCGTCAGCGGCCCGGGTGAGGTGACCGGGCTGCTGGCGTTGATGATCCTCACGCACGCCCGCCGGGACGCACGGACGGGGCCGGGCGGCAACCTCGTACCTGCGGATCGGCAGGACCGTTCTCGCTGGTACGCCGACGAGATCGCCGAAGGCACGCGGCTCGTCGAGGAGACGTTGCGCTCCGGCGCCGTCGGCCCGTACCAGTTGGAGGCGGCGATCGCGGCCGTGCACAGCGAGGCCGACTCGGTCGAGACCACCGACTGGGAACAGATCGCCGGCCTGTACCGGATCCTCGAGAAGGTCGACCCGAGCCCGATGGTGACGCTCGGATCCGCCGTCGCGGTCGCGATGACCGAAGGCCCGGACGCCGGCATCGCCATCGTCGAAGGCCTCGCCGACGACCGGTACCTCGGAGACCACCACCGCCGACTGTCCGTCCTCGCGCATCTCCACGAGCTCGCCGGCCGCCCGGACCTGGCCAGCTCCAACTACCTCGCGGCGCTGGAGCGGACCCGGAACACGGCCGAGCAGAACTATCTCCGCGACCGCATCGCCCACCTCATCAGGTGACGGCGGCCGCCCGTCCACTCGGGACGCGGCGGCACGCTCAGCGCGCTGCGGAACACATGGCCCGGGTCGACCGACTGCTTGAGGGCAGCCAGCCGGGTGCGGTGCTGCTCCGGGAAGCAGCTGTCCAGGTCGGCGTCCGTCGGGTCGGAGATGAAGTTCAGGTAGGCGCCGTCCGGTTTCATCGACCGCCACAGCGCATCGAACTCCTTGGGCTGCTCGGTGCCCTGCTGCTCGGGCGATCCCATCAGCACCGAGTTCACCAGGAACCGCGCATCGCGGTGCGCGAACGCGGTCGCGTCGGCGGGCATCGCGCCGTACGCACCGCCGAGGGACCGGATCTCGATCGCGAGTCCGGGGATCCGCGGGCGGGCCTCCAGCAGCCGTTGGCTCAACTTCGGCGACCACGTGTTGTAGAAGCCGTTGCGGATCCGCGGGCGCCAGTCCGCGGGCATCGACATGTGCGCGAACACGTCGGCGTACGGGACCTCGGCGACCTTCTCGGTGATCAGCGAGCCCAGGCGACGCAACGGTTCGAGCGCCGCGATATCCGTCGTACACACCTGAATGGCGACCGGGACCTGCCGGTCGGCCATCATCGTCGGCGCCAGTTGCAGCGACGACGTGAGTCCTTCGGGAGCGTCGTACTCCGCCCAGCCGTTCAGCACCTGCTCCGCCTGCGTCCACGGGTACAGCAGGGTGCCGAAGTGCACGGTCGGTCGGTGGACGGCGGTGATGTCGTACGACGTAACCACGCCGAGGCTGCCCGCGGCGCCGCGGAGTCCCCAGAACAACTCCGGATCCGTGGCCGCGTCCACCCGGCGTACCGAACCGTCCGCGGTGACCACCTCGGCGGACACCACGTTGTCGATCGCCAGCCCGTGCTTGCGGACCATCCACCCGATCCCGCCGCCGGCCATCAACCCACCGACGCCGACGCTCGCCGTGTCACCGGACGAGATCGCCAGACCGACCTTGCCCAGCCGCTCGGCGACCCGCCCCCAGGTGGCGCCGGTGCCGATCCGCACCACGTCGTCCGGAAGCAACCTGACCTCGTCCATCGGCCGTACGTCGATCACGACGCCGCCGTCGTTCGTGCCGAACCCGGCCGCATGGTGGCCGCCGCTGCGGACCGCGATCGGCAGGTCGTGCATCTCGGCGTACTTCAACGCCGCCACCACGTCGTTCGCGCCCGCACACCGCACGATCACCTTCGGCCGCCCCTCGGCCGTCATCACGCGCCCGGCGTCCGGGTAGCCCGGGTCCCCGCCCACAAGTACGTCGCCCGTGACGGCCCGCCGCAGGCCGTCGATCCCCCGCCCAACCAGCACAGATTCCCTCATCGCCAACTCCTCAACTCCCGGACGCCCGTTCAGGCGCCACACCCCGGGATCGAAGCCAACCGACGTTCCTCGACATACTCGACCAAGAAATCTCCAGGCCGATCGGCCGTACCTAGCTCGGACGTGCCCGGAGGAGCGCGGGCACCGCCGAAGTCGCGGTCAGGTACTGACCGAGCTCGGGGTCGATCAGGCCACCGAGCGCGCTGACCTTGGCCGCCTCCCGAGACAAGTTCTCAGCGATCAGCGGCTCGTGGTGCGCGACGCGGTTGCGTAGCCGGTTGAGCGCCGCAACCTTGGTGTCCACGTCTCGCTTGCGGTCCGTGCCGGGCGGGAACGCCTGGTGAAGGTACGGCACCCAGACCGATTTCTCGTGGCGGAGGAGCTGAGAAAGCGCGAGCGCACGGGACAGATCGCCGCCGGATGCGCTGCGGTACTTGGCAATCCGAGCCGCACTCAACCATCGGAAGACCCAGGGGCCCACGGGTGGTGTGGCGGGATCCGTGGATACCACGGAGGCTTGCTCCTTCCGGTGATATCATCGACAACGAAAGCCCCGGTGGACCGCTGACTCAGGTCATGTCGCCGGGGCCACGTCTTTCCCGGGCGGGTTTCGCTGACACAGGCAGAAGCACGCTGTGGACCACAGGCACACGCAACGGATGACGTCGGGCCCCACCGCTTGGGTGGGGCCCGATGGCATGTCAGCTGCGGACGGTGGTGATCAGGTGGTTGACGACGTCTGCTACTGGGATGTCGGCGCGGGTGCCGGTTCGGCGGTTCTTGACCTCGACGGTGCCGTCGGCGAGGCCCTTGCCGACGACGGCGATGGTGGGTACGCCGATCAGCTCGGCGTCCTTGAACTTGACGCCGGGCGACACCTTCTCGCGGTCGTCGTAGATCACCGTCAGGCCCCGGGACTCCAGCTCGGCGGCGAGCTCGGCTGCCTTCGCGAAGAGCTCCTTGTCCTTGCCGGTGGCAACCAGGTGTACGTCGGCGGGCGCGATCTCCCGCGGCCAGACCAGGCCGAGCTCGTCGTGGTTGCCCTCGGCGATCGCCGCCACCGCGCGGGTGACGCCGACGCCGTACGACCCCATGGTGACCGTGACGAGCTTGCCGTTCTGGTCGAGGACCTTGAGGTCGAGCGCGTCGGCGTACTTGCGGCCGAGCTGGAAGATGTGGCCCATCTCGATCCCGCGCGCCGCCTCCAGCGGACCCGAACCGTCCGGCGCCTCGTCGCCGTCGCGGACCTCGGCGGCCTGGATCGTCCCGTCCGCGGTGAAGTCGCGACCGTGCACCAGGTTGACGACGTGGAACCCGGACTTGTCCGCACCGGTCACCCACGCGGACCCCTCGGCAACCCGCGGATCGAGCAGGTACCGAATGCCGGACGCGTTCTCCTTGCCCAGCACGCCCGGCCCGATGTAGCCCTTCGCCAGCGACGGGTACTTCTCGAAGTCCGCCTCCTCGAACGCGACCACCTCGGCCGGCTCAACCTGTGCGCCGAGCCGCTTCTCGTCGATCGCGCGGTCCCCGGGGACGCCGATCGCGAGCGGCTCGCGGGTGCCGTCGGGGTGCACCAGCATCACGAGCACGTTCTTCAACGTGTCCGCGGCCGTCCACTCGCGGCCGTCGGTCCGCGCGTGCTTCGCGTTCAGCGCGTCTACCAGCGTGTCGATCGTCGGCGTCTCCGGCGTGTCGACGACCTCGGCGGCCGGTACGGCGGACGCGTCGACAGGCGCCGACTGCGGCACCACGACCGCCTCGACGTTGGCGGCGTACCCACCCGGGGAGCGGACGAAGGTGTCCTCGCCGTTCTCCGCGATCGCGAGGAACTCCTCGGACCGCGAGCCGCCCATCGCGCCGGACATCGCCTGCACGATCACGTAGTCGAACCCGAGCCGGTCGAAGATCTTGATGTACGCCTCGCGGTGCTTCTCGTACGACGCGGCGAGTCCTTCGTCGTCGACGTCGAACGAGTACGAGTCCTTCATCACGAACTCACGCCCGCGCAGCACACCGGCCCGCGGCCGTGCCTCGTCGCGGTACTTGTTCTGGATCTGGTAGATCGACAGCGGAAGGTCCTTGTACGACGAGTACAGGTCCTTCACGACCAGCGTGAACATCTCCTCGTGCGTGGGACCGAGCAGCATGTCGGCGCCCTTGCGGTCCTTCAGCCGGAAGATGTTCGGCCCGTACTCCGTCCAGCGGCCGGTGGCCTCGTAGGGCTCGCGGGGCAGCAGCGCCGGGAACACCAGCTCCTGCGCGCCGATCGCGTCCATCTCCTCACGGACGATCCGCTCGACGTTCCGCAGCACCCGCAGGCCGAGCGGCAGCCAGGTGTAGATGCCGGGCGCGGCACGCCGGATGTACCCGGCGCGGACGAGCAGCTTGTGGCTCGGGACCTCCGCGTCCGCCGGGTCCTCGCGAAGGGTGCGGAGGAACAACGACGACATACGCAAAATCACGGGAGTCTCCAAGCGTGCAAAGTCGATAAACCGGACGTCACAGAGAATATCGGTCCGGCGGACATGCTCTCACCACGTTATCCACAGGCCCAAACCGGCGTACCCGACAGTGATCAGGGCAGTTGGCCGTACGGCGCCGCCGCAGCCTTCGCGGCGTAAACCAACGCTGGTTTCAGCAACGGCCAGAACGTCGAGTCAACACACGAGTACGCCGGCAGGAATCCAGCGCACGTCCCCGAATCCGGCCCGATCTCGAACGTGTACGACGGCACGCCGCGCGTCCCGTACAACCAGTCGTCGGTCGCACCGGGAGCGAAGTACCCGACCCCACCATCCCCGGTCGACACCGGATACCCCGTGAACGCGCCCATCTTCTTGCCCAGAGCCACCAAGGCGGCCTTGTTCGGCGCGTCCTTGTTGGTGTATCCCCACGGCGCCAGGATGTCGTTGCCGAAGCTGTGCAACGTCAAGAAGACACCGGTCGTGGTCGCGGCGGCAGGGTCGTCCACATCGCCCTTGGTGTCGGGAAAGACCGTGTCCAGCAAGCCCTGGATCGCTTCGGTCTCCGGCTCGGACAACTCCTTCGGCCCCGGGTACGTCTCGTCGCAAGGACCACCCTGGTCCACATCCCACTGGAACGACGAGTTGCGATTCAGGTCGACGCCCGCGTCCGACGCCGGGCAACCGCCCGCGCTGTCGTCGACGTTCTTGCGCTGCAGCATCGGGCGGGTCGGGTTCGACGCGACCACGTCCACGCCGTCCGGGTTCGCGATCGGCACCACCCAGAGTTCGCGGGTGTCCAGCAGCGCGGTGAGCTCGGGATCGACGCCGTACGACGAGACGAGCAGGTCGATCCACTTGTAGGCGATCTCGCCGGTCGCGATCTCGCGCGCGTGGATCTGCGTGTGCAGGACGAACTTCGGCTTCTTCCCGGTGCTGTTCAGGGCGCAGTCGCCGGTCGTGAGCTTGGTGATGCACAGGGCCTGGATGTCGTGCCCGCCCTGTCCCTGCGCCTTCTTCCACGAATCGCCGATGTCGTAGAGCTTCACCAGGTCCGGGTGCGCCGCGGCGACGGCCGCGTTGTGCTCCTCGTGTCCAGCGGTCGTGTGATACCCGCCGTAGTACGTCGCCTCGTCGGCCTCGGTCCGCGGCACCGGCTGGTACACGTCGCCGGTCTTCTCCAGTACGACGCCTCGCGCGCGCAGCCGTTGTACGTCGATCGGCGTCGCCACCACCGTCGCGGTGTCGCCGTGCGCGTGGTCGATGTCGTACCCGTCTCGGATCAGATCGCCGATCGTCGTACCGGCGGGGACCCGCAGCGAGTAGTAGGCGACGTCCGGTGGGGCCGCCGACGCTGTCGACGAGGTGAGGACGAGAGCAAAGCTGCACAGAAAAACGGCAAGCTTTCGCATGCTGAAGTGTTCCTTCCGCTGGGCGGTGCGGCGTAGAACGTCCAGCCAAGCCCACGGCCGGTCACGTCTGCATCACGGAGAGCATGCAGTCTCAGAACAGAATCGTCGCGAACGTCTCGATCGTGCGGAACCCGACGCGCTCGTACGCCGCCCGCGCCGGGAGGTTGAACGCATTCACATACAGCGTGACGACGGGCGAGATCTGCCGGGCCAGCTCGACCACGGCCGCCATCCCGGGCGCGGCCAGCCCACGGCCGCGGTACTCCGGATCCACCCACACGCCCTGGATCTGGCACACGCCGGTCCCGACCGAACCGACCTCGGCCTTGAACACGACCCGCCCGTTCTCGATCCGCGCGAACGCGCGCCCGGCCCGGATCAGCTCCGCGACCCGCGACCGGTAGAACGTCCCGTCCGGGCCGGTCTGCGGCGGTACGCCGACCTCCTCGGTGTACATCGCCACGCACGCCGGGTACAGGATCGGCAGCTCGACCGGCTCGACCGCTCGGACCAGCGGATCCGGTGCGATCGCCGGCGGCCCTTCGATCACCATGAACGGCTGGTCGTCACGCACCTCGCGGGCAGGCCCCCAGTGCGGCTCGAGAATGTGCCACAGCTGCTCGACCGCGCGCGCCGGCCCGAGGATCTGGAAACAGTTCCGCCCTCGCCGCATCGCGTACGCCGCGAACGCCCGGAGCGCAGCGTCGTCGGCGCCGACCGGGACCATGTTCCCGCCCGCGTGGCACAGGGCCTCGAGCGCGCCCTTCTCGACGTACCCCCAGACCTCGGCTCCACGCCGCGGGTCGAGTCCGGACGCCTGCACGAGGCTGTCGACGAACACGTTGATGACCGGATCGCGGGCGATGACCGCGCGCGCCGCCGCGAGGTCGCGAGGACCGAGAACCCGTACGCCCACGGGCAGAACCTAGCGGATGATCGACGCGACCGTATGCAATGGGGCCGTGATTGCGGACCTGCGCCACTCATCAACCCGGCTCTACCGGCACCGGCTGAGCGTGCCGCCTAGGGGATGTCGGCGGTTGGTGAGTGCTGGGGGTCCGCGGCGATCCGGCGCAGTGGCGACGTCCACGCGACGACCACTCCCGCGCAACCGAACAGCCCCATCAGAACCATCCCGGTCCGCGGCCCGAACGCGTTGCCGAGCAGCCCGCCGACAACCGATCCCAACGTCCACCCGACGCCCCAGGACAGCATCCGGCCCGCCGTGTTGACCCGGCCGAGCAGGTTCTCCGGCGTCACCTGCTGCCGGTACGACACCGCGTTCACGATCACCAGCACGTACGCCGAACCCCAGACCAGCAACGCCAGCGAGGCCATAACCCAGTTCGACGACAACGGCGAGAGCACACCGAGCAGCGCCGACACGGGCAGCGCGTACAACGTGATCGCCGCCGGCGGCATCCGCTTCAGCAACCGCGGGAGGCTGAGTGCGGCGATCAGCCCGCCGATCCCCCACACACCCCAGACCAGTCCGAAGCGGAGTCCCGACGTACCGATGTCCAGGACGCGGTCGCACCACACCACGATCAGCGCCATGAACCCGCCGCCCGCGAACGACTGGATGCTGCCCACGATCGTCATCGTGCGCACCCCCGCGTGCCGGACCAGGTAGCGCAGACCGTCACTGATGTCGTTGAACACCACCTTCGGCCGCAGCGGCGGCTGCCCGTCGCGGGACTCGGACATCGCCCGCACGATCCCGCGGACGGCGAACGCGGACGCCGCGAAGCTGAGCGCGTCGAGCGTGAGCAGACTGGCCGGATCGAGTACGGCGAGGAGCAAGCCGGTCGCCGGTGGGACGAGCAACTCGATCACGCTCGACGCCGTCCAGACCGCGGAGTTCGCCTGGGCGACCCGGGCGCGGCCGACGAGGACGGGTAGCGCGCCGAAGTTCGCGCCGTCGAAGAACGTGTAGACGGCCTGCACGGTGAACGCGACGATGAGCACCTGTACGACGGTGAGCACGCCGAGCAGATGCGCGACCGGCACCGACCCGACCAGGACCGCGTTGATGGCGTCCGCGGTCACCATCGTGCGCCGCCGGTTCCAACGGTCCGCGAGCGCGCCCGCGAACAGACCCGCCAAGAGGTACGGCGCCGACTCCAGGCCGGTCACGACCGCGGTCAGCACGGTCGATCCGGTCAGCCGGTAGACGAGCACCGGCAACGCGATCGCCGTCACCATCGACCCGGTGATCGACAGGCTGCGCGCCAGCCAGTACCGCCGAAAGTCCGGGTCGTCGCGCAGCCGGTCAGGCATCGTCGTCGTCATGGCGGAATCCTGCAGGTTCAGGTCCGGTCGAGGTCAAGACTCATCCACATCAGTTCGACGCCGAGATCCCGGTCGGGCGTACGCCGTGGCTCCGCGAAACCCTGCGAGCGGTAGAAGCCGATCGCCTGCTCGTTCGCCACGAGCACGTCGAGCAGGAGTTCCGGCGTACCGTCCGGCAGGGCTGCGATCGCGGCGTCGAGGAGTGCCTTGCCGACGCCCTTGCCCTGGTGGTCGGGCACCACGTACAGCTTCCACATCACCCAGAAGTCGGCCTCGCGTCCGAGCCCGGTCATGCCGACGAGCGCGTCGCCGTCGACCGCGACCAGCGTGATGCCCTTGCTGATCCCACGTTCGACCGCCTCCGTCGACCACCATTGGGCGAGGCCGTCGGTGATGAACTCGTCGGACACCAGGCCGCCGTACGCGACCGGCCAGGTCGTGAGGCCGATCTGCCTGATCGCGTCGACATCGCCACGCGCGGCACGGCGTACGGCGATCATCCGTGCACCACGACGAGCTGTCCATCCGGGTCCACGATCTCCAGGCCGGCCTCGGTCCGCGATCCGCCGACGCGGGCCTGCACGTCGTCGAGGTCCTCGGTCGTGGTGAGGTCGAGCCGTACGGCGAAGTCCCCGTCCGCCGGCCCGAAGCGGATCGCCGTCGGCACACCGACCGCACCGAGGAACCGCTGCCAGGGCGCCTCGTCCGCTCCGGTCAGGTACGGCGTGACCGACCAGCGATCGTCCGGATCGGCGTCATGCAGCTTGTACCCGTACAGATCGTCGCTGCGCTCGTCGACCCAGATCACCACCCCTTCGGGCCCACTGACCGACAGCACCCGCCCGTACGCCTCGTCGAAGACCGTCGCGTCGACGAACCCCACCTGCTCCAGCCGGTCCTTCAACTCGTCGACCTTGTCCGCCTCGAACGACAACGTCGTCTGCCCCGGCTGCCCGCCCGTCGAGCTCGACGCCGCATCGTGCAACGCGACCATCCCGCGACCGGTCAGCATGTCGACCCATCCCCCGCGCTCGGACTCGATCCGCGACCGCAGCCCCAGCGCCTCCAGGAACGCGCGCATCGCCGCCACGTCCGCCGTGAACCGCAGCGGCCTGATCACCACGTTCTTCATCCCTGAGCCTCCCCGTGCTTGTCGAGATACTCGGCCAGCGCCTGCTCGACGAGCGCGGACAGACTCGCCCCGTCGTCGATCGCCTTGTGCTTCACCCGCCGCACCAGCTCCGGTGGCAGATACACGTTGAACTGCACCTTCTTGCCGCCCGCGTCCACCATGGCTATATTGCTAGCATCCTAGACACCTAACTGTCAATCCTCAGGGAGTTCGACGACTTCGGCGCCCACGGCGTACTGGTCGAGCTCTGTACCTCGCGCTAGCGGATCGCCAGGCCATCACAATTGCCCGTAGCCGACGCGGCCGAGCGTGACGCGTTCCGCGGGACGCCAATTGTGATGGCCTGGGGGTCCGTCACACCGCGGCGAGCAGGGCGTCGTCGATCTCCTTCAGGAGCTTGGCCTTCGGCCGGGCGCCGACGACGGACCAGATCATCTCGCCGCGGTGGAACAGGATCAGGGTCGGCAACGCCATCACCCGGTAGCCGGCGGAGATCGCCGGGTTCTCGTCGGAGTTCAGCTTCACCACGGTCAGCTGTTCGTTGCGTTCGGCACCGATCTGGGCGAGGACCGGGGCGATCTGGTGGCACGGCGGGCACCACTGCGCCCAGAAGTCCACCAGCACCGGCTTCTCGGACCGCACCACCTCGTCGAAGGTGGCCTCGTCGACACTCTGCAGATCGCTCATCTCGTCCTCCAGTTCTCGGCATCGGTCAGGAGGTCGGTCAGCCGCTCCCGCAGGTCGGTCAGTTCCGCGATCCGCCGGTTCACGTCCGCGATCCGGGTCCGGTACGCCGTCAGCGAAGCCGGGCACACGTCCGCGCGCGCATTGCCGGCCCGCAGGCACTCGATGAACGGGTACGTCTGCTCCGCGGTCAGTCCGAGGCTCAGCAGCGCCTTCACCTCACGCACCACGACCACGTCGTCCGGCTCGTACGACCGGTACCCGTTGGCCTCCCGCCGCGGCTTGAGCAGCCCCTGCGCTTCGTAGTACCGCACTGCTTTGACCGTCACACCGGCCTCGGCCGCCAGATCGCTGATCCGCATCCCGCCTCCTTCATCCCGACGCTAAACCTTGCCCCGGGGGTCAAGGTCAAGCCAGGATAATCAGTGCCCGCGGAACGCCTCCTCCAACCACCACGACGGGTGCTCCGCCACGACCTTCGCGTCCACGAGCATCGGCGCGGACCGCGGCCCGTTCAGCCAGTCCTCGACTGCGGTGAGATCTTTGGCGGTGCGCACGGTCGCGGCCTCGAAGCCGTACCCCCGCCCGATCGCGGCGATGTCGGTCGGCGGGAACGTCACAGTGTCCAGCGGGTGCCCACCCGGACCGAAATGGTGCACCTCGGCGCCGTACGCGTCGTCGTTGTACACGACCACGAGCATCGGCAGGCCCAGTCGGCGTACGGTGTCGAGCTCCGCGGCGCTCATCAGCGCACCGCCGTCACCGAGTACGGCGACCGGCAGGCGATCCGGCTGCGCCAACGCGGCACCGATCGCGGTGGCGAGCCCCAGCCCGATCGACTGGAACGCCTGGATGAAGCAGAGGCCGTTCTCGTCCGGCACCGACAGGCAGACGCTCGGGTAGCCCATGAAGTTGCCGGAGTCGACCGCGATCACGCGTTCGGCGGGAAGGACGTCGTCGAGCGCGAGGCTCAACGTCCGAGGGTCGATCCGCTCCTCCGTGCTCTCGTCGTCGAACGCGACGTCCCGCCAGCGCACGCTCCCGAGCTCCGCGGTGCGATAACCCACCTGCTGATCGCCGTACGTCTCGAGGGCGAGCGTGGCGGTGAGCTCGACGTCGCCGGTGACACCCAACTGGATCTCGCGATGCACGCCGAGCGCGGACGCGTCGTCGTCGACCTGCACCACGGTCGCGTCGGGTCCGATCAGCTGACCGTGCCGCATCGTCCACATGTTCAGCGCGCAGCCCCAACCCACGACGAGGTCGGCGCCGCGGATCAGTTCGGCGGTACGAGGCGAGGAGAAGCCGCCCGAGATGCCGAGATCCCACGGGTTGCCGCGAAACAGGCCGTGAGCGACGGCCGAGGTCGCGAGCAGCGCACCGCAACGTTCCGCGAGCGCTTCGAGGGCCCTTCGCTGTCCACGGGCCCCGCGACCCGCAACGAACACCGGACGCTCCGCCCGCTGCAGCAGGTCGGTCAGTGCGGCGACCTCGGCGGCGTCCGGCGCCACCGCCTCTCGCCAGGGTGGCAAGACAGCTGGTGCCGCGTCGGGAATCTCCAACGCCTGCAGGGAAAGCGGAACGTTCAGCAGCACCGTACGTCGTTCGCGCACGGCCGTCGCCACCGCTTCGTATGCCTCGGCGACCGCAGTCTCCGCCGAGGTGATCCGCACCGGCAGCGCACCCACCGAGCGGGCGAGCGCCTCCTGGTCGACGTAGAAGTTGGAGCGCGGCTCGGTGACCTCGGCCGCGACCACGAGCATCGGCGTACGGCTCTTCGCCGCCTCGGCGATCCCGGTCATCGCGTTCGTGAGCCCGCAGCCCTGGTGAACCGACAGCGCGGCGACCGTACCGCTCATCCGTGAGTACGCGTCTGCCATCGTGGCCGCGCCGCCCTCGTGCCGCGCGGCGACGAACCGCGCGCCGGCGGCCACCATCGCGTTCGTCAGGTGGAAGTTGCCGGACCCGACCACGCCGAACACCTGGCGGACGCCCGCAGCCGCCAACGTCCGGCCGACGGCATCCGCGACGTTCATCCGCGTTCGACCAGCGCGAGCACCCGAGCGGGAGCGCCGGATCCGCCGACGATCGGCAACGGTCCGGCGATGACGACGGCGCCGGTCGGCGGGAGTTGGGCGAGGTTCTGCAGCTGCGTCAGCCCGTACTTGTCGCTGCCCATCAGGTACGAGTGGCAGGGGAACGGCGGATCGAACGAGTGCGCCTTCCCGGCGTCGGTGCCGACGGTCTCGACGCCCATGCCGAGTACGGGCGACTCCTGCGCGACCCACCGCGCGCACTCGGGCGAGAGGCCCGGCGTGTGCGGTCCGTTCTCGTCGGCGTTCAGGAAGGCCTCCTGCGAGTGCGATCGCGCGTCCCACCCCGTGCGTACGAACAGCCAGCCACCCGCGGGCAGCGGGACGTTCTCTGCCTCCCAGGCCTTCAGGTGGTCGACCTCGACGAGGAAGTCGGGGTTCTGCTCGACCTCGGCGGTGAAGTCGAGTACGACGACCGGCGCGATCAGCCGGTTCGCCGGGACCGAGGCGATGTCGGCGAGATCCTTGCCGGTGACCCAGTGGTTCGGGGCGTCGAAGTGAGTGCCGGTGTGCTCGCCGCTGGTGAAGTTGTTCCAGTACCACGCCGGCCCGCGGTCGTCGTACCTGCTGATCTCCGCCAGCGCGAACGGCGCCGTCTGCCCGAACTCCGGCGGCAACTGGATCACCGGCGTCGACGCAGACAACGGCGACGTCAGATCGACCACCTCGACCGCTCCGTCGGCCAGCGCCGCAACAAGAGCCGACAGAAGCGACATACGAACCTCCAGGCGAGTGACGAACAGATGCCTGACGCTAGGGCGTCAACCCTGATCCCGTCCAGGAATCCGTGCCCCCGTGGCTCAGCGGGCGTTCTCGCTGACCCACTCCCCCAGCACCTTCGCACTCGCGTCCACGAGGGCCGGCCAGTCCAGCGCCGCCTCGTCCGCCGAGTCCGACACATGCTTCACGACGCGCACCGGTACGCCGTACTCGCGGCACGCGTACACGACGCCGTACGCCTCCATGTCCACCAGATGCGCCCGCTCCGCCAACCGAGCCCGTACGACGGGATCCGTCACGAACACGTCCCCCGACGCAAGCACCGTCCCGTCCCCACCCGCAACCTGCAACTCGTCTTGCGGATCCAGCCCGATCGCCCGAACCGCCTCCGCATTCACATCGTGATTGATCACAACACTCGGCAAAAACAACCCACCCAACCCATCCCGCAACGCCCCGGTGGTCCCGACGTTGAGCACGACAAGGTCGCTGGTGTCCCGCTCCGCCAGGGCTCGACTGACGGCGACCGCAGCCGCCGTCTTCCCCACACCGGTCACCAGGACAGGCAACCCCGCCGGCACATACCGAGCCTCACCAGCAACAGCGCTGACCACCAGGTACTCGGTCACGATCAGCTGACGGAAACAGTCGGTTCGCCGGGTTCGGTGGTTTCCATTGATTCGGCGATGCGCATGGCTTCTTCGATGAGGGTTTCGACGATGGCCGATTCCGGGACGGTCTTGATGACCTCGCCCTTGACGAAGATCTGGCCCTTGCCGTTGCCGGAGGCGACGCCGAGGTCGGCTTCGCGGGCCTCGCCGGGACCGTTCACGACGCAGCCCATAACGGCGACGCGGAGCGGGACCTCCATGCCCTCGAGGCCGGCGGTGACCTGCTCGGCCAGGGTGTAGACGTCCACCTGGGCGCGACCGCAGGACGGGCAGGAGACGATCTCGAGCTTGCGCTCCCGCAGGTTCAGCGACTGCAGGATCTGCAGGCCGACCTTGACCTCCTCGACCGGCGGCGCGGACAGCGACACCCGGATCGTGTCACCGATGCCCTTGGACAGCAGTGCGCCGAACGCGACCGACGACTTGATCGTGCCCTGGAACGCCGGCCCGGCCTCGGTGACGCCGAGGTGCAGCGGCCAGTCGCCGCGCTCGGCGAGCATCTCGTACGCCTGCACCATCACGACCGGGTCGTTGTGCTTGACCGAGATCTTGAAGTCGTGGAAGTCGTGCTCCTCGAACAGCGACGCCTCCCAGACCGCCGACTCGACGAGCGCCTCGGGCGTCGCCTTGCCGTACTTCTCCAGCAGCCGCTTGTCCAGCGAGCCCGCGTTCACCCCGATGCGCAGCGACGTACCGTGGTCCTTCGCGGCCTGCGCGATCTGCTTGACCTGGTCGTCGAACTTGCGGATGTTCCCCGGGTTCACCCGTACGGCGGCACACCCGGCCTCGATCGCCGCGAACACGTACCCGGGCTGGAAGTGGATGTCGGCGATCACCGGGATCTGCGAGTGCTGCGCGATCTCCGCCAGCGCGTCGGCATCCTCCTGCCGCGGGCAGGCGACCCGGACGATGTCGCAACCGGCCGCGGTCAGCTCGGCGATCTGCTGCAGCGTCGTGTTCACGTCGTGCGTCTTCGTCGTCGTCATCGACTGCACCGAGACCGGCGCGTCGCCGCCGACGAGCACCTTGCCGACCTTGATCTGGCGGGTCTTGCGGCGCGGCGCGAGGGTTGGGGGCGGCAAGGCAGGCATGCCGAGGTTGATGCTCATGTTTCCTTATCCGTTGAACAGCTTGATGGGGTTCACGATGTCGGCGATGACGAGCAGCACGCCCATCACCACGATCACACTGGCCGCGACGTACGCGATCGGCAGCAGCTTGGCCACGTCGACGTACCCGGGATCCGGCCGGCCGAACAGCTTGGCGAAGCCGCGCCGGATGCCTTCCCAGATCGCGCCGATCATGTGGCCGCCGTCCAGCGGCAGCAGCGGGATGAAGTTGAACAGGGCAAGGAACAGGTTCAGCGAGGCGAGCAGCATGATCAAGCTCGCGAACTTCGCGCCCACATCCAGGTTGCTGGAGGCGATCTCACCCGCGACCCGGCTCGCGCCGACGACGCTCATCGGGCTGTCCTGGTCACGCTGGCCGCCGACGATCGACTTCGCGACGCCGACCAGCTTCTCCGGGAACCGGCCGAGGGCCTGCACGGTGGCGACCGTGTACTCACCCATCTTGTCGAAGGCGTAGCCGACGGACTGCCGCTCGAGCTTGTTGTCCGGTGAGACGCCGAGGAATCCGACCGACACGGTCTTGTCCGACCCCGGCTTGTCCAGGACCTGGTTGACGATCGTCTTGGTGTGCAGGGTGAGCTGCTGGCCGTTGCGCTCGACAACGATCGTGGCGGGCTTGTCGGTGTTCGCCCGGATCAGCGGGGTCAGCTGGTCCCAGCTGCTGATCGTGGTGCCGTTGAACGCGACGATCTTGTCGCCGACCTGGAACCCGGCCTGCTTGGCCGGCGACACCTTGTCGGTGTCGGTGCATTTGCGATCGGCCTTGGCCTGGTTCGCCGGGATCACACAGTCGGTCACGGTGGAGATCGTGGTCTGCGCGACCCGGTCGCCGTACAGCGTGAAGAGACCGGTGAAGAGCACGGCGGCGATCAGCACGTTGACCAGCGGCCCGGACGCCATCACGATCAGCTTCTTCCACCACACCTTCTGGTAGAAGAGCCGGCCGTCGTCCTCGGGCGCGATCGTCTCGTACTCCGCCGTCCGCGCGTTCTCGACCATCGACTGGATCGGGCCGGTGTTGGCCTTGCGCACCTTGGTCGGGTCCTGGCCCTTGGCGGGCGGCATCATGCCGATGATCCGGACGAAACCGCCGGCCGGGATCGCCTTGATGCCGTACTCGGTCTCGCCGCGCTTGACCGACCAGATCGTCCGCCCGAAGCCGACGAAGAACTGCGTGACCTTCATCCCGAACGCCTTCGCCGGGAGCATGTGGCCCATCTCGTGCAGCGCCACGGAGATCAGCACCCCGAGCACGAACAGCACGATGCCGAGGATGGTGAGAAGCACACTCATGCCTGCTGAGTCTCCTGTACGCCGGTAATGTCACGCGCCCGCTGCCGGGCCCACGCGTCCGCCGCGAGCACGTCGTCGACGGACAGTTCCTCATACGAGGGTACGTCGTGATCGGTCACCACCCGTGCCACTGTGTCGACGATCGCCACGAACGGCAGCCGGCCGTCCCGGAACGCCTGGACGCAGACCTCGTTCGCCGCGTTGAAGACGGCCGGAGCGGTCCCGCCCCGGGCTCCCGCCTCGCGGGCCAGCTGGATCGCCGGGAACGCCACGTGATCGACCGGCTGGAACGTCCAGGTGCTCGCCTCGGCCCAGTTCCACGGCGGTGACGCGTCCGGTATCCGGTCGGGCCAGCCCAGTGCGAGCGCGATCGGCACCGTCATCGTCGGTACGCCGACCTGCGCGATCGTGGAGCCGTCGAAGAACTCGACCATCGAGTGGATCGCCTGCTGCCGGTGGACGACCACGTCGATCCGGTCCATCGGGATCCCGAACAGCAGGTGCGCCTCGATCAGCTCGAGGCCCTTGTTGACCAGTGTGGCCGAGTTGATCGTGACGACCGGGCCCATCGCGAAGTTCGGATGGTCCAAGGCCTGCTCGACGGTCACGTTCGCCAGCTCGCTTCGCGGCCGGCCGAGGAACGGGCCGCCGCTCGCGGTCAGCAGCAGCTTGCGGACCTCGTCCGGCGAACCGCCGCGCAGGCACTGGGCGATCGCGCTGTGCTCGGAGTCGACCGCGACGATCTGCCCCGGTTTCGCCAGCCGGGTGACGATCGGCCCGCCGATCACCAGCGACTCCTTGTTGGCGAGCGCCAGTGTGTTCCCGGCGTCCAGCGCGGCCAGGGTCGCGTGCAGCCCGACCGAACCGTTGATGCCATTGAGTACTACGTCACACCGCAGTGCCGCGAGCTCGCTGGAGGCATCCGGCCCGGTGACGATCTTCGGGATCCGGAACTCGCCCTGCGCATACCCCTTCCGCTGCGCCTCGGCGTAGAACGCCAGCTGCAGATCCTGCGCGACCGTGGCCTTGGCCACGGCCACGACCTCGACCCCGAACTCGAGCGCCTGCTCCGCGAGCAGCCCGACGTTGTCGCCGCCGGCGGACAGCGCGAGCACGTGGAAGCGGTCCCGGTTCCGTCCGATCAGCTCGAGCGCCTGAGTACCGATCGAGCCGGTCGAGCCGAGGATGACGACGCTACGCGGGTTCACGGCGCCATTCTTCCAGGTCACGCGAGCAGTAGCCGGAACGGGAGCGCTCCGAGCCGGATCTCGTCCCCGTGGGTGACCATGGCGGTCTCGATCGGTACGCCGTTCACCAGCGTCCCGTTCGTCGACCCCAGGTCCCGCAGCTCGTAGCTGGTCGCGTCGATCCGCAGGAGCTCCGCGTGGTGCCGGCTGACCTCGAGGCGGTCGAGGATCAGGTCACAGTCCGGTGCGCGGCCGATCCGGGCCAGGTCGAGCAGCGGTACGACGTCACCGTCCGGTCCGACCAGTGCGGGCTGCGATCCGGTTTCCAGGGCGTCTGCGATCTCCGTCACGCCCGCGGTCCGGATCGACAGCGAGACGATCAGGTCGTCGCCCTTGTCCACGTGCAGGTTGTGCTGGGCGCCGTACCCCTGCAGCAGGTCGCCGTACTCGTCGATGACCACGGCGGACACGTGGTAGTACCCCGGCGGCAGCTGTGCGTACGCCGCTGCGCCGAGCGACGTGGTCAGTACTACCCCGTCGTACTCGCGGTGGCTGATGTCGGTGATCGTGATGAGGACCGGGCTGTTGGCAGTCAGATGTGCCTCGGCGCCGGTGTCGCCCGGGGTGAACTCGACAGTGATCATCGGAGCGGGCCGGAGCTCGTCCAGCCCGACCAGGCGGTCCACCGCGAGCACTGTGCCGGTCGGAACGGACAGCGGCACGTACTGACCGTGTGACCGCACCAGTACGTCGAGCTGCGGTCGCGGCCACCCGTTGCGGCGTGCGAGCAGGTACGCGCTGACCATGCCCTTGCTGAAGATGAACGCGACATCTCCGACAACAGCCCGCACGAATCCGCTGACAGGTTCCATCGGCACCCCCACAGTGCATCAGTATCCCGGAATCCCTACTCCGGTACGCCGCAGCTCGGTGTGCCGCCGTACCGTTGCCCAGTGACTTCTGTGCTCATCATCGAGAACGACCGGGACAGCGGACCGGGCCGGCTGCTCGACTGGCTGGACGAGCGTGGGATCTCTCCCGTCGTCGTCCGGGCCTGGGACGGTGAGCCCGTACCCGAGAGCGTGGACGGTCATGCGGCGCTCATCCTGCTCGGCGGCGGCATGCTGCCCGACGAGGACGAGCGGTCGCCGTGGCTGCAGGCGGAGCGGTCGTTGCTGCGCGACGCGCACGGGCGGGTGCCGGTGCTCGGGATCTGCCTGGGTGCGCAGTTGCTGGCGCATACGTTCGGCGGCGAGGTGCAGGGGAAGTACGGGCAGCCCGAGAAGGGTGTGACCTCGTTGATGGTGCTGCCCGCCGCCGCGGACGACGTACTGCTGGCTGGTCTGCCGTCGACCGTGCGAGCCGTGGAAAGTCACCAGGACCAGATCACGCGGCTGCCGGAGGATGCGGTGCTGCTGATGTCCAGTGAGCGGTGTACGAACCAGATGCTGCGCATCGGGCAGAGCTGGGGTGTGCAGTTCCACCCGGAGGTGGAAGCAGACCGGGTACGGCGGTGGGCGCCGGAGCGACTGCGGTCGCTCGGGTTCGACCCGGAGGCTGTGGTGGCGGACGCGGAACGGTACGCCGTCGAACTGGAGAAGACCTGGTCGACTGTGGTGGGCCGATTCCTGTCTCTCGTCGGCTGATGCGGCGCTACCTTTGGGTTCATGAGTCTGGAGCAGCCGCCGCCCGGTCACCGGGCATCCGACAACGACCGTGAACGCGCCGCCGCTGTCGTCCAGGAAGCACATGGCGACGGCAGGCTGGACTTCGAGGAGCTCGACGAGCGACTCACCCAGATCTACTCGGCCAAGACCCAGCTGGAGCTCCGCAACGCGACCGCTGATCTGGTGCCGGTCTCCCACGGCAGCTCCCAGGACCTGACGCTCCGGGCCCGGCACAGCGCACAGAAACGCGAGGGCGCGTGGGTCGTCCCCGAGCGGCTGACCGCGATCGCGGAACACTCCTCGGTCAAACTCGACTTCACCGACGCCGTCGTGCACTGGTCCGACATCCACGTCGACGCGCAAGCCATCCACAGCTCGGTGGTGATGGTGATCCCCGAAGGCTGGAGCGTCGACATCGACCAGGTCGAGGCCAACCACAGCAGCGCCAAGAACAAGGCCGTAGCCCCGCGCCCCGGCGGCGTCCGCCTCCACGTCACCGGCAAGGCCCACCACGCCAGCGTCGTAGTCCGCCACCCCCGCAAGCGCCACTGGTGGTGGCCCTGGTACCGCAAGTGAGGTCTGCCACAGCGCTGACCAGCTAGCGTGAGCACATGGGTGCTTCTTTAGATCTGGTGGATGTCGACTCCTTGCTGACTTCGGAGGAGGTTGACGTTCGGGGGGCTGCGCGGCGGTTCGCGGACGAGCGGTTGCGGCCGTCCTTGCCGGAGTGGTTCGAGACGGGGTCGATTCCTGCGCGGCAGCTGGCGAAGGAACTCGGGGCGCTCGGGTTCCTCGGGATGCACCTGACCGGGTACGGGTGCGCCGGGCTCGGACCGGTCGCGTACGGGCTGGCCTGTCTCGAGATCGAGGCGGCCGACTCGGGCATGCGGTCGCTGGTGTCCGTGCAGGGCTCACTGGCCATGTACGCGATCTGGAAGTACGGCAGCGAGGAGCAGAAGAGCGAGTGGCTCCCCCGGATGTCCGCGGGTGAGGCGATCGGCTGCTTCGGGCTGACCGAACCGGACTTCGGCTCGAACCCGGGCGGGATGCGCACCAACGCCCGCCAAGAGGGTGATGACTGGGTCCTGAACGGCTCGAAGATGTGGATCACCAACGGCTCGGTCGCCGACGTCGCGGTGGTCTGGGCCCGGACCGACGACGGTGTCCGCGGCTTCGTCGTACCGACGTCGACGCCCGGGTTCTCGGCGCCGGAGATCAAGCGGAAGATGTCGCTGCGCGCCTCCGTCACCTCCGAGCTGGTGCTCGACGACGTACGGCTGCCGGCGTCCGCGATGCTGCCCGAGGCGCGTGGTCTGTCCGGCCCGCTCGGCTGCCTGAACGAGGCCCGGTTCGGCATCATCTTCGGCGCGATGGGCGCGGCGCGGGACTGCCTGGAGACCGCGATCGCGTACGCCGGCGAGCGGATCGTGTTCGACAAGCCGCTGACGGCGTACCAGCTGACGCAGGCGAAACTGGCCGACATGGCGGTCGAGCTGAACAAGGGCATCCTGCTCGCCGTCCACCTCGGCCGGCTGAAGGAGAAGGGCACGCTGCGGCCCGAGCAGGTGTCGGTCGGCAAGCTGAACAACGTCCGCGAGGCGATCGCGATCGCCCGCGAGTGCCGCACGATCCTCGCGGCGAACGGCATCAGCGGCGAGTACCCGATCATGCGGCACGCCAACAACCTCGAGTCCGTCCTCACCTACGAGGGCACGTCCGAGGTCCACCAACTCGTGATCGGCCAGGCCCTGACCGGCCAGTCCGCCTTCCGCTGATTCGCTTCCCCTCGCCACGATCTCCGGGTAATCATGTAATCATGACGATCTACGATCACCTGGGCGGCGACGACGCACTCCGCCGCGCGGTCGACATCTTCTACACGTCGGTCCTGGCCGACCCGATCCTGCAGCCGCTGTTCGGCAACGGACGCCCGGAGCACGTGGACCACCTGACCGCGTTCATGGCCGAGGTCTTCGGCGGTCCCGCCCGCTACACCGACGAACTCGGCGGATTCGACCACATCATCGCGACCCACCGTGATCTGCGGATCGCGGAGCCACAGCGGCAACGGTTCGTCGAACTGATGATCGCCGCCGCCGACAAGGCCCGCCTGCCGACGGACGAACGTTTCCGCGCAGCGTGGAACTCACATGCCGAGTTCGGCTCGCAGGTTGCGATGCAGAACTCCAACGCCGAGACCGACGACGAACTCCACCCGCTCCGCGAGATGCCCCGCTGGAACTGGTAGCTACTTGGCGACTTCGGTCGCCCGGGACTCCCGTACGACGGTCACGCGGATCTGACCAGGGTAGGTGAGCTCCTCCTCGACCTGTTTGGCGATGTCGCGAGCCATCACCTGCGCCGCGATGTCGTCGACCGCGTCCGGCAGCACCATCACGCGGATCTCCCGGCCGGCCTGCATCGCGAACACCTTCTCCACACCCTCGTGGTGCATCGCGATCTCCTCGAGCCGTTCGAGCCGCTGCACGTACGCCTCCAGCGACTCGCGCCGCGCACCCGGCCGGCCACCGCTCACCGCGTCCGCCGCCTGCGTCAGCACGGCCTCGACGGTACGGACCTCGACCTCGTTGTGGTGCGCCTCGATGCAGTGCACGACGTCGTCGTTCTCGCCGTACTTCCGCGCCAGCTCGGCACCGACGATCGCGTGGCTGCCCTCGGACTCGTGCGTGAGCGCCTTCCCGATGTCGTGCAGGAACGCACCGCGCTTGCACAGCTTCGGATCCAGCCCGAGCTCGGCCGCCATCATCCCCGCGATGTGCGCCGACTCGATCAGATGCTTCAGCACGTTCTGCCCGTACGACGTCCGATAGCGCAGCAGCCCCATCGTCCGGACCAGCTCCGGATGCAGATCGGTGATCCCGACGTCGGCCATCGCGTCCTCGGCGGCCCGCTGACACAGCTCGGCGACCTCGCCCTTGCTGCGTTCGTAGATCTCCTCGATCCGGCTCGGGTGGATCCGGCCGTCGAGCACCAGCGAGTCAAGGGTCAGCCGCGCGGTCTCCCGCCGGACTGGATCAAAGCACGAGAGAAGGACCGCTTCCGGGGTGTCGTCGATGATCAGGTTCACACCGGTGGTCTGCTCGAACGACCGGATGTTGCGGCCCTCGCGCCCGATGATCCGGCCCTTCATGTCATCGCTCGGCAGGTGTACGACGGACACGACCGACTCGCTGGTCTGCTCGGACGCCAGCCGCTGCACCGCGCCGGTGATGATCTTGCGCGCCTTCACCTCGCCCTCGTCCAGCGCCTGCCGCTCGATGTCGCGGACGATCGTGTGCGCGTGCCGCTTCGCCTCGTCCTCGATCGCCGCGACCAGCTCGGCCTTCGCCTGCTCGGTCGTCAGGTTCGCGACGCCTTCGAGAATCCGGCGGCGCTCGTCCTCGAGGTCCTTGATCTCCTGCTTGCGTTGCTCCAGGTCCGCCAGCTGCGCGGCCAGCTCGGTGTGGCGTTCCTCGATGCCGCGGTGCTGCTCGTCGAGCCGCTCCTCGCGTTCGGTCAGCCGGTGGTCGCGGCGCTCCATCTCCAGCCGCTGCTCCCGCAGATCGTCCCGGATCGACTGCGCCTCCGCCTCGGCCTCCCGTCGTACGTCGGACGCCCGCTGCTCCGCATCCCGTCGTACGTCGGTCGCCCGGTCCTCCGCGGCACGACGGATCTCCTCGGCACGCTGCTCAGCCGCCTCGGCACGCGTCCGCAGTACGGCGGCGTCCTCCTCGGCCTGCCGACGTACCAGCTCCGCCGCGGACTTGGCACCGGCCGTGAGCTGCGCGGCCTGGAGCTGAGCGGCCTCGAACTGCTGCGCGGTCTCGAGCTGAGAGGCCTCGCGCTCGACCGAGTGGCGCTGAGTGGCCTCCTGCTGGGAGGTCGAGATGTCCGCAGCCTTTCGGCGGGAGAGAGTGAGGCCGATCCAGGCCAGCAGTCCGGCGATCAGCAATCCGATCAGGGCAAGGCCAACGGACATCGCGGTCATCGGCGTCTCCCCCTCTCCTTCGAGTCCCTAGGCGGGACTGTGGCCATCGGTCGAAGGGATCAGCCACCCGGCCGTTCGGTAAGGCGTCACCGGGGTACGGCGGTGCCGGCGCCGCCTCGGCTGAGGCGGTACCCGGTGCTGCCACTTCCGGCGATGCCGACGGTGCTGCTGCGCACTCGCTGCTGCTGTGCTGCCAGCGTGCTCGCGGTCCGCGAACCCCCGTCCGCCGACTGCATGGACGCCGCATCCGCAGCCGTCCAGCGTTGCTTGCTCACCGTGCGTCGCCGGTTGAACCCTCGGAGACCACGATGGCGCCGCTCGCGTCCCGTCCGGCTGCTGCCTTTCAGGTATTACGTGCGGTGCCGTCTATCCGACCGCGTCTGCACGACGCCGTCGTCCTTCCTTCAGCTCGGTCGAGCGTGGTTGCGTTTCCCGGCCGGTCGGTAGTTTCGCCAACCCGCCGTTCCTTATATCCGCCACCGTTCCGGTGGATTCGTCCCTTCCTGATGCCGAGGCTAGGCGCGCCCCACCACCCGGTCAAGACGGACACCCACCGACGCCACCGCCGATCTCGCCTCACACCACCACAAGACCACCCTCCGACGTGGTCTACTCCGGATCCGTAGGCGGCCTGTACCTCTCCTAAACCAACCCACCAGCCGAACGGGCCTGGCCGCGCCCCACCAGCCGATCCGCGTTGGTTGTGCCGGATCAGCCGTGCCTTGCCACCTGTGCCTCGCCAGCCGTGCCGCGTTTGGCTGTGCGCGCTGACCTTTCCGTGGAGCCGCTGGGCTAGTTGCTTGTGCTGCTCCCCTGGGACCCGGCCAACCCGCCGGACGCGCCGTCCGCGTCAGCAGCCGACTCGCTGGGCGCCGGTTCAGCCGTACCCGCCGAGGCCCCCGCAGGTGGTTCAGAAACCGTCTCAGTGGACTCAGAGGCGGCCGCAGTGGGCTCAGATGCAGCTGCAGTGGACTCGGACGTTGCTGCCTCAGGCGTCGCCGTCGAAGCGGATTCCGTGCCCGCCTGGCTCGGGGTCTCTTCGGAGGTCTGCTTGTCGACGAAGCCGCCGACCTTCTGCTGGACTGCGTCGACCTTCTCCGCGTACTTCCCGCCGGTCTGCTTGTCGATCAGGTCGCCGGCCTTCTCGACGCCGGCCTTGATCTTGTCCGGGTTCTGCTTGACGACATTCCGGAGCCAGTTCTTCGCCTGTTCCTGGAAATCGTTCATTGCACCCTCCGCGGTGTCTGGGGCGGATCGACGGAAAATCCCAGCCTACGGTCCGGAACAAATACCGGCCCTACCTCGGATAACACACCGTCACGCCGCACCCGTCAACGCCCCTCGCCGCAGCCCACCCCCCAAACCCCCATCACCCTCCGTAAACCCCACCCCGACAACACCCCCACCCACCCGTACGACGACGTACGCCGGGACCACCGGCGACCGCGCTGAGTCTGCCTGGACGACCGCGCTGAGACTGCCGGGGCGACCCGTGCTGAGACCGCCTGAGCGACCGCGCTGAGCACCTCACCGGAGCCCGATCGTGCTGGCAGTCGCCTGGAGAACGCCTCCGCGCCTCCAACGCCTCCAACGGGGTGATGACTCGGATCGGGGTGATGAATTCGGATCGCGGGTGGTGAGTCGGATCGCCGGGTGATGAACTCGCTCGCGGAGTGGTGAGTCGGATCGCGGGGCTATCCGTTCCCGAGGCGCGCCTTGGCGACGTCCGCCGGCGCGTGCACCAACCACGCGTCGAGCAACGCTTCCTCCAGGACGGCCTCGGACACCGCATCCAGCTGAACAAGCACCGCGGCGTACCCGTTGAAATGCGGAATCGTGAAGAACCCGTCCCCCGCCCGCGCCGCCAGCACGGCTTCCTTCTCCGCAAGATCCTCAACCGCCAACGCGACGATCGGCCCACTCGGCGGCGTCTCGTCCCCGAACCGCTTCAAATCCGCCTTACTGAACGGCCGCTCCCACGCGTACGCCTTCCCCCCGACCTTCCACGTCCGCATCCCGTACCGAGTGGTCTCCTCGGTCCCCGGCAACCCCAAGACCACGCGCTCCACATCACCCAGGCTCGTCACCCGACCGACGCTACCGCCAGGAACTACTCGGGTTCGAGACCGGAGGAGTCCAGGAGCGGAAACTCTTCATGGCCGGCGTCGAGCTCCTGTTTGACGATGCTCATCGCGAGACCACCCGGATACCCCTTGCGCGCAAGCATTCCGAGCAGCCGCCGCATCGCCACCTGCCGCTCCAGCGAACGCATCGACCGCAGCTTCCGCCGTACCAGCTCGCGAGCCGTCTGCTCTTCCTGCGCAGGATCCAGCTCCTCGAGCGCATCCCGCGCCAACTGATCGTCCACCCCGCGCCGTCGCAGCTCCTGCGCCAGCGCCCGCTTCCCCAGCCCACGCCCGCGATGCCGCGACTCCACCCACGCATTCGCGAACGCGGCATCATCGATCAACCCGACGTCCGTGAACCGATCCAGCACCGCATCGGCCACCTCGTCCGGAATCTCCCGCTCAGCCAACACATGAGCCAACTCGGCCCGCGTCCGCGGCTGCCCCGTCAGCTTGTCCAGCAAAATCGTCCGAGCCACCGAGTACGGATCGGCCTCCGCCCCATCGCGCTCCGGATCCCCCGTCCCCTCAGGCTCATCCCCGACAGACCGCTTCCCCCGCTGCCCAAACCCCCCACCAACCCGCCGCCGCGAACTCCCCCGCCCAGCCCCACCCCGACCCGCCCCGGCCCCGGCCCGATCAGAACGTCCGTCAACACCGGCCGAACCCACGCCAGCGCTCGCCGAACCCACGCCAGCGCTCGCCGAACCCACTCCGGAACTCGCAGCACCCGTCCCGCGCCTCGCAGGACCCGTGTCGCCGGGCTGGCTGCGCTCGCCAGTACTCGCGGAGCCCGTGCCGGTGAGCAGGGGACTCTCGTTAGCACTCGCTGAGCCGGCGGCAGCGTTCCTGGTGCGCTTGGCGGCTGGTGGTGCGTCGCCCATCGCGCTGGCTGGCGTCACAGTCGACGGGTCTGCGAACTGACGCGCCGACGCCTCTCCGGGTGCGGCGGCTCCAGTCGCGGATGTACTACCGGCCCCCGCCTCGCCGCGGCTCGCCTTCGGACGGCGGCCTGGAGAGCCGGTCCGGGGTTCGGATGTGTTGTCTGCCGGCCCAGACGACGTGTCGTCTGCAGAGATGGGGGCCGAGGCGATCGCGGGAGTAGGTGCGTCGATCGGGTCTGACCACGGGTCGAAGGCGTCGGTTGTGCCGAGGTCGCCGCGTGCGGCTGACGTCGTCGGGTCAACTGCCGGTGCAGGCGTCAGTTTCGGGCTGTCGACCTCGGTGGTGCGGGGACGGTTCGAGGTACTGCGATTCACGCCGTCGGCGGGCTGGGCGGGCGCATCGTCCGCAAAGGCCTGGGCCTCGGCCAGGCGTGCCGCTGCCTGGGTCTCGAAGGCCTGGATGGATCGCTTGTTCTCATCGCCCCACGGATCAATCGGAGTCGCGTCTGAACCACGTCGCGACGTGCCCCGACGGGTCGTCGAAGAAGTCCGTTCAGCATCAGGCTCCGGGCGGCTGCGTGTCTGGCGCGAACGCGACTCCCGCTCGCCCGATTCGCCAGCTTCAGGCGAAGGCTCGTCCCACGGGTCGACGGTGCCGGCGGTTCGCCTGATGGAACCGGTACGTCGCGTCGTACTCCGCTCCGACTCGCCGCTGTCCAGGAAGTCGTCGGAGTCCCCCCACGGGTCGGCAAGGTTCGCGCCACGACCTCGAGTACGACGACTTCCTCGCGTCGAACCGGCGGAGGAACCGTCGCTGTCACCAGACGCACCCGCTGGGCTGCCTCCACTGCCCGGACGAACGTCGCCCGACGAGGACGCCGATCGCAAGGCATCACGCTGCGCGGACACCTGCCGAGCCGACGTACGCCGGTACGACGTGCGCTCGGCGGCAACTGTCTCTGTCGCAGGTGGCTCGGCGGCAACTGTCTCTGTCGCAGGTGGCTCAGTGGCAGGTGGCTCAGTGGCAGGTGGCTCAGTGGCAGGTGGCACCGCGGTGGCAGGTGGCACCGCGGTGGTCCCGGCCGCGGTCGCTCCTTCGGCCAGGAGTTTGCGGGCCAGGGCGAGGCGTTCGTCGTGGGGTAGAGACAGCGCCGCGGGGGCAGCGTCGTCGGCAGCTGAGGGCTGCCGGGGGACGCTGCCACCCGCGGAGGGTCGGTCAGAAGTCGACATCGACCTCGGCCGCGGCCTCGTCGGCCGGCTTGTCAAGGGTCGGGCCGATGCCCATCTTCTCCTTGATCTTCTTCTCCAGCTCGTTGGCCAGATCGGGGTTGTCGCGCAGGAAGTTCCGCGCGTTCTCCCGGCCCTGGCCGAGCTGATCGCTCTCGTACGTGAACCAGGCGCCGGCCTTGCGGACGAAGCCCTGATCCACACCGAGGTCGAGCAGGCTGCCCTCACGGCTGATGCCCTGGCCGTAGATGATGTCGAACTCGGCCTGCTTGAACGGCGGGGCCACCTTGTTCTTCACGACCTTGACGCGGGTCCGGTTACCGACCACGTCGGTGCCGTCCTTCAGCGACTCGATCCGGCGCACGTCCAGCCGAACCGAGGCGTAGAACTTCAGCGCCTTACCACCGGTCGTCGTCTCCGGGGAGCCGAACATGACGCCGATCTTCTCGCGCAGCTGGTTGATGAAGATCGCGGTCGTGTTCGTCCCGCTGACGGCACCGGTCATCTTCCGCAGTGCCTGGCTCATCAGCCTGGCCTGCAGACCGACGTGGCTGTCACCCATCTCACCCTCGATCTCGGCCCGCGGCACCAGCGCGGCCACCGAGTCGATCACGACGATGTCGATCGCGCCGGAGCGGACCAGCATGTCGGCGATCTCCAGCGCCTGCTCACCGGAGTCGGGCTGCGAGACCAGCAGCGCGTCGGTGTCGACGCCCAGCTTCCGCGCATACTCCGGGTCGAGGGCGTGCTCGGCGTCGATGAAGGCCGCGATCCCGCCGGCCCGCTGAGCGTTCGCGACCGCGTGCAGCGCGACCGTCGTCTTACCGGAGGACTCCGGACCGTAGATCTCCACCACACGACCGCGCGGCAGACCGCCGATCCCGAGCGCGATGTCGAGCGCGATCGAACCGGTCGGGATAACCTCGATCGGCGGCCTGTTCTGCTCGCCCAGGCGCATCACCGAGCCCTTGCCACACTGCCGCTCGATCTGTGTCAGCGCAGTCGCAAGCGCCTTCTCACGATCCGCTTCCTTGCGCTCCGCGCTCACCGCTGCACCAGCCATCTGACTGCCACCTGACCCATCTGATAATCCGGGGCCGCCGCCGGCCATCCGAAGGAACTTTTGTTGTCGCCAGAGAAGGTATTCGTTGCCTCGGACAGTTTTCGCCGCGACTTCGAATCTGTGGACAACTCGGCCGTCCAACCACCTTCCGAGCACCAAAGTATCCCGAACACGTGTTCGAATCACAACTGACACGCCGAAGCCTGTTCCGGCAACCATCCTGACCCAGCCGATCCCTACCCTTGCGGACGTGACAGACCGTCCCGACGTACCCGATTCCGCCGTGGTCCTCGCGATCAGCCGGGTGGAATTCGGGATCGACATCGTGCTCGACGCGCTCCGCTCGCAGGACCCGTTCGGCATCCGCAGCTACCTGACCGAGTACTCCGACCAGGACAAGCCCAACCTGGCCGAGAAGGGTCTGATCCTCGCGATCGACCGGCTGCTGCAGATGAAGGTGCCCGGCCACGAGGAGTGGCCGACCCTCCCGCTGGCCAAGCGCTGCGACTGGTGGGTCGAGCGCCTCGGTGGGTTCGCCGCGGTCGTCGCCGGGCTCCCCCGGCTCAGCGGCGCGGCGGCGGACCGGCTGCCGATGAAGGACACCCTCGGTGCGGCCGTGCAGGCGATGGTGATCGGCGCGGTCTGCCGCGAGTACGGCGTGGAGGCGCACGCCGACCGTACGTCGATCATCATCCGCGTCCTCACCGACCGCCCGATCACGCCGGACGAGGTCCTCAAGTACGACGACCCGGAGATCGCCGGCAAGGACGTCTCCGAGCAGTTGGGGCTCGACGAGGTCGCAACGGACATGGGGCTGCGCAAGGGCGTCCGGCTGGTCTGGCGGTTGAGCAAGCTGTTCGGTGGACTCAGCGAGGTGTTCGAGGACCGCCCGCGCGGCAGCCTGGGTGCCCGGTTCGTCGGGAAGCTCCCTGGCGTCGGAGTAGTCGGCGGCTTCTTCGACGAGCGCAAGGGCATCAAGAAGGCGGCGTACGAGGCGGCGGACCTGCTCACCACGAGCGCGTTCCGGGTCAAGCCGGTGTAAAAGGCTGGGACCTGCCACCGCATGACTGGGATGATCTCCGCATGACTGGGATCGTCTTCGCATGACCGGGATCGTCATCGCGCGGCCGGACGACACCTGGCCCGCGCAGTACCAGAAGACCGCGCAGCAGATCAGCGGACTGCTCGGTGAGTTGGCCCAGCGCATCGACCACATCGGCTCCACCTCGGTGCCTGGCCTGCCGGCCAAGGACATCCTCGACATCCAGGTGACAGTCGGCGCCGAACCGGACCTGGACGACGTCGCCGAGCGGATGGCCGCAGCGGACTGGGAGCTCCGCCCGCCGCGGCGGGACCACCCGGTGCCAGGGCTGCCCGCGGACGACATCCAGTGGGTGAAGCGGATGCTGGTCGAGCCGATGTACCGGCGCCGGGTCAACCTGCACATTCGCGTGGCAGGGCGAGCCAACCAGCGATACGCGCTGCTGTTTCGCGACTACCTACGCAGTCATCCGGAAACGGCACGCGCGTACGCCGTCTTCAAGCAGCACGCGGCCGCGCTCCAGCTCGGGGTCGGCGACTACAGCGACCTGAAGGACCCGGTCTGCGATCTCATCTACCTACCGGCCGAAGAGTGGGCCGCCCGCACCGGATGGGCACTCTGAGAGCTGAACCAGTGCTCGTGCAGGCAAGAGGACGCACGGTGAGCGCAGTACTACCGAGCGGTCGTTGACCCTGTCTGACGCAGCCACCAGGCTGGTTGGGGGGACGTCGTGATCGGTCCGGCGTGCGGGCGGATGTCTCTCCAGGGGGCGTGGTTCGGGTGCGCGGAGTGGGACGGCTCGCGGCGTTGCCGTGCGGCAAGGTGTCCAAGTGGATCGTGCTGGCGCTGTGGATCGTCGCAGTAGGGGTGTCCTTCAGTCCGGCGGGCAAGCTGACCGGTGCGCAGGAGAACGACGCTGTCTCGTGGCTGCCCGGTAAGGCCGAGTCCACCGAGGTCTTGAAGGCGACCGAGCAGTTCTCGTCCCCGGACGAGATTCCGGCTCTGCTGGTATACGAACGCTCGTCCGGTATCACTCCTGCTGACCAGCAAGCGGTCGCCCGACAGGTGGCGCAGTACGGCGACCTGCAGGACGTCGACCGTGACGTCGTCGGGCCGATCCCGTCTGAGGATCGCAAGGCGCTGCAGGTGCTCGTACCGATCAACGCCGGCTCTGGAGGCTGGGAGACCATCGGTGCGCGCGCCGACGACATCAGGCGGATCGCGGCGGACAGGCCGAACGGACTGTCCTTCCACGTGACCGGACCAGGCGGATTCGCCGCCGACTCGCAAGAGGCCTTCGCAGGTATCGACGGCAAGCTCCTGTACTCCGCTGCAGCCGTAGTGATCGTCATCCTCTTACTCACCTACAGGAGCCCGGTGTTGTGGCTGCTGCCGCTCCTGTCCGCAGGTGTCGCACTCTTTGCTGCACAGGCCGTCATCTACGTCCTGGCGACTCGAGCGAACCTGACCGTCAACGCCCAGAGCGCGGGCATCCTGACAGTCCTTGTGTTCGGCGCGGGGACGGACTACGCCCTGCTGCTGACAGCCCGCTACCGCGAGGAACTCAGGAAGCATCAGGACCGGCATGAGGCGATGGCAATCGCTCTGCACCGGTCCGGTCCGGCGATCTTCGCATCAGGATCCACAGTGGTAGCAGGCATGCTCTGTCTGCTGTTCGCCTCGATGAACTCCACCCGCGGGCTCGGTCCGGTCGCAGCAGTCGGCATTGTGATCGCCCTGCTCGCGATGCTGACCTTGCTGCCCGCACTGCTCGTCATCTGTGGTCGTTGGGTGTTCTGGCCGCTCCGTCCGACGTACGGATCGGATGACCACACCGAGACGAGCGTATGGGGTCGCATCGGCCGACGGATCGCCGTACGGCCGCGGCTGACCTGGATCACCACGTCCGTACTCCTGGGCATCGCCGCCCTCGGCATCCTGACACTCGACGCCAATGGCCTGTCCAACGAGGAGTCCTTCGTCGGTACGCCGGACTCCGTCGTCGGAGAGAAGATCGTGGCCGCCCACTTCCCGGCCGGCGCGGGCAACCCACTGGTCGTGGTGGGCAAAGCTGACAAAGCCGCCGAGGTCCGTACGGCGATGTCGTCGACGCGAGGCATTGCGGCGGTGGCGGAGCCGCGGGTTGCCGGCGGACTGGCGTACCTCGAGGGGACCATGACCGACGCGGTGGACACGCAGGCCGCGAAGGACACTGTCGATCGCGTCCGGACGTCCGTCCACGCGGTGCCGGACGCCGACGCGCTGGCCGGCGGCGGTGCCGCAATCCTGCTGGACACGCAGCGGGCGTCCGCCCACGACAACAAGCTGATCATCCCGGTGGTGCTCGCGGTGGTGCTGGCGATCCTCGCACTGTTGCTGCGGGCACTGGTCGCGCCGGTGATGCTGGTAGCAACCGTCGTACTGTCGTTCGGCGCGGCACTCGGGATCAGCTCACTGGTGTTCAAGGCACTCGGCTTCGAGGGTGCGGACACGTCGTTGCCGCTGTTCGTCTTCGTCTTCCTGGTTGCCTTGGGCATCGACTACAACATCTTCCTGATGACGCGCGTGCACGAGGAGGCGAAGATCCACGGCACCCGGCGCGGTGCACTGATCGGGGTGGCCGCGACCGGTGGGGTGATCACGTCGGCCGGACTGGTGCTGGCTGGGACGTTCGCGGTGCTGGCGACGCTGCCGGTGGTGGCTTTCGCGGAGATCGGCATCGCGGTCGCGCTCGGCGTACTGCTCGACACCATCGTCGTCCGTTCCGTGCTGGTCACGGCGCTGAACCTGGACATCGGCCGGCACCTGTGGTGGCCGAGCCGACTGGCCCGTCAGCGCGATCCCGGGCCGGCCGACAGCCTGCCTGAGGGCGAGTCGACGCTGACCAGGACCTGATCGAGTGGCGTGGCTGATCAGCGTGGGCTGGTCAGCGTTCGCTGGGCGGAAGGTTGAGGTGCGCCCACACGGCCCGCCAGACGAACTTGGCGGCCTCACCGTCGGCCAGGGCCTCGACGACCGTCCGGCCGCCGAGTTCCTGGACCACCTGGGTCTCCGCCCAGGTCCGTGCATACGCGGGCCCGAGATGGTGGTCCATCCGTGCCCAGAATTCCGTCAGTCTCATGCCTGCCCGTCATCGTCCTTCGGCGGCGGTCCCCAACCGCCCTGCTGCCCCTGCTGAGGCGCCGACGGACCACCCTGCTGGCCCCAACCACCCTGCTGCGGCGGCTGCTGACCGTAACCCTGCGGCGGCGGACCAGGCTGCTGGCCAGGCTGTTGATCTTGACCAGGCTGCTGTCCCCAACCACCCGGACCCTGCTGAGGTGGCTGCTGCGCGCCACCCTGCTGAGGCTGACCAGGGTACTGCTGCGGACCAGGCTGACCCGGCTGCTGCGGCTGACCCGGGTACGGCCCCGGCTGACCGCCGTACGGACCAGGCTGCCCCGGCTGACCGCCGTACTGACCCGGCTGACTGCCGTACTGACCGGGCTGGCCCGGGTATTGCCCACCGGGACCCGGCTGGCCGTACTGCTGCTGCCCGAACCCGGGCTGCCCCGGGTACTGTCCCTGGCCGTACTGACCCGGCTGGCCCGGGTACTGCCCCGGATACTGCTGGCCGTAGCCCTGCGGCCCCTGCGCCTTGCGACTACGCAGGATGAAGAACACCGCCGCGGCGATCGCGAGCAGCACGAGCACGATGATCAGGATCAGCGCCCAGGTCGGGAACCCGCCACCGGCCTCGGAGGTCAGCGAGATCTTCCCGAGCTTGTCGAGGCTGTCGTACGTCGCCGTACGGCCGCTGACATTCGCACCGCTGTCGTGCTCGAGGATCTTGCCCGGCATGGTGATCTTGAAGTTCACCTCGGGCTGGCTGCCGCCGGACGGCAGGTTGCTACCCAGGTTGCCGGCCTCGACCGACACCTTGACCTTGTCGCCGTCCTTGGTGAAACCGACGCCTTCGCCGCTCGAGCTGCCCATCTTGTCGAACGGCACGTTCTGGAAGGTGCAGTTGGAACCGACGTACTTGTCGTCCTCGTACGACTTGCACTCGACGCCCTGGGTGGCCGTCGACTTGATGCTGCTCTCGATCTGCTGGCGGATCTTGTCGAGGGACTGGCCGCTGGACTGCAGCAGCTGCTTGTCGACCCCGATCTTCATGTTCCCCGAGACCGTCTCGTTCGACCCGACCTTGAGGTCGGCGTCGAGCTTCACGCACCCGGTCAACCCGACCAGGCAGGCCACGATGACGAGGGCTGCACGTACGCGGTTCATCATGCCGCCGATCATTCCAGACGAAGGGGACAACCTGCGCACCGGACGGAAACCGCCTGCTCACGGTGGGCGATCGGACGGCGCGTGAGAGCGGCGGGTGAAAACTGTCGGCGGCACCCGGCAAGATGGTCGGCGTGAAGAAGACCAGCGCGTTGAGCCGGTTCTCGCCCGCGACCCGGGCGTGGTTCGGCGACGTTTTCGAGGCGGCCACCCCGGCCCAGCTCGAGGCGTGGGACGCCATCACCGCGGGCCGGGACGCGCTGGTGGTCGCCCCGACCGGTTCCGGGAAGACGCTGGCCGCTTTCCTGTGGGCGCTGGACCGACTCGCCACGACACCGCCGCCGGCCGATCCGAAGTTGCGCTGCCGGGTGCTCTACGTGTCACCGCTGAAGGCGCTCGCAGTCGACGTCGAGCGGAACCTTCGCGCGCCGTTGATCGGTATCCGGGAGACCGCCCGCCGGCTCGGTGAGGCGCCGATCGACGTCGAGGTCGCGGTGCGTTCGGGCGACACCCCGGCCAACGAGCGACGACGGTTCGCCACGCGGCCGTCCGACGTACTCATCACGACACCGGAGTCCCTCTTCCTGTTGCTGACCTCGCAAGGCCGGGAGTCGCTCCGCGGGGTCGAGACCGTCATCGTCGACGAGGTGCATGCGGTCGCCGGGACCAAGCGGGGCGCGCATCTCGCGCTCACCCTCGAGCGGCTCGACACGCTGCTGCCGCAACCGGCGCAGCGGATCGGTCTATCGGCGACGGTGCGGCCGGTGGAGGAGGTCGCGCGGTTCCTCGGCGGCGAGCGGCCGGTGACGGTCGTGCAGCCCAAGTTCACGAAACAGTGGGATCTGAGCGTCGTCGTACCGGTCGAGGACATGGCCGAGCTGGCCGCGACCGAGGTGGAGACGTCAGGGTCCGCGGCCGGTCCGCAGCAGCATGCGTCGATCTGGCCGCATGTCGAGGAGCACGTCTTCGACCTGATCAGTCAGCACAGTTCGACGATCGTCTTCTCGAACTCGCGCCGCCTGGCCGAGCGACTGACCGCCCGGCTGAACGAGATCGCTGCCGAGCGCGCGGAGTTAGAACTGCAGGAGCTCGGCTCGCCTGCGCAGGTGATGGCGCAGTCGGGTGGATCGCTCGCGGCTCCGCCGTTGATCGCGCGGGCCCATCACGGCTCGGTCAGCAAGGAGCAGCGCGCTCTGATCGAAGAGGACCTGAAATCTGGTCGGCTGCCGTGCGTCGTGGCGACGAGCAGCCTCGAGCTCGGCATCGACATGGGTGCCGTGGATCTCGTGATCCAGGTCGAGGCCCCACCATCCGTTGCCAGCGGACTGCAGCGCGTCGGTCGTGCGGGTCACCAGGTCGGAGCGGTATCGCGTGGAGTGCTGTTCCCCAAGTTCCGCGGCGATCTGATCGACACCGCCGTCGTCGTGCAGCGGATGCGCGACGGCCTGATCGAGAGCCTGCACATCCCCGCCAATCCGCTGGATGTTCTCGCGCAGCAGATCGTGTCGATCGTGGCCCTGGACTCCATCGACGTCGACGAGCTCTTTTCTCTGGTACGACGGTGCGCGCCGTTCGCGACCCTGCCGAGATCGGCGTACGACGGGGTGCTCGACATGCTGTCCGGTCGGTACCCGTCCGACGAGTTCGCGGAGCTGCGGCCGCGGATCGTGTTCGACCGGGTGAGCGGTGAGATCTCGGGTCGGCCGGGCGCGCAGCGGCTCGCGGTGACGAGCGGTGGGACGATTCCGGATCGCGGGCTGTTCGGGGTGTTCCTGGTCGGCGAGTCGACGAACCATCGGGTGGGCGAGCTCGACGAGGAGATGGTGTACGAGTCGCGGGTCGGCGACGTGTTCACCCTCGGCGCGTCGAGCTGGCGGATCGAGGACATCACGCACGACCGCGTGCTCGTCTCCCCCGCGCCCGGTCAGCCGGGCAGATTGCCGTTCTGGAAGGGCGATGCGGTCGGGCGGCCGGCTGAGCTCGGTGCGGCAACCGGTGCGTTCGTTCGCAAGATGGCGTCGTTGCCTGCGGCCAAGGCGGTCGAGCGTGCGCGGACCGCAGGCCTGGACGAGTACGCCGCGAACAACCTCGTCTCGTATCTCGCCGAGCAGCGTGACGCGACCAGCCGCGTGCCGGACGACGTGACGATCGTGGTCGAGCGGTTCCGCGACGAGCTCGGCGACTGGCGGGTGTGCGTGCACTCGCCGTACGGCGGTCAGGTGCACGGCCCGTGGGCGCTGGCGATAGCGGCGCGACTCCGGGATCGCTACGGCATGGACGCGCAGTCGGTGTCCGGCGACGACGGGATCGTGCTGCGCCTGCCGGAGACGGACGAGCCACCGCCGGGCGCGGAGCTGGTGCTGTTCGATCCGGCAGACATCGAGGATCTCGTGACCACCGAGGTGGGCGGGTCGGCGTTGTTCGCGGCACGGTTCCGCGAGTGTGCCGCGCGGGCCTTGCTGCTGCCACGACGCAATCCGGGACGCCGGTCACCGCTGTGGCAGCAGCGGCAGCGCGCCTCGCAGTTGTTGAGTGTTGCGAGCAAGTTCGGGTCGTTCCCGATCGTGCTCGAGACACTGCGCGAAGTCTTGCAGGATGTCTACGACCTGCCTGCGTTGAAGGATCTGCTGACCGGGATCAGTGAGCGCCGGATCTCGGTCGTCGAAGTCGAGACGTCGGAGGCATCGCCGTTCGCGAAGTCGTTGCTGTTCGGCTATGTGGGCGCCTTCATGTATGAGGGCGACAGTCCGCTCGCCGAGAAGCGTGCCGCTGCGCTCGCGCTCGATCAGAGCTTGCTGGCTGAGCTGCTCGGGCGGACCGAGCTGCGTGAGTTGCTCGACGCCGAGGTCGTACTGCGGACCGAGGCCGAGCTGCAACGTCTCGCCGAGGACCGCCGAGCGCGTGATGCCGAAGGGTTGTTCGACGTACTGCGGATGGTCGGTCCGCTGTCGTTGCCGGAGGCAACCCAGCGGTGTGTCGACGGTTCGGATGCCGAGTCCTGGCTGACGTCCCTCGCGGCCGCGCGTCGCGTCGTACGCGTGCGGATCGCTGGCGAGCATCGCTGGGCGGTCGTCGAGGACGTGGCTCGATTGCGTGACGCGCTCGGCGTGCCGTTGCCACCTGGCGTTGCGGAGGCGCATGCAGAACCTGTCGCAGATCCGCTTGGCGACCTGGTGTCTCGGTACGCGCGGACGCACGGACCGTTCCGCGCGATCGATCTCGCGACCCATCTCGGCATCGGAGTCGCGGTCGTCACCGACGCACTACGGCGGCTGGGTGCGGCCGGGCGAGTCGTCGAAGGCGAGTTCCTTCCGGGCGGGATCGCACTCGAATGGTGTGACAGCGAAGTCCTCCGGCTGCTGCGACGGCGATCCCTCGCCGCGTTGCGGAAGGAGGTCGAGCCGGTCGATCCCTCCGCGCTGGCGCGATTCCTGCCGGCCTGGCAAGGCATCACGAGCAGCCGCGGACGCGGGTACGACGTACTTCTCGGAGCGGTCGAACAGCTCGCGGGATGCGCGGTGCCGGCGTCCGCGCTGGAGTCGATCGTGCTGCCGTCGCGGGTGCCCGGGTATCAGCCGTCGATGTTGGACGAGCTGACTGCGACCGGTGAGGTGGTGTGGGCCGGTGCGGGTTCGCTGCCCGGGACGGACGGATGGGTGTCGCTGCATCTGGCGGACAACTGCGACTTGACGCTGCCTGACCCGGATCCGGCGTTCGAGCTCGGCGAAACGCATCAGGCCGTGCTGGACGCGTTGTCCGGCGGCGGTGCGTTCTTCTTCCGGCAGCTGAGCGACGTCGTCGGATCCACCTCCGGTGCGATCGATGACGAGACGCTGGTCGGCGTCCTCTGGGACCTCGTCTGGTCAGGGTCGCTGACGAACGACACGTTGACGCCGGTCAGATCGCTGGTCGGTGGTGGCCGCGGCAGTCACCGAACACGTCGTGCGACTCCACGCGCGCGTCCGGGTCGCCCTGGCCGGCCAGGACGACCCGCGATGCCGTCGCGGAGTGGTCCGCCGACGGCTGGCGGCCGGTGGTCGTTGCTTCCGGCCCGCAGCACGGATACGACCCGGCGCGCGCATGCCGCGGCCGAGACCCTTCTCGATCGCTACGGCATCGTGACGCGGGGTTCGGTGATCACCGAACGGACGCCCGGTGGATTCGCGGCCGTCTACAAGGTGCTCAGTGCCTTCGAGGAGTCCGGGCGGTGCCGGCGCGGGTACTTCGTCGCAGGCCTCGGAGCTGCCCAGTTCGCATTGCCTGGAGCGGTCGATCGGCTGCGCGCGCTCGCCGAGCTTCCGACTTCGACGAAGCCTGACGGACCGTTCGGTCCTCCGGGACGGTTCGGGCCTGGTGGCGCGCGGGCAGGTGGCGCCGCTCGCCGGAAGAACGAGGAGCTGACCGCGCGCGCCGTCGTACTGGCTGCGTCCGATCCAGCAAACCCGTACGGCGCCGCGTTGCCATGGCCCGAGCGGGAAAGTGCCGGCGGTCATCGTCCGGGCCGGAAGGCGGGCGCGTTGGTCGTGATGGTCGACGGGCAGCTGATCGTGTACGTCGAGCGTGGCGGGCGGACCGTGCTGAGTTTCACGGAGGATCCCGATCTGCTGCAGCCGGCCGTTGACGCATTGGCCCTGTCGATCAGGGACGGTCAGCTCGGCAAGCTCAGTGTGGAGACAGCTGACGGTGAGCAGGTACGCCATACCGCGTTCGGGGACGCTTTGGCCAAGGCCGGCTTCCACGCCACGCCACGCGGTCTGCGGCTCCGGGCGTGAAGTAGTCGGTCATGCCAGAAGGAGACACCGTCTGGCGAGCCTGCAAGCGGCTGAACCAGGCCCTCGGCGGGCAGGAACTCGTTCGCACAGACTTCCGGGTGCCATCGCTGGCGACGACCGATCTGAGCGGACGGACAGTGCTGGAAGTCGTTGCGCGGGGCAAGCACATCCTGATGCGAATCTCCGGTGGGCTCACGCTGCACAGCCACTTCCGGATGGACGGCAGCTGGCATCTGTACCGACCCGGTGAGCGTTGGCGCGGCGGACCTGACCACGAGATCCGTGTGGTCCTGGAAACCGCACCCTGGACGGCCGTCGGCTACCGGCTGCCGGTGCTCGAGCTCGTCGCCTCCGACAACGAAGGCACCGTTGTCGGCCATCTCGGCCCGGATCTCCTGTCGCCGTCGTTCGATCGCGCCCTCGCGATCTCGAACGTCGAGTCCGATCCGGGGCGCACCATCAGCGAGGCGCTGCTCGACCAACGCAACCTCGCCGGAATCGGCAACTTCTACCGCACCGAGGTCTGCTTCCTGCTCGGTCTGCACCCGTGGCGCCCGGTCGAGGCTGTCGATGTCCCCGCCGCGATCGATCTCAGCCGCAAGCTGATGAAGGCCAACGTTCGCAACGGCACCCAGGTCAGCACCGGCGTCGACCGGCCGGGACAACGCTCCTGGGTGTTCGAACGCGCCGGCAAGCCCTGCCTCCGATGCGGTACGACGATCCTCACGTCTTCCCTCGGCGAGCCGACGCGCGAACGGGTCACCTACTGGTGCCCGGTCTGCCAGCCCGAAGCCTGATTCCTGTCGGAAACTGCCCTGTGGACAACGCCTCCGGAGGGCGAGAACACGGATACCTTCTCTGGCGCATCGAACAACTGTTCGAGCGAGAGGAGATGACGATGTGCGACAAGTGCGGCGGCCTGGACGACGAGAGGTACTCGCGGCAGCTCGAGCGGAACATTCAGACGTACGGGTGGACGATGCAGTTCATCGAGGGTGACGGCGGCCGGAACCCTGCCTTCGGGTACACACTCGGCCTCAGCCTGTACCGGCATCCGGAGATCATCGTCTTCGACCCGGAGCCTTGCTACGCCTACCTAGGGCTCACGCCGCTCGCCGAGGCGGTGCTAGACGGCGCGGCCTTCGACGAGGGCGACGACCTGCGCGGCTTCTTCCCGCCTCCGCACACCGCCGAACTCCTGCGGTTTCCCGACTCGGCGCACCACCTGTTCACCGCCAACACGATGTTCCGGCGGCCAGGTCAGCCGCCGCTGCCGGCCCTGCAACTCGTCTGGCCGAACCGCATCGCACTGATCCAGCCGTCCAGCACGGAGTCGACTCCCGACGGAGGCGTCCGATGACCCGCGACTCAGGCCGCGGCCACGACCTCGGGCTCGATGGTCGGATGCGCCAGCACCAGGGCCTCTTCACGAGCCAGGTCTTCGCTGACCTCGGCGAACACCGTCGACAACGGCACTTCCAGCGCCATGCAAATGGCCGCCAGCAACTCGCTCGAAGCTTCCTTCTGACCGCGCTCGACCTCGGACAGATAGCCGAGGCTGACGCGTGCGTCGGCGGATACCTCGCGCAGAGTGCGCCCCTGGCGCAGCCGCTTACGCCGCAGCACGTCGCCCAGCAGGCCACGAACCAGCACCATGAGGTTTCTCCCTTCCGCCTGTCCGGCCGCGTCTACTCGCACGGTAGCTCGACCGTAGGAACCAACGGTACCTGTTGCTGGGTCACTACCTCTCGCAATGTCCACCTTCGGTGCGCCGTGCCAGTCTGCCTTACCTGTCACCATGCTGGTCCTAACACCTCGATCAGTCGAGATCTTCCGCCACAAGTTCTGCTCCGAGTTCCAGGACCGCCTGCACACTCCCCCGGCGCACAGCTGCCCGGTCACCGCCCAACTGCAACTTCCGCACCTGCACCGAGCTCGGTCCGGCCGCGGCGACGTACACCGTGCCGGCCGCGACACCCGCCTGCGGGTCCGGTCCGGCCACACCGGTCGTCGCGAGCCCGTAGTCCGCCTCCAGACGCTCCCGCACGCCGCTGGCCAGCGCAGCAGCCGTATCCGGGTGCACCGGCCCCACAGCAGCCAGCAGATCCTCCGGAACGCCCGCAAGCTTGGCCTTCAGGTCAGTCGCGTACACGACAACGCCACCCCGATACACAGCCGACACCCCCGGCACATCCGTCAGAACCGCCCCGACCATCCCACCAGTCAACGACTCAGCGGTAGCCAGCGTCACGCCACGTTCCAGCAACAACCCCACCAACCGCTCAACCGCCACCTCAACACCAACACCACCACCAACGGCCACGGCCACCTCCCACTCTCAACACCCACCGCCACTGAACACCCACCACCCAACACCACACACACCACCAACCCCCCAACCTCGACACGCACCCCGCCCCAGTCAGCCTCGGCCCGGTCAGCCTCGGCCCCGTCAGCCTCAGCCCGTCAGCGTCAGCCCGACGGCTCCACCCGCCACCTCCCCAGCCAGCTCCAGCCGTCAGTTCCACGCGTCGGCCCGCGCAGGTGTCGGGAGTTGCCTGGGGTGCGCCGATGCGCCGATGCGCCGTCCGCCGTCCGCCGTCCGCCGGTCCGCCGGTCCGCGGGTGCGCGCGTGCGGAGGTGCGGAGGTGCGAGGGTGCGGGGGGCGTGCGGGTGCGGGGGTGGGGGTGGGGGGTGCGCGTCACTAGACTCCTTCGGATGTCGGAGGCTGGTGGTGGAAGTGCGAAGGGCGGGGTGCGCGGGCGAACTCTCGCGGAGGTCTATCGGCGGTTCGGTGAAGTCGATGCGCTGAAGATTTCGCCGCTGTACGCGCGCATGGCGATTGCGCTGAGCGAGTCAGCTGACGCGCTCCGGGTGATCGAGAACGCGCCGCCACGGCGGCGGCATCCAACGGCAATCCTCGCCGCACTCCATTACCTCGCCCTCTCCGGACAGGCCCCCGACCTGGCTGCAGCCTTCGCCGCCGCAAACACCACTACCGCAAACGCCAGCACCGCAAACGCCACCGCCAAGACAGGTGCAGGCAGTGGACCTGCGAGCCCTCCCGGTGCCGATGCGACAGGTGCGGGTGCCGGTGCGGTAAGTGCCGGCGCTGGCGCGGCAGGCGCGGGTGCCGGTGCGGCAAGTGTCAGCGCTGGTGCGGGTGCCGATGCGGCACGTGCCCGTGCCGGAGCGGCAGGTGCCGGTGCCGATGGGGCGGGTGCGGGTGGTGGGCTGGATGGGGTTGGGGCGGTGGCTGTGCGGGTGGTTCGGGGGCTTGGGGGTTTGGTGTTGGAGGTTGCGGCGGGGCGGAAGGTTCGGGGGGATGAGGGTGGGCGGCATGCCGTGGTGTATCCGGCTGTTGCTGAGGTGGCGCGGCGGGTTGGGGCGGGGTCGGTTGGGCTGATTGATGTGGGGCGGGCGGCTGGGCTGAATCTGACCGTCGATCGGGTGGGGATCGCGTACGGCAACGGGCAGTCGTTGGGTGATGCAGGCTCTGGGGTGCAGGTTTCGGCGTCGGTGGTGGGCGATGGGCGGGTGCCAGAGCTCGCGATGCCGAAGGTTGCGGCTCGGGTCGTGGTTGATGGTGATCCGGTGGATGTGACTGACGTGGACGAGGCGCGTTGGCTGCGGGCGTGTGTGCCGCCGGATCAGGTGGAGCGGTTGGCGCGGCTCGAGGCGGAGTTGGCGTTGGCGGAGGCGGCTCCTCCGGTGCTGGTGCGGGGTGGTGTTGTCGAGGCTCTTCCGGAGGCGATCGCTTCGGTGCCTGACGACGTACTCCCGGTGGTGATCACGACCTGGGCGTTGTCGGGGTTGGATCTTGAGGGGCGGTTGCGATTCCTGCAGCGGCTCGACGAGGCGGCGACTCGGCGGCCGGTCGCCTGGGTGTCGGTGGAGGGGGTTGGAGTCGCTCCGGGGATTCCGACGTTCGGCGATCGGCGGGCTTCGGGGCACAGCGTTATGGGATTGGGTGTGTTCGAGCACGCGTCACTGCATGCCGCGGCGGTCGGCCGTTGCTGGCTGCGCGGAGAGATGCTCGCCTGGCTCGCCGACTCACCCGCATAACCCACCTCCACCCAGCCGGCTGTGGCAGGTGGCGCGGGTTTAAGGGAGGGGGCGTTTGGCGGCGGCTCTGAGGCGGAGGGCTCGGGAGAGGTAGTCGACGCCGGTGACGAGGGTTACCACGACGGCGGCGGCCATGATGGCTACTGCTGGCCAATGGATCACGGCCAGGTGTTGCCATGGGAGGAGGTACAGACCCAGGGCTACGGCTTGGAGGACCGTCTTCAGCTTGCCGCCGCGGCTGGCGGGCATGACGCCGTGGCGGATGACCCAGAAGCGGAGGGCTGTTACGCCCCACTCGCGGACCATGACGACGATCGTGACCCACCATGGGAGTTCGCCTAGATACGAGAGGCCGAGGAAGGCGGCACCGGTGAGGGCCTTGTCTGCGATCGGGTCGGCGATCTTGCCGAAGTTCGTGACCAGGTTCCAGCGGCGGGCGATGTCACCGTCGAAGCGGTCGGTGACGATCGCGACGACGAAGGCGGCCGTCGCGAGGAGGCGGTCGCCGGTGGTGTGGCCGCCGTCGCGGAGCAGGAGCCAGACGAAGAGCGGTACCAGGATCAGGCGGAGGACCGTGAGCGCGTTCGGCACGTTCCAGGCGCTGGGCGCGTGGAGATGGCCGCCGGCTGCGTGCGGCGCCGGGTTGGTCTCCGGGTTGGTCACGCGGTCAGGTTAGCTGCCGGGCGGGCGTCTGGGGCGTTCACGAGTGCCGCGAACTCGGCGATCAGGTCGACACCGTCGTTCGACACCACCTTCGCGGATACCAGATCCCCGACCCGGATCCCGTCCGGGAGGCCCGTCACCGTTGTCATTCCGTCCACCTCGGGACCCTGGTGCGCCGCACGACCCTCGGCTGTCCGCCCGGCTCCGAGAGATCCGGCCGAGTCGCCGGCGTGTGCCGAGTCCGTCGAGCTCGCGACGTCGGCGGAGGCTGCGGAGCCCCTCGCGTCCGTGGCGTCCATGTCGAGGGATTCGACTAGGACCTCTAGGAGTTCGCCGATCCGGGATTCGGCGCGGGAGGACGTCAGGTCCTCGGCCAGGCGGGTGACGCGGTCGAGGCGGTCGGCGATGGTGTCTTCGTCGAGTTTGCCGTCGTACGTCTCGGCCTCGGTGCCGTCCTCGTCGGAGTACCCGAAGACGCCGATCGCGTCCAGGCCGGCCCGGGACAGGAAGTCGCAGAGGATGTCGACGTCCTCTTCGGTCTCGCCGGGGAAGCCGACGATGACGTTGCTGCGGATGCCGGCGGTCGGGGCTGCGGCGCGGACCTGGGCGATGAGTTCGAGGAAGCGTTCGGAGTCACCGAAGCGGCGCATCCGGCGCAGGAGCGGGCCGGAGGCGTGCTGGAAGGACAGGTCGAAGTACGGGACGACGCCGGGGGTGGCGGTCATCGCGGTGATCAGGGTGGGGCGCATCTCGGCGGGCTGCAAGTACGAGACGCGGACGCGGGTGATGCCGGGGACCTGGGCGATCTCGCCGACCAGAGTCTCGAGCAGGCGGAGGTCGCCGAGGTCCTTGCCGTAGGAGGTGGAGTTCTCGGAGACGAGGAAGAGTTCGTGTACGCCGTTCTCGGCCAGCCACTCGGCTTCGCGGAGTACCTCGGCCGGGCGGCGGGACATGAAGGCGCCGCGGAACATCGGGATCGCGCAGAACGCGCAGCGGCGGTCGCAGCCGGAGGCGAGTTTCAGCGGGGCCATCGGGCCGCCGTCGAGGCGACGACGCATGACGCGGGGGCCGCTGGCGGGAGCGGTCGCGAGGTCGGGGGCGTCGATCTTCAGCTCTTCCGGTGCGCCGGTGACAAAGCGTCCCTTGAGTTCGCTAGGGGCGTCCGAGCCGACCGGCCGGAGCGCGTCGGGGATGTGGGAACCCAGCGCGGGCGTCCGCTCATCGGCAGCCGCACCGGCGGAGGTACCGGCGGAGGCACCGGCGGACGCGGTGCCGGCGGACGCGCCGGTCGAGGTCTCGGCGGGGGCGTCGGTGGCGGCGTCTGTGGCGGCGGGGTCGCCGTGGCCGGGGATGGCTACGCCGGGGCTTGCGTGGCGGTCGGCGGGGGCCAGTGGGAGGAGTTTGCGACGGTCGCGCGGTACGTGGGACTGGTGCTTGCTGCCGGCGAGGATCGCGCGGAGGCGGTCCGAGATGTCGGCGTAGTCGTCGAAGCTGAGTACGGCGTCGGTTTCCGGCAGGGCCTCCGCGAGTTGCTCGCCGTACCGCTCGGCAAGGCAGCCGACCGCGACGACGGCCTGCGTGCGGCCCGAGTCCTTGTAGTCGGCGGCCGCGAGCAGCGTGTCGACGGAGTCCTTCTTCGCAGCCTCGACGAATCCGCAGGTGTTCACCACCACCGTGTCCGCCTCGGCGGCGTCGTCGACCAGTAGGAATCCGCCGGCTTCGAGCCGGCCGGCCAGTTCCTCGGAGTCGACATCGTTACGGGCACAGCCCAGCGTGACCAGGGCGACGGTGGTGGGTGGCGTAGTCATCCCCACGAGTATGACGCGCTGTGCACGTCCGTACCTAACTCGGAAGCCCGATTACCCGTTGCCCGTGGTCTTGCTGAGTGTGCCGTTGGGGTGCGCGGTGAACTTGTACAGCTTGGTGGGGATCCGCTTGCCGTTCAGTACGACGATGAGGTTGCCGGGGTTGCCCACAGTCACCCGTACGTCGCCGGAGCTCGTGACTGATTGGGCGATGCCGGGGCTGAGGCGGCCCTGGAACAGGCGGCGGTTCTTCTTGTCGCGGACCGTCAGGTATGTGCCGTCGCCCTGTGCCGTCAGCGTCAGCGAAGTCCTGAGCACCGGCGGTTTGGCCGAGGTCGGCCTCGACGTCGGCCGCACTGTCGGCTGCGGTGAGGCCTTCGGGGTCGGCGTCGTGACCGTTGCCGTGGTGGTCGCGGTCCTGGACGCGTTGGCCTCGATGTCGCTCGGCAAACTGAAGAGCCGCACCGTTCCCCAGCCCATCAGGATGACCAGGATCGCGCCGACCACGAGCGCCCAGCGCGGGCGGGCCGGGCGGAGTGTCGGGGCCTTGACCGCGGCGCGTTCCTCACGCCGGGACTTCTCCTCCTCGACGGCGTGTTCGGCGTCGAAGGTGGCGAGTAACGGAGCAGGGTCGGCCTTGACCACGCGAGCGATCGACCGGATGTGCCCACGGGCGTAGAAGTTCCCGCCGCAGCGGGAGAAATCGTCGGCCTCCATGGCGATCAGCAGCCCGGACCTGATCCGGGTAGCGGCGCTCAGTTGCTCGATCGTCATGTCGGCCCGTTCGCGGGCCGCCGTGAGCTCGCTGCCGATGCTCACGTCCCCACCATCCTCTCCTCGTCCGACCTGTTCGCGGACATCGACAGCCGGTGAGTCGATATCAACAGCACGACATCAACTCAACGGCCTGGGTTCGACGGAGTCACGGACGAGTCAGAGTTGTTCCCTGACCGGACATCTGGCATCGGCCAGCATGTGCAGTGCCTGCACCACTTCCCCGTTGGACGGCCGAGCCGTCAACCCGAACGGTATCGCGAGTGAGGATCCGGTCAGACGGCGGTTGGCGTCGGTTGTCTTGCGGGTCGAACTCGGCATCGCACCGAGGACCGGCCCGGGATCCTGCAGGTGTACGGCGATCCGCCCGTCGTCGAGCGGATGCCGTCGCTGCAGCACCGTCACCTCTTCGATGTCCTCCCACCGGGTACCCACCCATTCGCTGCCGATGCGCAGCCGGATGCCGACGTCGTCGGCGACCAGCATGTCCCCGACGGTCAGCGCCCGGGCACACACCACGGCGAGTACGGCGAACGCGGCCGCCACGATCCAGCGCAGGATGCCGGCCGGACTCACGGACGCGGATGCCGCGAAGCCGATCGCGACCAGCGCTGCACCGACGGCGAGCCCGCCGTGTACGCGTTGCGAGGCACGAACGGTGAACGGCACGGGCTTGGGGTCGACGTCGAATCGTTCCTGCCTGGGCAGTGCGCTCGCGGCGGTCACGGTCTCACTCTCCTCGGAGGGTGGTGATGAAGTCCTCTAGGTCGTCGGGCTTGACCAGGACGTCCCTGGCCTTGGAACCCTCACTGGGACCGACGACGCCGCGGCTCTCCAGGATGTCCATCAGCCGGCCGGCCTTGGCGAAACCGACGCGGAGCTTACGCTGCAGCATCGACGTCGAGCCGAACTGGGTGGAAACAATCAGCTCCGCCGCCTGCACCACCAGGTCGAGGTCGTCGCCGATCTCGTCGTCGAGGTCCTTGCTCGGCCCGGCCACCGCGGTGACGTCCTCGCGGTACGTCGGCTCGAGTTGCGTCTTGCAGTGCTCGACGACGCCGTGGATCTCGCTCTCCGTAACCCACGCGCCCTGGATACGCATCGGCTTGCTCGCGCCCATCGGCAGGAACAGGCCGTCACCCTGACCGACCAGCTTCTCCGCACCCGGCTGGTCGAGGATGACCCGGCTGTCGGCCAGCGACGAGGTCGCGAACGCGAGTCGGGACGGCACGTTCGCCTTGATCAGACCGGTGACGACGTCCACCGACGGACGCTGCGTGGCGAGCACCAGGTGGATGCCGGCGGCCCGGGCCAGCTGGGTGATGCGGACGATCGAGTCCTCGACGTCGCGTGGCGCGACCATCATCAGGTCGGCGAGCTCGTCGACGATCACCAGCAGATACGGGTACGGCGTGAGCACGCGCTCGGATCCGGGTGGCGGCTTCACCTTGCCGCCACGGACCGCCTTGTTGAAGTCGTCGACGTGCCGGAACCCGAACGCCGCGAGGTCGTCGTACCGCATGTCCATCTCGCGGACGACCCACTGCAGCGCCTCGGCCGCCTTCTTGGCGTTGGTGATGATCGGCGTGATCAGGTGCGGGATGCCCTCGTAGTGGTTCAGCTCGACCCGCTTGGGGTCGACCAGGATCATCCGCACCTCGTCCGGCGTGGCCCGCATCAGGACCGAGGTGATCAGCGAGTTGACGAATACCGACTTGCCCGAACCGGTCGCACCCGCGACCAGCAGGTGCGGCATCTTCGCCATGTTCGCGACCACGAAGCCGCCTTCGACGTCCTTGCCGAGGCCGGCCACCATCGGGTGATGATCGTTGCGGGCGGTCGCCGACCGGATCACGTCGCCGAGGCTGACGATCTCCTTGTCGGTGTTCGGGATCTCGATGCCGATCGCGGACTTGCCGGGGATCGGCGACAGGATCCGGACGTCGGCCGACGCGACGGCGTACGCGATGTTCTTCGACAGCGCGGTGACCTTCTCGACCTTGACCGCGGAGCCGAGCTCGACCTCGTAGCGGGTGACTGTCGGGCCGCGGGTGTAGCCGGTGATCTGCGCGTCGATGCCGAACTGCTCGAACACCTCGGTCAGCCGGTCCACTACGGCGTCGGACGCCTTGGTCCTGGCCTTGTGGACCGAGCCCGGCTTGAGCATCTGCCCGTCGGGCAGGGTGTACGTGATGTCGCCGGACAGGCTCAGCTGCTCGACACGCTGCGGCAGCGGTGTGTGCGGCGGCGGCTCGGGCGCCGGTGCCGGCGGCTTGCTCGGGGCGGGCGCCTCGAAGGCGGGCTCGACCGCGGCAGCCGCAGCGATGTCGTCGGACCCGTCGACGTCGTACGGCTCCTCGACCACCGGCTGCGCCTTCGCCTTGCGGCCGCGCTTCGGGGTCTCCTCGAGCACCGGTGAGTCGTACGGCTTGATCGTCGGCTCGCCGTCCTCGTCGAGCTCGGCCTTGGCGCGCCGCTGCTTGCGGGTCAGCCGGACCGTGTCGTCGGTCGGAGCCGCGATCACGGACGGGGCGTCCTGGGGCAGCTCGGTGCGTCCCATCAGTACGTCGAACGCCGCCCGGAACCGCAGCGGGATCGCGTAGACCGGCGTCCCGGTGACTACCAGGGCGCCGAAGATCGACAGCAGCACCAGCAGCGGCGCTGCGACGTACTGCGTGAGCAGGTCGGAGAGGAACGACGAGACGAAGTACCCGATCGCGCCGCCGGCGTCACGCAGCGGTCCGTCGGCCGGGTTGCTCGGCCGCGGCAGACCGTTGGCGATGTGGATCAGGCCCAGTACGCCGAGGCACACCGCGGTCCACCCGATGACCTGACGGCCGGCTGGGCCGTTGCGGTCGGGGTGACGCAGCGTGCGGATCGCGATGACCACCAGCATCAGCGGGAGCGCCCAGCCGAGCATGCCGATGCTGCCGCCGACCACCGTCCGTACGCCGTCGCCGACGGAGCCTGGGAGGTCCCACCAGATCGCAGCGGCCACGACGACCGCCAGGCCGATCAGGAACAGGCCGGCGCCGTCACGGCGGTGCTCCGGCTCCAGGTCACGGGCGCTGTGGCCGATCCCCCGCACCATGCTGCCGAGCAGGTGCGCGATGCCGATCCAGACCTTCACCACCCCGCGGCAGAGCGCGAGCATGGCGGCCGCGAACGGGCCCGGTCCGCTGTTTTTGGGCGTGCTGGTCCGCGCTGCGGTGGATCCACCGCTGCGCTTCGTGCTCTGCCCACGCTTCTGGGCGCCTGACGGACGGGAGCGTCCACCGGCAGCCGAACGGGCCGTACTCGGCCGTTTAGCTGCCGATTTCTGCGCCCGCGCCGGGGAAGACGTGCGGGTCGCCATATAGATCAGGCTACCCCGACTACCCCTTGAGTCCCACGTGTCACACGCCGATCACGCTGGCTCATCCGTAGCGTCACGAACTGTGTGTCCGCCGTCGCAGTCGCTCCAGGTGCCACAGAACGACGTACGCGCCGACTGCGATCAGACCGCCGGAAACGAGCCCGATGAGCACCGTTCGTACGCCGGTCTCGCCGCCGAACCCGCCGTCGACCCTGCCCGCCTCCACGACCACTCCCCCGACCGCCAGACCGATCGCCACGACGTAGACGCCGTACCGCAGCCAGGTCGGCATGCGCTCGTCGACACGCTGCGGTGTCGTACGGCGGTACCAGCGATAGAGCCACACCGCGAGTACGAGGCAGCCGCCCAGTGTGCTGACGTACTGGAGGATGCGGTTCACGTCCCACCCGCCGACCACCTCTGCTCGGAAGACGCCCGGGAACTGGCGAACGAAGTACCCGTCGCCGTGGGTGAACGAGTCCCAGACCACGTGAGTCAACGCGCCCAGGACAGCCGAGACGACCGTCCAGAGCAGGAGCGTGGCACCGGGAGGCCGGAGTCGCTCCAGTGCAGGTAGACGCGCTGCGAGCGCGGGTGGGGCGAGAGCTGTGAGGGGTCGCCTCAATACCAGGGTGAAGACGGCGAGGAGCAGCAACGCCAGCAGCGGGTCCAGCCAGAAGGCTGAGGTGAACTCGTGGGTGAGCGTCAGCGTGAAGTTGCCGTTGATCCGCGTGGCGATCCGGTAGAGCGGGCCGACGTACAGCAGGTCGGGAGCCACTGCACCGGCGACCAGCGCCGACACCACGAAGGGCCGGCGGAACAGCGGGAGGACTGCCGCGGGGTGGGCGAGGGTGAACGGCACCCCCGCACCTTAGAAGCCCCCGAGGTCGTCGTTACGCGCCTGTGGTCCCGTCGAGTTGTTCCCGCAAGAGGTCGGCGTGGCCACAGTGGCGGCCGTATTCGCCGATCAGGTGGATGTAGATCATCCGCAGTGTCGACTCGGTGCCGTTGAAGGTGAAGCGGTCGTCCAGCGAGTGACCGGCGGCAGCGTCGTCGGACAGCTTCCACTCAGTGATCAGGCCGTCGTACGCCGCCTGCGCGTCAGCAGGGTCGATCAGCTCGAAGTCCGCGTCCTTGCCGAGCTCCGGCGCGAACAGCGGCTCCGCGGGCGAGTCTGCGAAGTGGATGCGGAACCAGATCCGCTCGACCTTGGTGAGATGCCGGATCAGGCCGAGCAGCGACAGGTTGGAGGGCGGCGACGGCCGCTCGGCCAACTGCTCAGCGGTCAGTCCGGCGCACTTGAACAGCAAGGTGGCGCGGTAGAAGTCCAGGTACCCGGCGAGCAACTCCCGCTCGGGGGCCACCAACGATCCGTCGGGCCGTTCCACCGGTGGTGCGATCCAAGTCATCGCACCATCCAAGCCGGTGCCTCGCCGGTCCGCGGAACCGGCCCCGGCATATTACCGCCAGGTGACCTGCAAGCGCTCTCATAAGCTTGCTGCGAAACCTCAGCGAAACAACGCGGCGTCTCACGGATTACGCTCAAATATCCCGAGGGATCAGTCTTCCCACAGACTGCAAGCGCTTGTAGTCTTTTGCAGTCAGACGATCAAGGGAGCCATCGTGAAGGTGCAGGCGCACGCGCTCAGGGACCGTCGCTTCGACGATTGGCAGCAGTCCGTCGCCGGCCGCTGGTCGATCGAGGACCTGCGCGCCGATCCGCGCTACCGCGACGACTGGATCTCGTTCGACTGCCTGTCCTGGGACGCCGATCGCGAACTGCTCTACCTCGGCCTGACGTCGATCAACACCGACATCTTCTGGACCTTCGAGCCCGGCACGCAGAAGTTCGAGTCGCTCGGCTACGACCGGGTCGGCGACCGTTTCGACGCCAAGTTCCACCGGTCGCTCGAGCGCGATCGCGACGGCTCGTACTTGGTGGCGACCGCGATGTTGCACGACATGGACCAGCAACGGCGGGCCGGCGGCGGGAAGCTGCTGCGGTACCGGCCGGCCGACGGCGGGTACGAACTGCTGGCCGTCCCGGTTCGGCGGCAGTACATCCAGTCGATCCTGCTCGACCCCGAGCGGCGCCTGGTCTACGGGTTCACCTATCCGGCAGAGCACCTGTTCGTGCACGAACTGCTGTCCGGGCAGACCCGGACGCTGGCCTATGTCGGCAATGCCCGGATGATCTGCCAGCCGCACAACGCGGTGCTCGATCCCCGCGGCCGCCTCTGGGGCACGTGGGGCGAGAACAGGGCCTTCGAGGACGACCTCGGATCGAGACCGATCAGGTACTTCTGCTACGACCCCGACCAGGACGCCTTCGAATGGTTCCCCTACGGACCACCGAAGTCGTGGGAGCGGGACACCGCGGCGGTCGACCACATGCTGCTGGCCGACGACGGCCTCATCTATGTCGGTACGACGGCCGGCGGCCTGAGCACGCTCGATCCCGAGACGGGACGGGCCGAATCACTGGGCAAGCCCTTCACCGGACGGCGGCTGGCGGGTCTGGTCCAGGCACGCGACGGCCACATCTACGGGGCCGGCAACGAGGGCATCGACGCCGAAGGGCGCGGCAAGGCGCGGATGTTCCGCCACGACCGGGCATCCGGCCGGACGGACGATCTCGGCCCGATCTTCGATCCCGCCCGCAACGACGGCGCGGTGAAGATCCACATGCTCGTCGAGGCCGAGGACGGCGTGTTCTACGCGGGCGAGAACGACAACCAGCTGCGTTCGTCGTACCTGTGGCGGTGTCAGCTCGATGACTGACGTGATCGACGGACACCGGCATCTCGGTCGCGGCGTGGACACCGTCGACGACCTCGATCACCTGCTCGCCGACATGGACGAGCACGGCGTCGCCAAGACCGTGCTGATTCCGGCCGACCGCGAGATCGCCGTCGACAACCGGGCGGGCAACGACGCGATGCTCGCCGCGGCGACCACCTATCCCGACCGGCTGTTGCCGATGGCAACCGTGAACCCCTGGTTCGGCGCGCAGGGGGTGGCCGAACTTCGCCGGGCCGTCTACGCCGGTGCGGTCGGCCTGAAGCTGCACCCAGCCCTGCAGGGCTTCGTGCTCTGCCACCCGATGGTCCATCCGTTGATCGCCGAGTGTCAGACGCTGGGCGTCCCGGTCTACGTGCACACGGGTACGCCGCCGTACGCACAGCCCTTGCAGCTTGTGGAGCTGGCCCGCACGTTCCCGAAAGTGACCTTCGTGATGGGGCACGCGGGCAGCACTGATCTGAAGGCCGACGCCATAACGGCGGCGGACCTGGCCGCCAACGTCGTCGTCGAGACCTCGTGGAGCCTGCCTGCTCGCTTGAGGCAACTGGTCGAGACGTACGGCGCGCACCGGGTGATGTTCGGGTCCGACGCGCCGTTGAGCTCGCTCGGTCTCGAGTTGGCCAACCACCGTGCTGCGGACCTCTCCGCACCGGACGCGGCCGAGGTGTTCGGCGGGACCGCGCGGCGGGTCTTCGGAGGAGGTGCGTCGTCATGATCATCGACGCGCACACCCATCTACCGCCCGACTCGTTCTACCCACCGGAGCTCGGAACGGGTCCGGAGGGATTCCTGGCCTTGTGCGACACCCAGGGTGTCGATGTGGCCTGGGTGTTCACGACCGCCGGCCTGAGCGATCCCGACCCGCACCACAACGACGTCGTACGGGCGTTCTGCGCCGCGGCACCGGACCGGCTCGTTCCGTTCTGCACTGTCTTCCCCCATCTCTCCGGCGCGGTGGACGAACTCCACCGGGCCGTCGAGGCGGGGGCGCGAGGGCTGAAGCTGCACCCTTGGCTGCAAGGCTTCTCGCCGATCGAGCCCGGTATGGACGACCTCGGTACGGCGCTCGAGACACTGGGGATCCCGGTGGTGTTCCATGACGGCACCCCACCCAACTCGTCACCGCTGCAGATCGCCGCGTTCGCCGAGCGTCATCCCGGCGTTCCGGTGATCCTCGGCCACGGCGGCCTGCACGACCTCTGGGTCGAAGCCGTGGCCGCGCTGCAGCGTGTGGACAACCTGTGGGTCATTCCGTCCGGGGCACCACCGGCGGGCCTGCGCCGGATGGTCGACGAGGTCGGCACCAGCCGGCTGCTGTTCGGCTCCGACGCCGGCTTCGGCGACCCGTACTGGCAGACCTTCCAGTTGAGCAAGATCCGTGACCTCCGGCTCTCCCCGGAGGCGGAGGCAACCGTCCTGAGCGGCAACGCCCAACTGCTCATGCAACCAGATCGAGGTTCGAGATGAGATTTCGCAAGCGCGCAACGGCGATCGTCGCTGCCCTGACCCTGGCCGCCGGCGCGGCCGCCTGTTCGGGGCCGGTGTCGGCCGGCGGGTCCAGCGGCGACTCCGGCGGCAAGACCAAGATCGTCTACTGGAGCATGTTCAGCACCGGCGAACCGCTGCAACAGCTGATGCAATCCGCCACCGACCGGTTCATGAAGGAGAACCCGGACATCACGGTCGAGATCAACTGGGCCGGTCGCGACGTCCTCACCAAACTGCAGGGTGCGATCAACGCCGGCCAGCAGGTCGACATCGTTGACCACTCCAACGACCGGGTCCGCAGTGCCGTGGTGCTGACCCACCAGGCCCTGAACCTCGACTCCTACCTGCAGCAACCGGCGTACGGCGCCACCACCGGCAAGTGGCTCGACGAGTTCGCGCCCGGATCGGTGCAGGCCTTCGCCGAGAAGGACGGGGCGTACGAGATCCCTCGCGACGTGTACGTCTCGGGCTTCTGGTACAACGCGAAGATGCTGGCCGACGCCGGCCTGAGACCGCCGGTCACCGGGATGACCTGGGACCAGTTCCTGCAGCTGATCCAGACGCTGAAGGCGAAAGACCCCGGCGTCTCGCCGCTCGGCGCCGACGGCAGCCTCGACTTCTACAACAACTGGTGGTTCAGCTACCTGGCGATCCGGCTGGCCGGTCTGGACTCGTTCCGCAAGGCGGCGTACGACAAGACCGGAGAGCTGTGGAAGCAGCCGGTCTTCCTCCAGGCGGCGAACATGGTCCGTCAGCTGCAGGACGCCGGCGACTTCCAGAAGGGCTTCGAAGGCTCGGTCTACCCGGCGGCGCAGGCCCAGTGGGTGAACGGCAAGACCGCGATGATGCTGATGGGCGCGTGGCTGCCGAAGGAGGTCGAGTCGCAGGCCCCGAAGGACTTCTCGATGGGCATGTTCGCGTTCCCGAACGTTGCCGGCGGCAAGGGCAACGATCTCGTCGAGTACTGGGCCAACGTGTACGCGGTGATGAAGAACTCCAAGCATCCGGACGCGGCCGTGAAGTGGGTCAAGTTCATGACGTCCGCGGCCGGCGCCGGTACCGAACTGCCGAAGGCCGGTTTCCCGACCGCTACCAAGAACGCGCCGACTCCCCCGACCCACCTCGCCCAGGCCGAGGTGCTGAAGACCTACAAGGTGATGGGTCAGCGCGGCGGCCTGAACGACGACATCCCGAAGTACATGACCGAGGTCTACAACCGCTGTGACGACCGCTTCTTCCTGATGCAGTCCGGCCCGTCGGACTTCATCAGCTGCCTGTCCGACGGCACGAAGAAGTTCTGGTCGACCAACACCCCGCCGAGCAGCTGAGGACCTGACCGTGAGACGTACAGGACGCAGAAGCGTGGTGGTGCCGTTCCTGTTCCCGGCGCTGGCTGTCTACACGCTGATCTTCGTGTACCCGGCCTTCGACGCCGTCCGGGTGAGCCTGTTCCAGTGGAACGGGTTCACCACCCGGATGACCTACATCGGGTTCGGGAACTACCGGCATCTGCTCTCGGACCCGACCTTCTGGGTCTCGCTGCGCAACACGGCGGTGATCGCCGTCGGCGGCGGTGCCGGCATCTTCGGCCTGGCGTTCCTCTTCTCCGCAATCCTGCAACGGGAGATCCGCGGCAAGAAGTTCTTCCGGGCGATCATGTTCTTCCCGATCGTGCTGCCGGGCGTCGGCGTCGGAATGATCTGGCAGTTCGTCTACAACCGGTCCTGGGGTCCGCTCAGCGCGTTCCTGGACGCGGTCGGGCTGGGCTCGCTGGACCAGACCTGGCTGGGTCCGAAGTTGATCATCCCGTCGCTCACGATCGCGGTGATCTGGACCTACATGGGTTTCTACCTGGTCATCCTGATGGCCGGGATCGACAAGATCCCGAAGAGTTACTTCGAGGCGGCGAAGATGGACGGCGCCTCGGACTGGCGGACGTTCTGGCTCATCACCCTTCCGATGACCTGGGACGTCCTGGTGGTCGCCATGGTGCTGTGGCTGATCTCCGCGATGAAGATCTTCGACCTCATCGTGGCGACCACCTTCCCCTCGCCGCCGCGGTCGGGTTTCACCATGACCATCTTCATCTGGGAACGGGCGGTCGGCGCGTACACCCCGGTCTTCGAGCTCGGCTACGCGACAGCGCTCGGCGTCGTACTGCTCGCCTGCGTCGTCGCCGGCGTCGCCGTACTGCGACTCATCACCCGTCGGGAACGGATCGAGTACTGACATGGACTCAGCGACACAAGTCGTCACATCGGCCAGGGAACGCCCGCTCGAGCGCGACACGCCTCGACTGACGCCGGCCCGGGTGATCGGGAACCTCCCGTACTACGTCGTGCTCGGGCTGTGGGCGGCCCTGACGATCTTCATCCTGCTCTGGTTGTTCAGCGGGTCGCTCAAGAACAACGTCGAGATCTTCGGCTCGCCGTGGGCGCTGCCCAAGGATCCGGCCGGTGCCGCGACGCAGAACTACGACGCCGCCTGGACCACCGGACACATGGGCCTCTACTTCATCAACAGCGTCCTGGTCACCAGCCTGTCGGTGGTGATCACGGTGGCGATCTCCGCACCGGCCGCATATGTGCTGTCCCGGATCCCCTTCCGCGGCAGCACGCTGATCAACTACTACTTCATCGCGGGCATGGGACTGCCGTTCCAGCTGATCCTCGTGCCGCTCTACGTGCTACTGGTGCAGATCGGGCTGATCGACACCCGGGCCGGCCTGACGCTGACGTACGTCGGCGTGTCCATCCCGTTCACGATCATCCTGCTGACCGGCTTCTTCAGGTCGCTGCCCTCGGAACTGGAGGAGGCCGGGGCGGTCGACGGCTGCTCCGAGCTCGGCATCTTCTGGCGGATCATGATGCCGATCGCGACGCCCGGGCTGTTCACGGCCGCGATCTTCAACTTCGTGATGATCTGGCAGGAGTTCCTGCTCGCCCAGCTGCTGCTGAGCTCGGACGGGAACAAGACGCTGCCGGTCGGCCTGATGGGGCTGCGCCAGACCATGCAGTACAACAGCAACTGGGCCGCCATGTTCGCGGCGGTCATGATCATCGTCGTCCCGTCGTTCATCGTGTTCGTCGCGCTGTCGAACCGGATCATGGCGGGCCTCACCCTGGGAGCCGGCAAATGAGTGGGCTGGTAGCAACCGAAGCAGGCCGGGTCGTGGCGACCCTGGGCGAGGAGGTCAACGGCCGGCGGCACGCGCGCAGCCGGCTCGACCTCGACGCCGGCGCCGAGACGCTGTACGTGCTGGCGCGATCGCACCGACCGGACGGACCACCGCTCGAGGTCCACGTCGGTGATACTCCGGTCGGCGCGATCCCCGCGACCAACGATCACGTGCTGACGTGGCGAGAACTGGTGCTTCCAGCCGGCGCGCGCACCGGCCCCGTCACGCTGTCGTCGTACGGCAATGCGATGGACGCGTGGACCGTCGGCGTCGACTACACGACCGGCGGTGGTGACGAGTTGTCGATCGATGCCGGGGGCACCTGGTCGGCCGATCGGATCGGCCACCTCCACCTGGCGCCAGGGCGTTACGTGGTTCGGGCGCGCGTCGAGGGCGTCGACGACCCGCATCCGCCGGCGCACGTCTGGGAGGACGTCGAGCATCCCGCCGTACGAGAGTTCCTCGGGCAGTTGCCGGCGGAGGCTCTGCAGTCGAGCGATCCGTTGGCCACAGCGCAGGCGCTGAGCACGTGGGTCTGCCGGTCGTGGCGGTACCGCAACACCAGCGAGGCCAGCCAGTACACGCCGTGGGACCCGCCGACGATCCTTTCCTGGGGTGCGAGCGAGCAAGGCCATGCGGGCAACCTCCCGGTGGTGATGTGCGTGCACTACGCGCTGGTGCTGACCGCGGCGTGTCAGGCGCTCGGGATCCCCGCGCGCTGCGCGGTGCTCACCGGTTCGATCAACGGGTACGACGGTCATTTCGTCAGCGAGGTGTGGAGCGAACGACTGGGCCGCTGGGTCATGCTCGATCCGACCTTCGACGTTGCCGTCGTGACACCGGACGGCCCCGCCGACCTGCGGACGATCCGCGACCTCGGCACCGACGTACGGCATCACGTGGTTGCCGGCCCTGGTATCGAGGACCGGCTGATGATGCCGTCGCAGCGGACGTGGTTCGAGGAGAACCTCTTGAAGGGGGTGTGCTTCCGCAACCGGAGCCTGTGGCCGCGCAGCGATTTCCTGTCGCGCCCGGACCTCACTCCCCCGGGTCATGGCTCAGCGTCCTACACCGAACTGGATCTGGTGTGGGAAGACCGCTGCCGGGATACCGGGTTCGGTATGTTCCAGTACTTCGCCGGCGACGACTGGTTCAAGGCCCCGCCGGCTGTGTGGGCGAAGGTTGCCGCCGATGCCCGTTGAGGCGCTGGTCGGCCCGCGCGTGGTCCTCGAGGACGTCGTGCTCGACGAACATGCCGTGCTCGTCCGCGACCGCCGGATCGAGGCGATCGTCACGGCGTCGGAGGTCCCTGCGGACGCCGTACGCCGGAATCTCGGCGACGGGATCCTGACGCCGGGTTTGATCGACGTCCACACGCACGGCGCCGGCGGACACAGCTTCAACGAGGGCACCGAGCCCGCGACCCGCGCCGCTCTCTCTGCCCTGCTGGCCGCTGGCGTCACCACCGTGCTTCCGACCATCGCAACCGCTCCGCTGGAGGACATCGAGGCAGCCGTGGGTGCGATCGCCTCCGTCCACGGCGACCCGGGCTTGCCGCGCGTACCGGGTGCGCATCTGGAAGGGCCGTACTTCGCTCGCGCCCAGTGCGGTGCGCAGGACCCGGACAATCTGCGCTCTCCGGACGACGGCTCGATCGACCGGCTGCTCGAACAGGCCGCCGCGATCCGGATGATCAGCTTCGCCCCTGAGCTGCCCGGTGCCGTGGCCCTGACCCGGCGGCTGGTCGACGCGGACATCCTGCCCGCGGCCGGACACAGCGACGGCCGCGACGAGGACCTGCGCGCCTGTCAGGAGGCCGGGCTGCGGCACGTGATTCACATCTTCAGCGGCCAGTCCAGCACGGTACGGCGGGGGCCGTGGCGGCAGCCCGGTCTGCTCGAGGCAACCCTGACGTCCGACGACCTGACCGTGGAAATGATTGCTGATGGCAAGCACCTTCCACCGACCCTGCTCCGGCTGGCGCACCGCTGCCTGCGCGGACGGCTGTGTCTGGTCTCGGACTCCACGCCGGGCGCCGGCCTGCCCGACGGCGAGCGCTACCGGATGGGCCGACGCGAGTACGTGGTCGCGGACGGCGTCGGCATGACGCTCGACCGGACGGCGTTCGGAGGCAGTACGACGCTGTTGCCGCAGATGATCCCGATCGCTGTGCAGGCGCTGGGAATCGCACTACCCGAGGCCGTCGCGATGGCGTCGGCCGTCCCGGCCCGCGCCGCCGGTCTCGACGACGTCGGCAGGATCGCGGCCGGCTGCCACGCGGACCTCGCGCTGTTCAACGAAGACCTCACCCTCAAGGCCGTCGCCGTCGGCGGCCACTGGAACGACAACGACTCATCAACTGGAAAGGAACCATCACGGTGAAACAACTCCGGTACGGCGCGCTCGAGGTGTTCGTCGCGGACTCGCCCGACGAGCTCAGCACGGCCGCCGCCGAACACTTCGCTGCCGCCGTCAAGGCGGAGCTCGCGGAGCGGGACGAGATCGCCGTCATTCTGGCGACCGGGAACTCGCAACTGGGTTTCATCAAGGCCGCCCGCGAACGCGACGACATCGACTGGTCCCGGCTGACCGTCCTGCACATGGACGAGTATCTCGGCATGGACGAGAACCACTCGGCCAGCTTCCGCCGGTGGATGCACGAGAACCTGGCCTCGTTCGTGAAGCTCAAGGCTTTCCACGGCGTCGAGGGCGACCATGAGCCGATCGAGGAGGAGCTCGAGCGGTACGGCGAACTGCTCCGCACCCTCGACCCGGCGATCTGCGTGATGGGGATCGGGGAGAACGGCCACCTCGCGTTCAACGACCCGCCCGCCGACTTCGAGACGCGTGAGCTCATCCACCTGGTGACGCTCGACGAGGCCGCCCGTAAGCAGCAGGTCGGTGAGGGCCACTTCCCATCGCTGGCGGAAACTCCGGAACAAGCGCTGTCGCTGACGATCCACGCGCTGCTGCGGCCGCGCACCGTGCTGGTAATCACGCCGGAAGCCCGCAAGGCGCCCGCGGTCGAACGAGCCTTGACCGGCCCGGTGACCCCGGACTGCCCTGCGTCCATCCTGCAGACGACACCGCACGTGCGGCTGTTCCTCGACGACGAGTCGTCGGCACGCCTCGGCAACGACCAGTAGACGGCAACGTTTCGGCTAGGGTTTGCGGTGTCGCTTCGGCGCCGTCGGGAGGGAGAACGGTGAGGGTCACTCTGGCCGACATCGCGAAAGCCTGCGATACGTCCTTGTCGACGGTGTCGCGGGCGTTGTCCGACCCGGACCGGGTGAACCCGCAGACCCGGGAACGGATCCAGCGGGTCGCCCGCGAGATGGGCTACATGACCAACCCGATCGCCCGGGCGCTCGCGGTCGGGCGGACCGGCGTGATCGGACTGATCGTGCCGGACATCGCGAACCCGTTCTTCCCGCCGATCATCAAGGCGGTCCAGGCGCGCGCCGGGCGGAAGAACACCGCGGTCCTGCTGGCCGACACCGACGAGCACGCCAGCGACGAGCTCGAACGGGCCGCCGTCCTGAGCAAGCAGGCCGACGGCCTGATCCTGGTCTCGCCGCGGACGGCGGAGCAGCGGCTGGCCGAGTTCATCGAGCTGTCGCCGGTCGTCTTCGTGAACCGGCAGGTCGAGGGTGCGCCGAGCGTGATCATCGACAATTCCGACGGCATCACCCAGGCCGTTCAGCACCTCACCGCGCTCGGCCATCGCCGGATCTGCTACCTGAACGGACCGCGCCGGTCGTGGTCCAACGAGCGCCGGCGGACCGCGCTGCAGGAGGCGTGCGCGCAGTACGGCGTCGAGCTGGTCGAGTTCGGCCCGTTCGAGCCGCAGGTCCAGGCCGGCGTCCGCGCGGCCGACCTGGTGCAGTCCAGCGGGACGACCGCGGTCATCGCGTACGACGACCTGATCGCGCTCGGCCTGATGGCGAGGCTGGCCGAGCACCGGCTGGTGGTGGGGCGCGACGTGAGCGTGATCGGCATCGACGACAGCCCGATGTCCGATGTCGCCTATCCCACGCTGACATCGATCCATGTGCCCGGCGCCGAGGCGGGCGCCGTCGCCGTGGATCTCCTGCTGGAGCAACTCGACGCCGACGGCGACGACCGGCCCGCCCTGGTGCAGCTGGAGACGCGGTTGATCATCCGCGGGTCGACAGGCCCCGCTCCCACCCGGTAGCCATCTCACGATGTGACCGCCTATCTCATTGAGCGAGATAGGCACTGGCGCCGGCCGTAGCCCGTTCGTTACGGTTCTCGGCAGGTCATGAGTGTCAGCGACAAGCCCCGGCTAGCTGGCCGGCAACCCTCCTCCGCGGTGGGGTGCCCCGGGTGAAGACCAGGCCGTGCGGATACCCCGCTCGGCAAGTGCGGACTTCCCTGGGAGCAGCATCATGTCGATCCTGTCCATTCTCGAGCCGGCCAGTACGACGACTCCGCGGCCGGCGATCGCCCGGCTCGCGACCGGGAGCATCCCCGCCACGGTCGGCTCGGACCTCCTGGTCCCGCTCGCCGACGGCCGGGTCACCGACTACGCGAACTTCGACCACGGTGCGAGCGCGCCGTGTCTGGAGTCCGTCCGGGCCAGTGTCGAGGCCGCGCTGCCGTCGTACGCGTCGGTGCACCGCGGCAACGGGTACGCCTCGCGGATCACCACCCAGTGGTACGAGCGGGCGCGCGCCGAGGTGCACGCCTTCGTCGGCGCCCGTGCGGACGACCAGGTGATCTTCACCCGGCAGACCACCGACGCGCTGAACCTGCTGGCCCGTGCGGTGCCGGCGGACGCGACCGTGATCGTGTTCGAGTCCGAGCACCACGCGGCGCTCCTGCCCTGGCCCAGCGACCGGACTGTGCGGCTCACAGCGCCGTCGAGCCCGGCCGAGGCCGTGACCCGTATCGCCGACGCGCTCCGTCAGGCGCCCGAGGGTCCGCGGCTCGTGGTGATCACCGGCGCGTCCAACGTCACCGGCGAGATCTTCCCGATCGCCGACATCGCCAAGGTGGCCAAGGCGCACGGCGCGCGCGTCTGCCTGGACGCCGCGCAGCTCGCCCCACACCGGCTGGTCGACATCGCCGCGCTCGGCGTCGACTGGGTCGCCCTGTCCGGTCACAAGCTCTACGCGCCGTACGGCGCGGGCGCACTGATCGGCCGCTCCGACTGGCTCGACGCCGCCGACCCGTACCTGCACGGAGGCGGCGCGACCCACGCCGTCACGAGCGACACCGTGGTGTGGACGACCGGTCCGGCCCGCCACGAGGGCGGCTCCCCGAACGTCATCGGCGCGATCGCTCTGGCGAGTGCCTGTGCCGCGATCAGCAAGCACCGCGACGCGATCGAGCAGCACGAGCGCAGCCTGCTGGCCCGTCTGCGCACAGGGCTCGCCCAGATCCCCGGCGTCACGACGTACTCGATCTTCGGCGAGGACGCGGACCGTGTCGGCACGGTCTGCTTCACGGTCGCCGGTCTGACCTCGACCCTGGTGTCCGCGGCGCTGAGCGCGGAGTACGGCATTGGCGTCCGGGACGGCAAGTTCTGCGCGCACCCGCTCGTCGGCCACCTCCTCGCCGGTTCCACCGAGCACGGTACGGCGGTCCGCGCCAGCCTCGGCCTCGGAACTACCCGTGAGCACGTGGACCGGCTCGTCAACGCCGTACGGACGCTGGCCACGAGCGGGACGCGCACGGAGTACGCGGAGAGCGCGCACGGCTGTCAGCCGGCCGACGATCCCCGCGATCTCCAAGCACCCCACATCTGGTGAACCCACGCATCTGGTGAAACGGCCCTCCTACTGCTCAGGAGGTACGAGACCTACATGGTGAGCAGCGAACGCCAGTAGGTCCGCCCACTCCGCCGCGATCATCGCGGCGGGCTTTCCGAAGCCATGGCCGGTGTTGACCTCGACCCGAGTCAAGACCGGCTGCGGACCGGACTGGGCATGCTGCAGCGCCGCGATGAACTTGTGGCTGTGCAACGGAACCACCCGGTCGTCGTGGTCACCTGTGGTCACGAGAGTTGCCGGGTACGCCGTACCGTCGCTGACGCGATGCAGTGGCGAGTACGCCAAGAGGTCCTCGAACTGCTCCGGGTCGTCCGGCAGACCGAAGTCGGAGGCCCACGCCGCTCCCACGGTGAACAGGTGGAACCGCAGCATGTCCAGGACCCCCACACCGGGCAGTGCGACGGCGAAGAGGTCTGGCCGCTGCGTCATGACCGCGCCGACGAGCAGACCGCCGTTGCTGCGACCGTGGATGGCCAGCTGCGCCGGTGTGGTCACGCCGGTGTCCCGCAGGTGTTCACCGACCGCAATGAAGTCGTCGAACACGTTCTGCTTGTTCTTGAGCCGCCCCGCGTCGTGCCACTCGGTCCCGTACTCGCCGCCACCGCGCAGGTTCGTGATCACGAGTACGCCGCCTGCAGCGAGCCACGCCGGCCAGCCGGGGCGGTAGTCGGCCTCGATCGGGATGCGGAACCCGCCGTACCCCCACATGAGCGTCGGACGCGGCGTCTCGAAGTCGAGGTCGGACCGGGTGATCAGGAAGTAGGGCACGTCACGGCCTGGAGCGATCCGGCGTGTGACGGTGACCTGCGGCGAGGTGAATCCACCAGAGCCTCGGACCAGCTCCGGCAACGCGCGTACGTCGCCTGACCCGGTCGAAACGGCGTACGCGAGCGTGGGGTCGGTTGTCGTCGACAGCCCGATGAACAGCTCGTCGTACTCCGGTCCGGCGTTGAGGCCGACCACTCCCCCACCCGATACGTCGACGACACGCTGCCCCGACCCGTCCAACGCGTAGAGCGTCAGCACCGGCTGCGCGTCGACAAGCGTCAACGTGGCCAGGCCGTCCGCCGTACCGCGGACTGCCTGCAGTGTCGACTCGCCCTCCGGGACGAGGTCGGTGAACTCGCCGGCCAGCGTAGAGAGGACCACGCGGCCACGGGACGCGTCCCGGTCGGTCCGCAGTACCAGCTGGTCGCCGGACATCCGTACGAAGGCGATCTCGTCCGCGAACTCGTCGACGACCTTCACCGGCTCACCGAAGCCGTCGGAGGCGATCGGATAGACCCAGAGCCGCGTGCTCGGGTCTGTCCCCTCGGTGATGTGGACTACGAGGTAGCGGTCGTCGTCGGACACCTCAGGCATGAAGAAGTACTGGTCCTTGCCCTGGAAGCTCAGCACCAGCTCGTCCTCGGACTGCGGTGTGCCGACCCTGTGCAGCATCAGCCTCCCACCACCGAGCGACGCCGTCTCGGTCCCCTCGCTGCGCCCGCTGGCCGGGTAGTGCAGATACAGGTACGCCGAACTGTCCGGAAGCCACGTCGCCTCGCTGAACTTGGCTTCCGACACCACATCGTCGACCGGCGCACCAGCCGCGATGTCGAGCAGCCGGAACGTCGTCCAGTCGCTGCCGCTCTCGTTGATGCCGTACGCGAAGTACTTCCCGTCCGGGCTCACGGTGAACGAGCCGAGTGAGTCGGTGCCGTCCTCGGAGAGGGTGTTCGGGTCGATCAGCACGCGACCGCGGGACACCAGCTCGTCGAGCGAATCGGCAACGTAGATCACGTCCTGTGCCTGCGTGCCGTCGTTGCGCCCGACGAAGTACCAGCCCGCCTTCTTGACCGGTACGCCGGCGCGTGGGCGGGCGAGGATCTCGGCCATGGTGGTCTGGAACCAGCCGCGCTCGGAGTACCCGGCCAGCTCGGCCTGCGTGTACTCGTTCTGCCGGTTCACCCAGTCCTGGGTGTCGGCCGAGTCAGGGTCTTCCAGCCAGCGGTAAGGGTCGGTGATCTGGTGCCCGTGCAACGTCTCGACCACATCGTCACGGCGGCTTTCCGGATAGGTCATGCTGACAAACCTAGCTCGTGACGGTCACACTGCGAGCGTGATTAATGACCTGCTGCTGGGTGCCGCTGCAGTGGCCGGTGAGCGGGTGCGTCTCGACGTACTCCAGCGGGTCGTCGACCTACCGCCGAAGGACTTCCTGGACGCCCTGGACGCACTGGTGCGTGCGGGCGTTCTGGTCGTCGCAGCGGACGTCGGCGAGGCCTGGTTCGCCGACGAGTCCGTACGCCGGGATACCGAGGCAGGACTGCCCCTGAGCGAGCGCGCCGACCTGCACCGGCGTACAGCGGAGGCCCTGGACGCGCCGGCCGAGGTGCAGCGGCACTGGTCTGCAGCCGCCGCAGTGACACCAGATCCACGAGAGCGCGCACAGCTGCAGCTGAACCTCGCACAGGCAGCTGTCGCAGCTGGCGACCTCCCGGCAGCACACGCGGCTGCCCAGGCCGCGGTCACGACCGCACGCACCTTGCAGGACTTCGACCTGCTCGCAGACGCGGCAGTGACGCTGGAGCCGATCGGCCAGTCCGCGTGGGACGGCGACATCCACCAGTGGTGCACCGAAGCGCTGGCCACGCCCAGCCACTCAGCAGCGACAACGGTCCACCTACTAGCCCGCCAGGCACAGACAGCGATCTACCTCGGTCGCTGGTCGGAGGCGGCGACTGCGAGCAGCGAAGCGCTCCGCCAGGCCGAGAGCATCCGCGACGACGACCTGCTCGTCGAGGCACTCACTGCACGCCAACTCGCCACCAGTGGACCTGACGACGTCGACGAACTGGCCACCGCGGCACGCCGGATGATCGAGCTCGGTACGTCAACCGGCCGCGCCGAGATCGAGCTACGCGGACGCCTGTGGCAGGTGGACGCGCTCTGGTACGCCGGCGACCTGGCCGCGATCGCAGCCGAGACAGGCCGACTCGCGAGCTGTGCCGGTCGTGTCAGCGGTCCGCACGGCCGCTGGCACGTGCTGCTCACACGGGCGTCGCTCGCACTGGCCAGGGCTGAGTTCGACGAGACCCAAGCCCTGCTCGACGACGCGCTGACCGGCTTCCGTCAGATCGACCACCCGGCGGCGCATGGTGCCGAGGTCGCCTTCCAGATCCTGCTCGGCCACCACCGCGGTCACACCGAGGACCTGCTGGGCCCCGCGGCCTGGCAGTTCGGGACGGATGTCCGCTGGGACCTGTCCGCCCGCCTGGCCCGCGCATTCGTACTGGTGGACGCAGGTCGGCTCGAGGAAGCAGCTGCGGCGTACGAACGCTGCGGCCGCCCCGAGTCCTGGCAACCCATGCGGGCCGCCGAACTGCTGATGGACGCCATCGCCGCGCGCGTGGCGGCCGCACTCAGCCGCACAGACGACGTACGGCGCTTTCGTGCGCGGCTGGAACCGCACCGCGGCCGGTACGTCGTTGGCGGTGCCGGCGCGACCAACTTCCTCGGTCCGGTCGAACTGGTACTCGGTGCGTGCGCTGCCTCGCTCAGCGATTGGGATGCGGCCGCTGCGGATCTCCAGAAGGCCGGTGCGCTCTGTCGAGCGATCGGTGCGCCCGGCTTCGCGGTCGAGGCCGCCTGTCTGCTGGCCGACGTGTACGAGCAGTCCGGTGATACAGCGCGGGCCCGAGCCCTGGCCGCCGAGACGCTGCCGCTGGCGAAAACACTGGGGATGACTCCCTGGATCCAAAAGCTGGCACCGCCCGCGGGCCCGTTGAGTCAGCGCGAGCGGGAAGTCGCCGATCTGGTCGCCAACGGCCTCAGCAACCGGGAGATCGCCGCTGCACTGGTCATCTCCGAACGAACCGCCCAGAACCACGTCCAGCACATCCTGACCAAGCTCAACTTCGCGAACCGCGCCCAGGTGGCCGCCTGGGTGAGTAAGCGATGAGCATTTCGGACGATGCGCCAGGCCTCCAGGCGGCGGACGCTGAGGAACATGACGCGACACGACCAGACCGGCGCCGACCTCGACCTGTGGGACCAGGTCACCAGCACCTACTTCGCTGAGCGCCTAGGCACCAAAGCGGCACGTACAGCACCCCGTGTGGACCTGTACGTCGACCCCGTCTGCCCCTACACCTGGGTGGTGGCCTGCTGGCTACGAGAGGTGGCCCAGCACCGCGAGCTCGACCTGAGCTACCACGTGATGAGCCTGCTGATGCTCAACGAAAGCCGCGACGACAGCTACAGCCGGCACCTCGACGCGTCGACGGGTCCGTCCCGGGTCGCGACCGCAGTCGTCACGCACCACGGCAGTGAAGCGTTCCGGACCTGGCACGGTGCTTTCGGCAACCTGATCTTCGACCACTGGCGCTACCCGACGCCAACGGAGTACCGCGACGCCTCGGCAGCGGCCCTGAGCGTGGCCGGACTGCCCGCGACGCTCGCGGCCGCCGCCGACACCACGGAGTACGACGAAGCGCTGCGGCGGAGCCATGACGAAGGAACTCTTCCGGTGGGGATCGACGGCGGTACGCCGGTTGTCCACATCGACGGGGCTGCCTTCTTCGGACCGGTCCTGAACGCGGTCCCCCGTGGCGACGACGCGCTCCGCCTGTTCGACGGCGTACGGCTGCTCGCGGGGTGTCCTGACTTCTACGAACTCAAACGCACCCGGACTGCGCCGCCCGATGTGCGCTACGTTCCCAACAAAACGAAGGCACGGTCATGAACGACGACGAACTCTGGGCCGCGATCGATGCGCAGCGGCTGCGCACGGCCGAATTGCTAGCAACGCTAGGGCCGGACGACTGGTCGCACCGCTCGCTGTGCGACGGCTGGACCGTGCGCGACGTCGCCGGCCACCTCACCCTCCAGCAGACGACCATCGGCGACGTACTCCGCCTCGCCCTGAAGCATCCGGGCGTTCACAGCCTCAACTGGATGATCCAGACCTCCGCCCGCGACCAGGCGGCCCTGCCGACCGAACAGCTCATCAGCGAGATCCGCGGCATGGTCGGCTCCCGCCGGCACAACCTCGGCGTCACGCCGCGAGAGACGCTGATCGACATCGTCGTCCACGGGCAGGACCTGGCGATCCCGATCGGCCGGACGCTCGCCGTCCCGCCAGAGGTCGCCGCGACGGCGGCCTCGCGCGTCTGGGAATGCCGGGGCACGCGGCTGTCCAAGGTCTTCAAGCCGGTGCCGTACGACGGTCTGAGACTGGTCGCCGACGACATCGAGTGGAGCGTCGGCGACGGGCCGGAGCTCCGCGGTCCCGTGCTGTCGTTGCTCCTGCTGCTCACCGGGCGTCGCGTCGTACTGCCGCAGCTCGTCGGTCCCGGCGCAGAGGTTCTACAGCGGGTGTGACGTCGTACTCACCGGCTCCGGCTGGCGGCATCCCGCGCAGGCGCCGGAGCCCGGTGAGCACGACTGGCCCTCAACTACGGGCCGGGGTGATGTCCTTGCTCCAGAGCACCGCGCCGAACAGGTTCCGCAGCGAGACCCTGAACACGCCGGTCCGCGGGTCGATCCGGGTGTGCCCGAAGAACTGGTTGCCGGCTGCCGGCGACTGGTTCGGGAAGTCGGCCGCCTTCGACCACACGACCTCGGGCCCGAACGTGCTGTCCAATGCGTTCGGCCCGAAGGTGCCGGCGTTGATCGGCCCGGCGACGATCTCCCAGAACGGGTCGAAGTCGGTGAACGCCGCTCGCGACGGGTCGTAGTGGTGCGCCGCGGCGTAGTGCACGTCGGCCGTCAGCCAGATCGCGTTGCGGACCTTGCGCTTCTTGAACTGGCTGAGCACCCAGGCGATCTCGTGCTCACGACCGCCGGGCGCACCGGGCAGACCGTTCGCGACCGCCTCGATCAGGTCACCGTCCGGGACCAGGAGACCGAGCGGCATGTCGCTGGCGATCACCTTCCAGGTGGCCCGCGACGCCGCGACCTCACGCACCAGCCAGGCGGCCTGCTCGGCGCCGAGCATCGCCACCGGGCCGACCGTCGACGGCACCGGGTTCGCGCCGCGGAACGTGCGCATGTCGAGGCAGAACACGTCGAGCTGCGGGCCGTAGCTCACCTTGCGGTAGATCCGGTCCCGCCCGCCGACGTGTTCCATCGGCAGGTACTCGAGGAAGGCCTTCTTCGCCCGCGCCGCGAGTACGTCGACCCGCTTCTCGGTGTACCGGTTGTCGGTGAGGATCTCGCCCGGGTACCAGTTGTTCAGCGTCTCGTGGTCGTCCCACTGCGCGACCAGCGGTACGTCGGCGTACAGCGAGCGCACGTTCTCGTCGAGCAGGTTGTACTTGTACCGGCCGCGGTACTCGGCGAGCGTCTCGGCGACCTTCGAGACCTCCTCGGTCACCACGTTCTTCCACACCGTGCCGTCGGCAACTTTCAGCTCGGCCTGGATCGGGCCGTCGGCGTAGATGTTGTCGCCGGAGTGCAGGAAGAAGTCCGGCCGGGTGTCGTGCATCGCCTTGTACGCGATCATCCCTCCGAGCTCGGGGTTGATGCCGTACCCCTGGCCCGCGGTGTCGCCGGTGAACACGAACGACACCGGCCGGTTGCGCCCCGGAGTGGCGAACGAACCGTCCAGCGTCTCGCCGATCCGGCCATCGGAGTCCTCGAAGCCGAGCCGATAGTCGTAGCGCTGTCCCGGGCGCAGACCGCGCAGCGGCAGCCGCGCGGTGAAGTCGTCCGCGGCGTCCGCCTTCGGGCCGCGCAGGCAGATCGCCTTGTCGAAACGCCCGTGGCTGGTCAGCTGCACGACCAGCCGGCCGGGCCGGTCGGCGCGCGACCAGACGACGGCCGAGTTCGGCGTCACGTCGGCGCTCGCGATGCCGGACGGCAGCGCGGCGCGACCACGACGGACAAGGTTCGGTGCTGCGGCAGCGACCCCGGGCACGGCGACAGACGCACCGGCGACGGCGGAGGCGGCAAGGAGTTGGCGGCGACTCAGTTTCATGACCCGAAGGTGCTCTCCGCGGATGACCGCCAGGTGACACCGGTGCGAACTGGGCGCCAACTTGCCCAATGCCCGGCGCTGGCCCGGCGGAGGACCCGCGTTGCCGGGCTGCCGCCGCCGGATCCGCCCAGGTCAGCGCCCGATTGGCGGTCCGCCGAACCCGCTTAACACGGTACGAACGCGACTGGGCGCACGACGTAACCGGGCCCGGCGACCGTCGGTGCATCAAACGATCGAGGAGGCTGCCATGTACCGAGTTCCCGATCTTCCCGAGTTGCAAGCCGCTGCCGAGCGGCTCGGCGTCACCCTCGGCACCGAGGAGGCGGCGGTCTTCCGCCTGCATCTGGGCCGGATGCTGGCCGAGTTCGACGACTTCGTCCAGAGCCGCACTCCGGAGGTCCGGCCGCCGCGGTTCCCCGGCGCGCGCGAACCCGGCTACCGGCCCGGCGCGGACGAAGACCCGCACAACGCCTGGACCTGGAAGTGTTCCGTCCCCGGCAGCGGCGAGGGCATCCTCACCGGCCGGACCGTCAGCTACAAGGACCACATCGCGGTGGCCGGGATGCCGATGGCGTTCGGCGCGCACGTGCTGTCCGGGCATGTGCCCGACTTCGACGCGACCGTCGTACAGCGCGCGCTGGAGGCCGGCGCCACGGTCGTCGGCAAGAACGTGATGAACGGGCTCGCCGGCGGTTTCGGATTCGGCGGCGGTGTCGGCGACTACGGCCGGCCGATGAACCCGCATAATCCGGACTACCTGACCGGCGGGTCGTCGTCGGGTTCCGCGGCCGCGCTGGTCGACGGAGACGTGGACATCTCGTTCGGCGGCGACCAGGGCGGCTCGATCCGGATCCCGGCATCGTGGTCGGGCACCGTCGGGCACAAGCCGACGTTCGGCCTGATCTCGCACTTCGGCATCGGGTTCGGCTCGGACCAGAGCATCGACTACACCGGCCCGATGACAATGTCGGTCCGCGACGCCGCTCTCGCCCTCGAGGCCGTCGCCGGGTACGACGGCCTCGACCCGAGGCAGACCCGTGAGGTCCCCGAGCGGTACGACGCGACGACCGGGCTGACCGGCGACGTCGAGGGCCTGCGGATCGGTGTCCTGCGGGAAGGTTTCGACGGCGCGACCGAAGCCGTCACCGACTCCGTCCAGCAGGCGATCGAGGTGTTCGAGAAGCTCGGCGCCGTCGTCAGCGAGGTGTCCGTTCCCGAGCACCTGACCATCGGCACGGCGCAGCAGGCGATGTCGGCCGAGGCGGCGCTGGCGGTCCGGGGTGCCGGTTTCTACGGCGCCTTCACGCGAACCTACTACCCCGAGGACACGATCGCGGCCATCACCCGGGCCTGGCAGCACCAGCAGGAGTTGCTCGATCCACGCGGTCTGCTCACCTTGCTCACCGGCGAGTTCAGCCGGCGGTACTGGGCCGGACGGCTCTACGCGAAGGCACAGAACGTCCGCCCCGGCTTCATCGCGGCGTACGACCGGGTGCTGGCGGATGTCGACGTACTCGTGATGCCGACGACAGTCACCCAAGCGCCGAAGTTCGAGCCGATCGACGATCCGCTGACGGCGCTCGACTCGGCGATGCGCAGTCCGGTGTCGCAGAGCGCGGTCGCGAACACCCGGCCGTTCAACTTCACCGGGCACCCGGCGCTCGCCGTACCGTGCGAGAAGCGGGACGGGCTGCCGGTGAGCATCCAACTGGTCGGCCGGATGTTCGACGACGCGCTGCTGCTTCGTGCCGCCCAGGCGTTCTCCGCCGCCGTCCCGTTCGCGGAGTGGCTCGCGGTCGACGCCGTATGAGACGTCTACCGATGTTCCGCTCCTTGCAGGTCCGGAACTACCGGAACTTCTTCTGGGGTGGGACGGTCAGCAACATCGGCGTCTGGATGCAACGCACCGCCCAGGCGTGGGCCGTCGTCGTGCTCAGCCACGGCGACGGCCTGGCGCTCGGCATCGCGACGTTCCTGCAGTTCTTCCCGACCGTCCTGCTCGGCCTTGCGACCGGGGCCCTGGTCGACCGGGTCGACAAGATCCGCCTGCTGATCGTGACCCAGGCTCTCATCGGCCTGGGCAGTGTGCTGATGGCGATCCTGGACGGGCTCGGAATCCTTACCCTGACGCAGGTTTGGCTGCTGGCCGCGGCGATGGGCATCGTCACCGCATTCGACGTCCCGGCCCGCCAGGCCGTGGTGTCCGAGCTCGTCGGGCCGGACCGGGTGGTGAATGCGATCGGCCTGAACTCAGCCTCGTTCAACGTCGCCCGCCTGGTCGGTCCGGCGCTGGCGGGTCTGCTGATCGGGGTCGCCGGTACGCCGCTGATCTTCGCGCTGCACGCGGCCAGCTCGGCCGGCATCCTGATCGCGCTGGCCAGGATCGACCGATCCGAACTGCGAGCCGGACCGAAGATCCCGGCCGGCCGCGGCGAGCTGGGAGCAGGTCTGCGGCAGGTCGCCGGCGATCCCGTCCTCGCCGCGCTGATCGTGCTGGCCGGGGTGATCGGCATCGTCGGCGCCAACAGTCTGCAGGTCGTACTGCCCTTGGTCGCGACCGAGGTCTTCGACGTCGGCGCGCTCGGCTTCGGACTGGTCACCTCGTGCCTGGCAGTCGGCGGTCTGACCGGCGCGTTGCTGGCGGCGTCGACCAGCGGGATACCGAAGTACCGCTGGGTCCTCGGCGCCGCGGCCGCGCTCGGAGGCAGCCTGGTGATCGCCTCGCTCATGCCGGTGCTCGTCGCCTTCGGCCTGGCCTTGGTGTGCTGCGGCGCGATGTTCATGTCCTTTGCCGTCCTGGCGAACACGTCCGTCCAGCTCGCCGCGGAGCCGTCGCTGCGCGGCCGGGTGATGGCGGTCTACCTCACGTGCTTCCTCGGCGGCGGCGCGCTCGGCGGTCCGCTCCTCGGATTGCTTGCAGAGCACGTCGGGCCGATGCACGCAATGACCCTGGCCGGCGTCTTCGGATTGCTCGCCGCGGCCGTCGGCACCGTCGTCCTGACCGCCTTGCAACGCCGTCCTGCAATACCGGTGAATTCCACTGTGACAATTCCGGCGATCGTTTACGAGCGGGACACCGGAATGGTCGATCACTGAAACATGACCGACCTATCTTTGATGCTGAACACCCTTCTATGACAGGGCTTTCAGCCCCGTCACCTCCGTTTGAAACCCCTCCGGAGAATCCCCTGGAAGGAATTTGAAAATGTCGATGACAATTGAGACCCGGGACACCGGAAAAGCGACGCCGGCGATCGCGCCCGCACTCCAGGTTCGGGACCTCGTCACCGAATTCCGCGGCCGGTTCGGCGCGGTCCGCGCGGTCGACGAGGTGTCGTTCACGGTGCCGCGGGGCAGCGTGCTGGCAGTGATCGGCGAGTCCGGCAGCGGCAAGAGCGCGATGCTGCGCTCGATCATCGGGATCAACCCGCCGACGACCCTGGTCACCGGGGAGATCTCGGTCGGTGGCCGGGATCTGCAGGCGATGTCCCCGCGGGACCGCCGGACCGCCCGCGGCAAGGACGTGTCGATGGTCTTCCAGGACCCGCTGACCGCGCTCGACCCGGTGTACACGGTCGAGAAACAGTTGGTCGAGGCGATCCGCAAGCATCACGAAGGCCTCGACAAGACACAGGCGCGGCAGCGCGCGCTCGAGCTCCTCGAGCTGGTCCGGATCCCGTCCGCGGCGGCCCGGCTGACGGCGTACCCGTCCGAGCTGAGTGGTGGCATGAGGCAACGAGTCGTGATCGCGATGGCGATCGCCGGCCGCCCGACCGTGCTTCTGGCGGACGAGCCGACCACTGCGCTCGACGTCACCGTGCAGGCCCGGATGATGCGGTTGTTCCGGCAGATCCAGCGCGACATCGACATGGGTCTGGTGGTCGTCACGCACGACCTCGGCGTCGCCGCGGAGCTGGCCGACGAGGTGGCGGTGATGTACGCCGGCCGCTTCGTCGAGCACGGATCCGCCGCTCAGGTCCTCACCCGGCCGTCGCACCCGTACACCGAGGGGCTGATCGAGGCGAACGTGCGGGCCGGCCAGGACCGGCGGCCGAACGCGATCCCCGGTGCCCCGCCGAGCCTCGACCAGTTGCCGCCCGGATGTGCCTTCGCGCCGCGCTGCCGGTACGCCGTCAGCGCTTGCTGGGACGACCGTCCGACGGCGCGACCGGTGGGCGACGGACATTCGAGCAGCTGCCTGCTCGTCCACGGTGAGACCGCGCTGGCGTCCTGACATGCACCCCGTCCGCCCTCTCACCTCGCTGCGCTACGCCCTGCTGGCGTTGTTGCTCGTGCTCGCCGGCTGTACGTCGGCGGCCGCGAGCGGACCGCCACCGTCCGGCGGCGAGCTCCGGATCGCCATGTCCGCGGGCAACATCCCGTTCCCGTCCACCCCGCCGAACGAGGGGTACGAGGGATACCGGTTCGTGGGCAACAACATCTACGACGGTCTCACTCGCCTGAACCTCGACCAGTCCAAGGAGCTGCCGACGCCGCAGCCGTCCCTGGCCCAGTCGTGGACCACGTCCAAGGACCTCCGTACGTGGACCTTCACGCTGCGCCAGGGTGTGCACTTCCACGACGGCACGAGCTTCGACGCGGACGCGGTGATCTTCCAGTTCGACCGGCTGCGCACGAAGACTTCGCCGTACTACGACGCGCGATCCGCCGCGAGCGCCGCCGCAGCGTTCCGGTACTTCAAGTCCTGGCGGAAGGTGGACAACCGGACCGTCGAGATCACCACCACCAAGCCGTACGCGTGGCTGCTGTGGGACCTGGCCGGCATCTTCTTCCCGAGCCCGGCGGTGGTGAAGAAGTACGGCAACAACAACTACAACCAGCACGCCTCCGGCACCGGTCCGTTCCGGATGACGAAGTACGTCGACGGCGAGGAGATGGAGCTGACCCGCAACGACGACTACTGGCGCGGCCGGGTCAAACTCGGCCGGATCGTGCTCTACCCGCAACCGGAGGCGGCGTCGCGGTTGTCGATGCTGCAGTCCGGTGAGGTCGACTGGGCCGAGGTGCCGTCCCCCGACTCGGTGCAGCAGCTGAAGAACGAGGGCTACCAGATCGAGCTGGGCAAGTACCCGCACGGGATCATGCCGCGGTTCAACCTGTTCCGCGCGCCCTTCAAGGACAACCTCGCGTTGCGGCAGGCCCTCAATTACGCCCTCGACCGGCAGGGCACCGCCGCCCTGCTGAACAACATGGGCTATCCGGCCTCGGAGTACGTGTACGACGGCAACCCGTCGTACACCAAGCAGACCCAGGGCTACAGCTACGACGTGGACAAGGCGAAGAAGCTGCTCGCCGAGGCCGGCTATCAACCCGGCCAATTGACGATCACGATGGCCTATCCGACCGGTGGCTCCGGGAACATGTACCCGGACACCATGATGCAGAAGCTGCAGGCGGACTTCGCCGCGATCGGCGTGACAACGATCCTGCGGCCGCTGGAGTGGAACACGATCATCTCGATCGGTCTCGACGGCCTGAACGCCCAGCAGTGGAAGGGCATAGACATCCTCTGGGCCTCCCCCGCCGCCGGGATGATGCCGACCGGTTTCAGCGCCAGCTTCTTCTGCAACCGTCCCGGTGGACTGCCGAACGCGACCGGGCTGTGCGACCCGAAGATCGACGCGGCACTCGGCGCGGCGAGTCAGCAGGCCGACGTCGCCTCGCAGTACCGCTATCTCCAGCAAATGATGGACGTCGCGCTGAAGAACGCCTACTTCCTGTTCTGGATGCACGACCTCAACCTGCGCGTGCTCAGTCCGAAGGTGCACGGCTACGTCCAGCCCCAGTCCTGGTGGGTGGACTTCACCCAGGTCACGGTCGAGGAGGACTGACCCATGCTGCGTGTTGCGGTACTCCGGATCGGAATGGCGATCCCGATTCTGTTCGGTGTCTCGGTGATCGTGTTCCTGCTGATGAACGTGCTGCCCGGCTCCGCCGAGGCGTCACTGGTCAGCGAGGACATGTCGGCGGCCGAGCGGCAGGCGATCCGCGCCGAGCTCGGGCTCGACGACCCGCTGCCGCTGCGGTACCTGCACTGGCTCGGGGACGCCCTCCACGGCAACCTCGGCTACTCCGTCCAGCGGCGCCGGGACGTGGCCGACCTGCTCGTCCAGGCCTGGGGCAACACCGCCGTCCTGGCGATCGTGTCCGCGGTGTTCGGTATCAGCCTCGGCCTCTGGCTCGGGTACGTCGCCGGCACCCGGCGGGGCACACTGATCGACCGGGTAACCGGCGTAGTGAGCCTGTCCGGCCTGAGCATCCCGTCGTTCTTCCTGGCGATCATCCTGCTCGCGGTCTTCGCCGGCTGGCTGCGACTGCTGCCGTCGGGCGGCGCGAACCTCAACTCCGGGCTGCTGACCGCGCTGCGGAGCCTCGTGCTTCCGGTGCTTTCCGGATCACTCGTCACCCTGGCGATCACAGCGCGCGTCACCAGAGCGAGCATCGTCGACGTCGCCGGCGCGGACTTCGTGGAAACCCTGCGGGCCAAGGGATTGACCGAGCCCGAGGTACGCCGGCACATCCTGCGGAACGCGATCTCGCCGGTGCTGACCACCTCCGGCGTACAGATCGGCGCGCTCCTCGGCGGCTCGGTGCTGGTCGAGACGATCTTCCGATGGCCCGGCATGGGTCTGCTGGTGTTCACCGCGATCTCGGCCCGCGACCTGCTCGTGGTCCAGGGCGCCACGCTGGTCATCGCGGTCACGTTCGTCCTGCTGAACCTGGTCGTCGACCTCCTGCAGGCCTGGATCGACCCGCGGGTGAGAGGAGCGGTCGCATGACCGAGGTTGTGGTTCCGACCCTGCTGGACAAGAGCTTCGGCGCCGGTACGACGGCGGCCGACCGGGCCGAGGCCGCGCGGCGCCGGGACGAGTGGCACGCGGCCCGGACCAGCGAGCAGCCGCAGTCGTTCTGGCAGGCGACCCTGCGCCGGTTCGTCACGAACAAGGTAGGTGTGGTTGCCGCCGGCATCGTTGTCCTGCTGGTCCTCGGCGCGATCTTCGCACCGTTGCTGACCAGCGCGGACCCGTTGATCGGCAAACCGCTGGAACGCCTGCAGAACCTCGGCTCCCCCGGCCACCTGCTCGGCACCGACGAACAGGGCCGCGACATGCTCGCGCGCGTCCTGTACGGCGGCCGGTTGTCGCTGCTCGCCGGTTTCGTGCCGACGATCGGCGCGGCCCTGATCGGTACGGCGATCGGCGTCACGTCCGGAATCGTCCGTGGTGCGGTCGGGACCGTGCTAATGCGGGCGATGGACATGCTCTACGCGTTCCCCGCGATCCTGCTGGCGATCGCGGTCGGTGCCTCGCTCGGTCCCGGGCTGACCAACACGATCATCGCGGTGACGATCGTCTTCGTCCCGCCGGTGGCCCGGGTGGCCGAGTCCGCCACCCGGCGGATCGTCGTCCAGGAGTTCGTCGAGGCGGCCCGGCTCAGCGGCGCGAGCACGCTGCGGGTCGCCCGTACCCAAGTCGTGCCCAACGTGCTGAACGACGTCATCGTGTACGCCTCCGGGCTGGTCGGGGTGGCGATGATCATCGCCGCCAGCCTGAGCTTCCTCGGCCTCGGATCGGCGCCGCCGGCGCCGGAGTGGGGCTACATGCTGAACAGCCTGCGCGGCATGGTCAGCGTCGCGCCGCTGGTCGCGATCGTGCCCGGCTTCTTCATCTTCCTCACCTCGGTGGCCTTCAACCTGGCCAGCGACGCGTTGCGCGAAGCCATGGACAGCCGGCTCTGAACCCCAACTCCCGAAAGGAGGAGCGATGGCCGAGTTGCTCGAACTGATCGATGTTTCGAAGACCTTCCAGGTCCGCTCCGGCGGCCACCGGGCCAGCCTGTCCGCGGTCGACCACGTGTCGCTCGCGGTCCGGCCCGGTACGACGCTGGGCATCGTCGGCGAGTCCGGCTGCGGGAAGTCCACGCTGGCCCGGGTGATCGTCGGGCTGCACCTGGCCGACGACGGCGAGATGGTCTTCGACGGCAAGCAGGTGCTGACCGGCAAACGCCGTACGCCGGCCGAGCTCAAGCAGATGCAGATGGTCTTCCAGGATCCGTCGTCGGCGCTCAACCCGCGGGCCACGATCGGCGAGTCGATCGGGTTCCCGCTGCAGGTGCAGGGCGCGTCGAAGGCGGTGATCGCCGAGCGGGTGGCCACGGTGATGCGGGACGTCGGGCTGCCCGCGGCGTACGCGTCCAGGTACCCGCATCAGCTGAGTGGTGGCCAACGGCAACGAGTCAACATCGCCCGTGCACTCGCACTGCAACCGAAGCTGGTCGTCCTGGACGAGGCGGTCTCGGCGCTGGACAAATCGATCCAGGCCCAGGTGCTCAACCTGCTCAGCGACCTGCAGGACGAGTACGGCCTGACGTATGTGTTCATCAGCCACGATCTCAACGTGGTGCGCTACCTCAGCGACGAGGTCGCGGTGATGTACCTCGGCCAGGTGGTCGAGCAGGGCAGCGCGCAGGAGTTGTACGACGACCCCAAGCACCCGTACACCCAGCTGCTGCTGTCCTCCGTGCCGACCCTCGACCCGGCCGAGAGCACCCGCGACGAGCCGGTCGACACCGCCGACAGCACGGAGATCCCGAGTCCGATCGATCCGCCGAGCGGCTGCCGGTTCCGCACCCGCTGCCCGTTCGCGACCGACATCTGCGCCGAGGTCGTGCCGGTGCCGATCCAGGTCGCCGAGGGCCGCACCGTTGCCTGCCACCTCTACTCCGACCCGATGCCCACCCCCTAGGAGGCCAACCATGCCCGAACCAGCCGACATCGTCCCGGCGCTGCTCACCGCCGCGCAGCTGACCGTTTCCGACACCGAGCTCGCCACCTTCGTCCGCGACTACCCGCTGATCCGGCAGGGCGCCGACGCGCTCTACGAGCTGGACCTCGGCGCAGCCGAGCCCGCGAGCAGGTTCGACCCGCTGGACTTCTACCGCACCGGAAAGGACGCCTGATGCTCCCAGTCACGATCAAGGACGCCGCTGCCGCGCTGCGCGACGGCAGTCTCACCTCGACCGCTCTGACTCAGCAGATCCTCGACAAGACAACTGCTCTCAACCCTGCCCTCGGCGCGTACGTCGAGATCACCGCCGACGCCGCGCTCGAGCAGGCGGCCGCCGCGGACGCCGCACTGGCCGCCGGTGACGACCACGGTCCGCTGCAGGGCATCCCGCTCGCGATCAAGGACATCATCGCGCTCGAGGGCACGCCCACCACCGCGAACAGCCGCGTCCTCGCCCCGGACTGGAACGGCGGTGTCGACGCGCCGGTGGTGAACCGACTGCGCGGAGCCGGCGCGGTGTTCGTCGGCAAGGCGACCACCAGCGAGTTCGCCATCGGGTTGCCGGACGCAACCAAAGGCTTCCCGGTCCCGCACAACCCGTGGAACGTCGAGCACACGCCGGCCGGTTCGAGCTCCGGCACCGGCATCGCGGTCGCTGCCGGTCTCGCGCTCGGCGGCCTCGGGACGGACACCGGCGGATCGGTGCGGAGCCCAGCCGCCGTCAACGGTCACACCGGGCTCAAGGTCACGTTCGGCCGGGTGCCGAAGAGCGGCGTCGTACCGCTCGGCTTCAGCCTGGACAGCATCGGCCCGATGGCGCGGAGCGCGTGGGACTGCGCCGCACTCCTGGAGGTGATGGCCGGGTACGACGCCAGTGACCCGAACTCCGCGCAGCAGCCGGTGCCGTCGTACACCGAGCTCCTGGACGGATCGGTCGACGGGCTGCGGATCGCCTTGCCGATACCGTACTTCTTCGACCACGAGCAGCTCGATCCGGAGGTGCACGACGCCGTACTGAGCGCGGTCAAGCAGCTCGTCGGGCTGGGTGCGTCCTCGTCCGAGGTAGAGCTCGCCCACGCCGCCGAGGCCAAGGACGCGAACCACATCATCCTGGTCGCCGAGGCGTTCGCGTACCACCGCAACAACCTGGTGAACCGCTGGACCGACTACGGCGAGCACACTCGCCCGACGCTGGCCCGTGGTGCCTTCTACAGCGCCGGTGACGTTGCGCAGGCCGAGCGCTTCCGGCGGTACTTCGCTCGCCAGGTCGCCGCGTTGCTCGACGAATACGACGTGATCGTCACGCCGTCTGCGCCGGTGCCTGCCGAGCGGGCAGCCGACCTGACCCCGAGCAAGCGTCTGCAAGTCCCGAGCTTCACCGGTCATTGGAACCTGACCGGTTTGCCGGCAATCGCCGTACCGGTCGGCTTCTCCACGAGTGGATTGCCGCTGTCGATGCAGATCGTCGGCAAGCCGTTCGCCGAAGGCACTGTGCTGAAGGTCGCGGACGCGCTGCAGCGGGTCAGCGACTGGCACGTCGCAGTACCGTCCGTCGACGCGCTCGTCGCGTGAGAAGGAGAGCTTCATGAGCACTGAGTCCGAGACGATGACCACCGTTCTGGCGATGGCCGGCGTGGAGCCGGCCGAGGCCGAGCTGGCGCCGATGGCCGCCGCGTTCGCCACCGCCCGCGAGAACGCCGCTCTGGTGCATGCCGTCACCGCCGCCCGCTACGAGGAGCCGGGCCTGATGTTCTCCGCCCGCCCATGACCGCCCGGACGATCTCGGCCGCCCTGGCCGCGTTGCGGTCCGGCGAGGTCACCGCGACCGCCTTGCTGGACGAGGCGATCGCGGCGGCGGATGCCCACGACGATGCCCTCGGCATCTATCTGGCCCGGTACGACGACTCCGCGCGGAAGGCGGCAGCCGAAGCCGACGCGATCTACGCGGCCGGCGACCCGGCCGGATCGCTGCTGGGTATCCCGCTCGGGATCAAGGACATCATCACCAGCATCGAGGGACCGACCACCGCACAGAGCCTCGTGCACGACCCGTCCTGGGGCGGCCAGGCGGACGCCCCGGTGGTCGCCCGGCTGCGCGCCGCGGGCGGCGTCATCACCGGGAAGACGACCACGATGGAGTTCGCCACCGGTGTCCCGGACCCGTCGAAGCCGTTCCCGATCCCGCGCAACCCCTGGAACGCGGACCACTGGACCGGCGGCTCGAGCTCGGGCACCGGGAACGGCGTCGCGGCCGGCGCGATGCTCGGCGGCCTCGGCACCGACACCGGCGGCAGCATCCGGATACCGGCCGCGTTCTGCGGTATCTCCGGCATCAAGGCCAGCTTCGGCCGGGTGCCGAAGTCCGGGTGCGTGCCGCTCGGGTACAGCCTGGACAACATCGGCCCGATGGCCCGCTCGGCCCGCGACTGCGCGATCATGCTGACCGTTCTGGCCGGGTACGACGCGAGCGATCCGTCCGCGGCGAACGAGCCGGTGCCGGATTACGAGGCCGCGCTGACCGGTGACCTCACCGGTTTGCGGATCGGCGTCGACACGCTCGCGGAGTACCGCCGCGCCGACCAGGATCCAGGGCTGGGCGAACTGCTCGACGCGGCTCTCGGCGTACTCACGGCCCGTGGTGCGACCGTCGTACCCGTGCGGCTGCCGTACTACCGCGAGCTGACCGCGGCGACCGGGATCACGTCCCGCAGCGAGGCGTTCGCGTACCACGCGCCCGATCTGCGGACCCGGTGGCCGGAGTACTTCGCGGCGACCCGGCAAGGTGTGGGTATCGCCGCGGCGTACTCGGGCGCCGACTACGTGCAGGCCCAGCGGGTACGACGTCTCGGCCAGCGCGAACTCGCGCTCTTGTTCGAAACGGTCGATCTGATCGTGACGCCGACAGCGAGCGTGGAGGCGTTCACTGTCGACGGGCTCGGCGACATGACCGAGCGGTTCCGGGCGATGCACACGTCGTACTGGAACGCGGTCGGCAATCCGGCGCTGTCGGTCCCGATGGGGTTCGGCGCCAACGGGTTGCCCCTGGGACTGCAGGTCGCCGGGCGGCCGTTCGACGAGGCGACCGTGCTGCGAGCGGGCGACGCCTATCAGCAGCAGACGGACTGGCACCTGCGGGAGCCTGTTCAGGACACCACTCAGGAGGCCACCGAGCGCTCGGTGGTCGCGGTCTGAGGCAGGCTCGGGGGCGGCCGTCCAGCCGTCCCCGACCGGCCGCCCGGTCCGCGCATCACGGTCGCGAACAGCAGGCGGTCCGAGCGCGCGTGGGACACGCTGTACTCCAGCGGGCGGCCGTCGAGAGCCCTGACCACCCGGCTCGTGTCCAACAGCGCGAATCCGACGTCGACCTGCAGCGAGGCGGCGCTGATCGGATCAGCCGGCGAGCAGCCGATCTGCAACTCGGTGTCGCCGACCGGCTCGTTGATGACGTCGGCGATCAGCTCGTACGGCGACCTGTTCAGGCTCGCCGCCGGACCGCGCAGCAGCACCGCGAACGGGTGGGCGGGCATGAACGCCGAACGAATGCTGAGCGGATACCCGTCCAAGGAGGTGACGGACTCCAGGATCACCACGTCGGCGCCGGTCCCGAGCTCGAGCCGCTCGGCGATGAAGGCCGGCGCCGGGTGCAGGCTGGCGTAGGTGTTCCGGATCGCCACCCGGGTCCCGCCGGCGTTCAGGTCCTGGGCGAGATCCCGGGACACCTCGATCCCGTGCTGCAGCGTGCTCGGCGTCAGCGCGAACGTCCCCGCGCCGCGCACCCGCTCGACCAGGCCCTGCTCGGCGAGGATCGCCAGCACGTCGCGGATGATGCCGCGGCTGACGCCGTACTTGCGGATCAGCGCGTCCTCGGCCGGAAGCGGCGTGTCGGCCCAGTCACCGCTGAGCAGCTCGGTCCTGAGCAGGTCGCAGACCCACTGCACCGTGCGCGAGCGACCGGGACCTCGACGCGAGCGCCGGCCCTGGGCGGAAGGGTGTGTCAACGGATCTCCTCCGACTCGCCGGAGCGTGAGATTTCGGGCCACGGTACTGCCGCCCGACGGGCCCACCAAGCGATATCTCGATTTCGAGGACGCGCGGGGCCGGCTTGTGCAGGGCCGGCGAACATGGTTCTGTTGAGGCCTCAGCACCTTCTTGTGACGCTGCCCCGGACCTGGTGGCGCATCGGCCGATGCACTACCTGGAACGGGGCGCTCCCATGTCATCGCTTCTCGCCGAAGACCGCGACCCCTTGCGGGCGCAGAACAAGTACACGCACCTCTACACCGACCTGCTCCGGACCGTCCGCGAACTCGGACTGCTCCGGCGGCGTCGCGGGTACTACTTCACCCGGATCGGCTTGGTGCTGGCCGCCTTCGCAGCGGTCTGGGTCGGCGTCGGACTGCTCGGCAACTCCTGGTTCCAGCTCCTGATGGCAGGTGCCCTGGCGCTGGTCCTCACCCAGGTCGCCTTCCTCAGCCACGACAGCGCGCATCGCCAGGTCTTCGACTCGGCCGCCTGGAACGACTGGACCGCGCGCCTGCTGGCCGGCGGTCTCATCGGGATCAGCGCCGCGTGGTGGAAATCGAAGCACAGCCGCCACCACGGTGCGCCGAACCAGCTGGGGAAGGACCCGGACATCGACATCGGCGTCGTCGCGTTCACCCCCGAGCACGCCGGCCGACGCAAGGGTTTCCAGGCGTGGCTGACCCGCCGCCAGGGCTGGCTCTTCTTCCCGCTGCTGACCCTCGAGGGCCTGAGCCTGTACGTCGCGAGCATCCAGCACCTGTTCCGGCGCGGAACGAGCACCGTCGAGCGCATCGAGGCCGCGATCGTGGTGACCCGGATCGCCGGGTATCTGACCGTGCTGTTCCTGCTCCTGCCGATCGGCAAGGCCGGAGCGTTCCTCGGGCTGCAGCTGGCCGTGTTCGGGGTCTGCCTCGGCGGTTCGTTCGCCCCGAACCACAAAGGCATGCCGCTGGTCCCGAAGACGATGAGGCTCGACTTCCTGCGCCGCCAGGTGCTGACGTCGCGCAACATCCGCGGCGGTCTGTTCACCGACTTCGCGATGGGCGGGCTGAACTACCAGATCGAGCACCACTTGTTCCCGAGCATGCCGCGGCCGACGCTGCGCAAGGTGCAGCCGATCGTCCGCGAGTACTGCGAGCTGCACGGCGTGAAGTACACCGAGGTCAGCCTGTTCACGTCGTACAAGATCGTCGTCGGGTACCTCAACAACGTCGGTCTGCGCGCCCGGGACCCGTTCGACTGCCCGTTGTCGTCACAGTACGGGCGGTAGCTCTTTGCCTGGCCGACCTCGCCGGGTCACGTGTCCGCAGGCGTGCCGTCATGCCAGGTCACTAGGCTGGCTGACGTGACAGCCCAGCAGCAGTACGTCAGCCTCTACACAGATCTCCTGCAGACCGTCCGCGACCTCGGTCTGCTGAAGCGGCGGCAGGGGTACTACGTCACGCGGATGAGCATCGTCCTCGGCGCCCTGGCCGCCGTCGTCGCGTGCATGGTTCTGCTCGGCAACTCCTGGCACCAGCTCTGGCTCGCCGGCGCCCTGGCGCTGGTACTGGTGCAGGTGGCGTTCCTCAGCCACGACAGCGCCCACCGGCAGATGTTCCAGTCGAACGCCCGCAACGACTGGACCGCGCGGATCCTCGCCGGATGTGTCCTCGGCATGAGCGTGAGCTGGTGGCGCAGTAAGCACAACAAGCATCACGCCGCCCCCAACCAGGCGGACCGCGATCCCGACGTACAGCTCAAGGTGCTCGCGTTCACGCCCGATGCCGTCGTCGAGCGCGGGCCAGTCGGTCGCTGGTTCGCTGCGCGCCAGGGCTGGCTGTTCTTCCCGCTACTCACGCTCGAGGGCGTCGGCCTGCACGCGTCCAGCCTGACGCACCTCCTCCGGCGCGGCGCGACCCGCGCGGACCGCATCGACGCCGCCGTCGTCGCCTCGCGGATCTCGGTGTACGTCGCTGCGCTCTACTTCCTGCTGCCGCCCGGGAAGGCCACCGCGTTCCTCGGTCTGCAGCTCGCCGTGTTCGGGGTCTGTCTCGGCGCCGCGTTTGCCCCGAACCACAAGGGCATGCCGATCGTGCCGGCCGGGATGAAACTCGACTTCCTCCGCCGCCAGGTGCTGACGTCACGCAACATCCGCGGCGGCGTCCTCACCGACTTCGCGATGGGCGGGCTGAACTACCAGATCGAGCACCACCTGTTCCCGAGCATGCCGCGACCGACGCTGCGGCGGGTGCGCCCGATCGTCCGCGAGTACTGCGAACTCCACGGCATCGCGTACGCCGAAGTCGGCCTGTTCACGTCGTACCGGGTCGTCGTCGACTACCTGAACAACGTCGGCCTCCGCGCCCGCGACCCCTTCGACTGCCCCTTGGCAGCCGAACTGCGAACCACGAGCGGCCCCTCAGCGAGCGGGCGGGATCTCGCCTGAGCCGCGGATCGTGAGCTTCACCGGGACGCGGACCGTGCGGCCGGGGCGGTGCGGCTCCGGGAGGCGCTCGGTCATCAGCTGGATCGCTGTCCTGGCCATCACGTCGGCGGACTGCGCCACCGCGGTCAGCCCGGGGCTGAGCAGGTCGCCGAGCGCCAGGTCGTCGAACGACACCAGCGCTACCCGGTCTCGACGGCCCGCGAGACCTCGCAGTACCTCCGCGGTGGTCATGTTGTTGGCCGACAGCAACGCCGTGGCCGGTTCGGAGCGGTCCAGGACAGCCGAGAGCGTGATGCCGATGCCCTCGGTGGTCGGCTCGGACAAGTGCACCAGGTCCTCGTCGACGACGATCCCGTGCCGGGCCATCGCCGCCCGGTAGGCCACCACCCGCTCGCGGGCCGTGAAGATCCGCTCGTCGTCACCGAGGTACGCGATCCGGCGGTGCCCCTGCCGGACCAGGTGGTCGATCGCCTGGTCGATCCCGCCGGCGTTGTCCGCGAGTACAGCGTCCGCCTCGATCCCGTGCGCGGGACGGTCGATCGTGACGACCGCCATCCCGGCATCGACATGCGGCGCCAGGTAATCCTGGGTCTCCCCGATCGGCGCCATGATCAGCGCGTCCGGCCGCCGCGCGACGAACTCCAGGCAGACGTCCCGCTCCCGCTCCGGATCCTCGTCGGTCAGGCCGATCATCACGACCGAACCGGACGAGCGCGCCCAGAGCTCGACCGCGCGGCCGAGCGACGCGAAGAACGGGTCGCCGATGTCACGGATCACCACGGCGATCGTCCCGGTCTTGCCGCGGCGCAGCATCCGGGCAGACTCGTTCGGGGTGTAGTTGAGCTCCTTGATCGCGGCCTGGACCTTGGCGGTCAGCTCCGGGCTCACGTTCGGTTCCTCGTTCACCACCCGGGACACGGTCTTCAACGCGACCCCGGCCCGGGCGGCGACCTCCTTCATCGTGGGCCGGCGCTGGCCCGTCCCGTTCACCCCGCTGACAGTCATCGCCGGCCCACCCTTTCCTTAGCTCGCGCCGAGGCTACACCGAGTAGTCAGCTCTCCACCACGACCGGAATGATCATCGGACGGCGGCGGTGGGTGTCGCTGACCCACTTGCCGACGACCCGGCGGATCACCTGCTGCAGCTGGTACATGTCGTCCAGCCCGCTGCCGATCGCCTTCTCGATCTCCGCCTCGATCTTCGGCTTCAGGTCGTCGAACACGGTGTCGTCCTCGGCGAACCCGCGGGCCTGGATCTCCGGGCCGGCGGTCAGCTTGCCGGTCACCGAGTCCATCACCGCGATCACCGAGATGAAGCCCTCGTCACCGAGGATCCGGCGGTCCTTCAGCGAGGTCTCGGTGATGTCGCCGACGGTCGAGCCGTCGACGAACACGTACCCGCAGTCCACCTTGCCGGCCACCACGGCCTTGCGGTCGATCAGGTCGACCACCACGCCGTCCTCGACGACGACCACGTTCTCCCGCGGTACGCCGGTCTGCACCGCCAGGTCCGCGTTCGCGTGCAGGTGCCGGATCTCGCCGTGCACCGGCATCACGTTGCGCGGCTTCACGATGTTGTAGCAGTACAGCAGCTCGCCCGCGCTCGCGTGACCGGACACGTGCACCAGCGCGTTGCCCTTGTGGATCACGTTCGCACCGTGCCGGATCAGCCCGTTGATCACCCGGTACACCGAGTTCTCGTTGCCGGGGATCAGCGACGACGCCAGTACGACGGTGTCGCCCGGCTGCAGGTGTACGACGTTGTGGTCGTTGGCGGCGATCCGGGACAGCGCCGACATCGGCTCGCCCTGCGAACCGGTCGACACCAGCACCACCTGCTCCGGCGGGTAGTTGTCCAGGTCGCGCATGTCGATCAGCGTGTCGCCAGGCACGTTCAGGAAGCCGAGATCCCGGGCCACGCCCATGTTGCGGACCATCGAACGCCCGACGTACGCGACCTTGCGGCGATGCTTCACCGCGGCGTCCATGACCTGCTGGACGCGGTGCACGTGCGAGGCGAAACAGGCGACGATGATGCGCTGGTTCTTCGCCTTGGTGAAGACCCGGTCGAGCACCGGAGCGATGTCGCGCTCGTGGGTGGTGAACCCGGGCACCTCGGAGTTGGTGGAGTCGACCATGAACAGGTCGACACCCTCCTCGCCGAGCCGCGCGAACGCCCGCAGGTCGGTGATCCGGTTGTCCAGCGGCAACTGGTCCATCTTGAAGTCACCGGTGTGCAGCACCACGCCGGCCGGCGTCTTGATCGCGACCGCGAGCGCGTCCGGGATCGAGTGGTTGACCGCGACGAACTCGCAGACGAACGGCCCGATCTGGAGCTTCTCGCCCTCGACCACGGTCTGCTGCGGCACGTTGCGGTGCCGGTGCTCCTTCAGCTTGCCCTCGAGCAGCGCGAGCGTGAGCTGCGAGCCCACCACCGGGATGTCGCCCCGCTCACGCAGCAGGTAGGGCAACCCGCCGATGTGGTCCTCGTGGCCGTGCGTCAGGACGACCGCGACGACGTCGTCCAAGCGGTCCCGGATCGGCTCGAAGTCCGGCAGGATCAGGTCCACGCCGGGCTGGTTCTCGTCCGGGAAGAGTACGCCGCAGTCCACGATCAGCAGCTTGCCGTCGTACTCGAACACAGTCATGTTCCGGCCGACCTCCCCGAGGCCGCCGAGCGGGATGACCCGCAAAGCGCCCGGAGCGAGTGGTCCGGGCGCGGAGAGATCTGGATGGGGATGGCTCATGCAATCAGTCCTGCCGTCTTGAGGTCGGTGGTGAGCCAGTCCACTTGCTCGGCGGTCGCCTCGATCAGCGGCAACCGAAGCGTCGCATGCTCGATGACGCCGGCCAGCTTGAGCGCGGCCTTCACCATGATGGCGCCCTGGGTCCTGGTCATGATCGTCTCGACGGCGGGCACCAGCCGTCGATCGATCTTCTGTGCGGTGGCGAGGTCGCCGGCCACCACGGCGTCGATCAGCTGCCGGTACTCCCGGCTCGCGATATGGGCTACCACGCTCGCGATACCGACCGCGCCGATCGCCAGTGAGGCGAGGTTCAGCTCGTCGGCACCGCAGTAGTAGAACAGATCGGTGTTCGCCAGCACCTTGGTGGTCCCGGCGAGGTCGCCCTTGGCGTCCTTCACCGCGACGATCCGCGGATGCTCGGCGAGCGTGATCAAGGTCTCGGACCTGATCTCGACACCGGACCGGCCAGGGATGTCGTACAGCATGTTCGGCAGGCCGGTGGCGTCGGCGACCGCGGTGAAGTGCGCGCGCAGCCCGTCCTGCGGAGGCTTGTTGTAGTACGGCGTGACGACGAGCAGACCGTCCGCGCCCGCGGCCTCGGCCTGCTTGGCGCACTCGATCGTGTGCGCGGTGTCGTTGGTCCCGACACCGGCGACGAGCTTGATGCCGTCACCGACGGCCTCGCGGACCGCCTGGATGACCTGGACCTTCTCCTGGTCCGACGTGGTCGGCGCCTCGCCGGTGGTCCCGTTCAGCACCAGGGCGTCGTTGCCGCCGTCGACGAGGTACGTCGCGACCTTCTGGGCGGCCTCCAGGTCGAGGGAGCCGTCAGGCCGGAACGGGGTGATCATCGCGGTCGTCAGGCGGCCGAACGGCAGTGCCGATGACACTGTCGACGAGAATGCCGAGGTCGATGCCGACGAGGGCGTGGATGCTGGCGAGGACATGGGCCTCAGATTACCGCTCCCGAACCCTGAAGAAATGGGTAGGCCTGGTGGCTGTCCGCTCGGGGGTCCGGGCAGCCACCAGGCTCACTCGTCCTATCGGGCCCCGCCCCGTAGTCGTTACAGCTTCCACCAAAAAAGTCCGGAAAAACTTCTGTGAATACTCTGCGCAAGCAATTGGCTGCATTGTGTGGAGATTCCGATGCTTTGGTCTCATCGGCGTGTCGGCACCACCCACGAACCCTGCCACGCCGGCCTACCTCACCAGTCAGCTTCAGGACTGACCGGCTAGCCAGATCGACGTTGCGTCGAAGAGGTGCTGCAACGCCTGGAGAGCGCCGGGGAGCAGTAGTACGCCACCGACGGTCAGCACCGGGACGATCACCAGGTGCTCGAACCACTTGCCGGTGCTGAAGCGCAGTGGTTTGGGGAGACGCAGCTCGTACCAGGTCTCGCCTCTGATCGGCAGCGGCCAGAGCCAGGGGCAGCCGGAGCGGGTGAGGCTGTCGCCCAGGCAGTGCACGAACATGCCGACGGCCACGGCCGCACCGATCCAGCCGCCGATCTGGCTGAGGCCGGCCTGGAGGGCGTCAGCGGCCGCTGTCCCCGGTAGTACGTCGCCGGTGCCGACGATCGACCAGCCGGCGGCGGCGATGACGGCGAGGACGATCCAGTCGCCGAGGGCATCGGCGGCGAGGACGAGGCCGGTCACGGCGACGGCTAGTACTGCCCATTTGCCGCGGTCGCCGAGGCTTGCAGCGAGCATGCCCAGGAGGATCGCGGCGACGAGCGTGTGGGTCGCGTGCCGGTGTTTGCCGGTGCTCTCCTCGTCGCGCGGACCTTTAGTCAGGTTGTAGAGCACGCCGGAGAACGCCCGTACCGCTGCCGACACCAGCCGCGTCACCGGCCCGAGCAGGCGCGACGCGCTCGCCCCCGGATGATCCAGGTCCGGCACCAGCGCGTACCCGGCCGTGGCCGCCGCGAACGGCACCACCTCCGCGACCGAGGTCAGCCCGACCAGCGGCGCCACCGCCAGCCCGGCACACCACCCCGACAAAGCATGCGACCGCCCCATCATCCGAAGCCTCACTCCCCTCACAGTCCCGCACATCCTCCCCCACCAACCCCACCACCCCCACCAGCCACGCAGAAGAACCCCACCACCCCCACGCACCACACCTCCTCGAACCTCACGCACCACACCCCCTCCAACCCCACGCCCCGTCCACCCACGCACCACACCCCCTCCAACCCCACGCCCCGTCCACCCACGCACCACACCCCCTCCAACCCCACGCCCCGTCCACCCCACGCACCACGCCCCCTGCGCCCACGTCTTTGGGCCCTCGCCAGCTCTTTGGGTCCCCACCAACCGGATTCCGCCGCCGAATTTGGTTGGTGGGGGCTCAAAGACGGCTTGGGATGGAGTGGCTTTGCATAATCATGCAGGGTGGTGCATACTTTTCCTGTGTCCAAGGTGCTTACTTCTTTGCCGGTCGGTGAGCGGGTCGGGATTGCCTTCTCTGGTGGTCTCGACACGTCGGTTGCGGTTGCGTGGATGCGGGACAAGGGTGCGATCCCGTGCACGTACACCGCTGATCTCGGGCAGTACGACGAGCCCGACATCGGGTCGGTCCCCGGCCGCGCGACGGCGTACGGAGCCGAGATCACCCGGCTCGTGGACTGCCGCGCGGCGCTCGTCGAGGAAGGGCTGGCGGCGCTGGCCTGCGGTGCGTTCCACATCCGGTCCGGCGGGCGGACGTACTTCAACACCACCCCGATCGGCCGGGCGGTGACCGGCACCCTGCTGGTCAAGGCGATGCTCGACGACGACGTCCAGATCTGGGGCGACGGCTCGACGTTCAAGGGCAACGACATCGAGCGGTTCTACCGCTACGGCCTGCTCGCGAACCCGCAGCTGCGGATCTACAAGCCGTGGCTGGACGCGCAGTTCGTGCACGAGCTCGGCGGCCGGAAGGAAATGTCGGAGTGGCTGGTCGCGCACGACCTGCCGTACCGGGACAGCACCGAGAAGGCGTATTCCACCGACGCGAACATCTGGGGCGCCACCCACGAGGCGAAGACGCTCGAGCACCTCGACACCGGGGTGGAGACGGTCGACCCGATCATGGGCGTCGCGCACTGGGACGCAGGCGTCGAGATCGCCGCGGAGGACGTCACGATCGGCTTCGTGCAGGGCCGGCCGGTGACGATCAACGGCAAGGAGTTCGGTACGGCGGTCGACCTCGTCCTGGAGGCCAACGCGATCGGCGGGCGGCACGGGCTCGGGATGTCGGACCAGATCGAGAACCGGGTCATCGAGGCGAAGAGCCGGGGCATCTACGAGGCGCCCGGGATGGCGCTGCTGCACGCGGCGTACGAGCGGCTGGTGAACGCGATCCACAACGAGGACACCGTGGCGGCGTACCACAACGACGGCCGCAAGCTCGGGCGGCTGATGTACGAAGGTCGTTGGCTCGACCCACAAGCGCTGATGGTGCGGGAATCGTTGCAGCGGTGGGTCGGTACGGCGGTCACCGGCGAGGTCACGCTCCGGCTGCGGCGTGGCGAGGACTACTCGATCCTCGACACCACGGGCCCCGCGCTCAGCTACCACCCGGACAAGTTGTCGATGGAGCGGATCGTCGACTCGGCGTTCGGCCCGGTCGACCGGATCGGTCAGCTGACGATGCGGAACCTGGACATCGCGGACTCGCGCGCGAAGCTGGAGCAGTACGCCGGCCTCGGCATGTTCGGCTCGTCCAACCCGGCGCTCGCGTCGTCCACCGAGCTGATCGGCGAACTCCCGAAGGGCGGCGCCGAAGCGATCGCCTCCCGCGGCGAGGCCCCCGAAGAGGAAGCCCTCCTCGACCGCGCCGCAATGGAATCCGGCACCGACTGACCGACGGCTGACGTTGCCCGCTCGGCTGGACGGTTGCCCCCTGCGGTGGAGGGTTTGGCGAAGTCCGGCGTGACGGCTGGTTGCCCGTCAGTCGCGCACGTGGGGTTGGTGACGCTCGTTCTTGGTCCGATCGGCAGGCGCGGCGGCGGCGTCCACGTCGACTGTGCCGGAGGTGCTCCGAGACCCGGCCGGCGTCACGCCCGCGGCCGCGTGGCGTTGGGTCTGTTCCATTTGGCGGAAGTGGGCGCGGTTGATCGCGCCGCCCAGGACCAAGCCGACCTGGCCGCCGGCCTCCTGAGCGACCTTCTCGTACTGTCCCCGCAGCAGGCGGTCCGCGCCCTTGCCTGCCAGCTCACCGAGCCGCCCTTCGGCGGCCTGCACGGTCAGCCTCGCGTCGATCACCGTGGCTGCCGCGAGCGCGGCCTGCTGGGCGACTGCGGATCGCTCCTCCGCCGGCACCGTCGCGAGGCGCCGGCTTGCGTTCAGGTGCGCCTCGACGGCCGTCTGCAGCCGCTCTCCGGGCGCCGCGGCGGACATCCGTTCCGCGATCTCCGCCGCGGGCCGGTCGTACGGCCCGATCTCGTGCGCCACCGCGTCGAGAAACGCGGGACGCATCGACTTCTCGACGCGTCCGACGAACTCCCGTTCCTCGGACGTGATCGGACGTGGCGCCGGAAACGGTTCGGTCATACGCCGGAGTGAACCAGCTCGCGGGGTCAAGCGTCGAAGTCGAGTGTGACGGTTGGGGTTGTCGGGTGGGACTGGCAGGTGAGGACGTAGCCGGCGCGGATCTCGTCGGGCTCCAGGGCCCAGTTCGTGTCCATGCGGACCTTGCCGTCGAGGACCTTGGCGCGGCAGGTGCCGCAGACGCCGCCCTTGCAGGCGAACGGTGCATCGGACCGCACGGCGAGGGTCGCGTCGAGCACCGCCTTCGAGTGCTCCCCCAGTGCGAACGTCGACCGGCGGCCGTCGAGGATCACGGTCACCTGGGCCGCGTCTTCGTCGACTGTGGTCTCCTCGACCGGCGCCTTCGGGGCCTCGTCGCCGACGTGGAAGAGCTCGGCGTGGACGTGTTCGCGCGCGACGCCCTCGGACAGCAGGAGTTCCTGGGCGCCGACGACCATCGCGTACGGGCCGCACAGGAACCATTCGTCGACGGTGTCCAGCGGGAGGATCGTCGCGAACATCCGCTGCAGACGGTCCGCGTCGATCCGGCCGCTGAACAGCTCCACCTCGGTCGTCTCGCGCGACAACACGTGTACGAGATGCAGGCGCTCGGCGTACCTGTCCTTCAGATCGGCCAGCTCGTCCACGAACATCACCGAACCCGCGGTCCGGTTGCCGTACAGCAAGGTCACCCGGCTCGAGGGCTCGATCGAGAGGATCGTCGCGACCAGCGACAGTACGGGCGTGATTCCGCTGCCCGCGGCAACGAACGCGTAGTGCTTCGCGTTGGCGACGTCGAACGTCGTACCGAAACGGCCGAGCGGGGTCATCACCTCGAGCTCGTCGCCGACCTTCAGGTCCTTCGCGGCGTACGACGAGAACTCGCCGCCGGGGATGCGCTTCACACCGATCCGCAACACGCCTGATCCCGCGGGCGAGCAGATCGAGTAGCTGCGCCGTACCTCTTCCCCGGTACGGCGGATCGTCAGGTGCTGGCCCGCGGTGAACTCGTACTCGCCCGCGAGCTCCGGCGGTACGACGAAGGTGATCGCGACCGCGTCGTCGGTGATGGGGTCGATCGCTGCGACCTTCAGCGAGTGGAAGGTGGCGCGCCGGCGAGGGGCGATGGTCGTCATCTAGATCGCCTTGAAGTGGTCGAAGGGTTCTTTACAGCTGTTGCAGCGCCACAGTGATTTGCAGGAGGTGGAGCCGAAGCGGCTGAGCTCGGAGGTGTTCGGCGAGCCGCACTGGGGGCAGCGAATGCTCAACTGCAGCAGGACCGGGGTTGTCGTGCCGAGTGGTGGGGCGATGCCGTAGTCGGTCAGCTTCGCCTTTCCTGCTTCCGTCATCCAGTCGGTTGTCCAGGCTGGGGACAGAACGGTCTCGACTCTGCCGTCCACGTTCAGCGAGCGGAGTGTCAGTTCGACCTCGTGGCGGATCAGGTCCATGGCGGGACAGCCGGAGTACGTCGGGGTGATCGTGACGACGACCTCGTCGCCCTCGTGCCGCACACCGCGCAGTACGCCGAGGTCCGCGATCGTCAGCACCGGGACCTCGGGATCCGCGACCTCGCCGACCGCTTCGAGGATGGCGGCGTCGGTCACCATGTCGCACCCGGATGTGAACGCGCCACGTGCTGCAGCTCGGCCAGCAGATAACCCATGTGTTCGGTATGACGACCCACGCGGCCGCCGGTGTGCTGGTACGAGGACGAAGGTCGCTCGCACGTGGACTCGTCGATGACGCCCAGGACGCGAGCCGTCCAAGCGTCGTGAAGCGTCGAGGGGTCCACGGCAACATCCAGCCGTTGCACCAAGGCGTCGGACTCGAAGAGCTCTGCGGTATACGGCCAGAGCGCATCCAGGCCGGCCTGCATCCGCCGGTGGCTCTCCTCGGTCCCGTCGCCCAGCCGCAGCACCCACTGCGTCGCGTGGTCGACGTGATACGCGACCTCCTTGACCGCCTTCCCCGCCACCCCGGCCAGCGTCTCGTCGGCACCCGCGCGCAGCTCGTCGTACAGCAGATGCTGGTACGTCGCGAAGTACAGCAACCGTGCCATCGCGAACGCGAAGTCACCGTTCGGCAGCTCGCACAGCTGCAGGTTCAGGAACTCGCGCTCGTCGCGGAAGTACGCGAGCTCGTCCTCGGTGCGGCCGTCCAGCGAGCCGGCGTACTGCAGCAGCGAACGCGCCTGCCCCAGCTGGTCCAGCGCGATGTTGCCGAGCGCAACGTCCTCCTCGAGCTGCGGCGCGGCCGCGATCCACTCGCCGGTGCGCTGCGCCGCGATCAGCGCGTCGTCACCGAGCCGAAGCCCGTACACAATCAAATCGTTCTCAAGCAGGTCGTTCACAGGTGCTCGACGCCTTCCGGGACCTCGTAGAACGTCGGGTGCCGGTACACCTTGTCGCCGGCCGGGTCGAAGAACTCGTCCTTCTCGTCCGGCGACGACGCGGTGATGTCGGACGCCCGCACCACCCAGATCGACACGCCTTCCTGGCGGCGCGTGTACACGTCCCGCGCGTTCCGCAACGCCATCGTCGCGTCCGGCGCGTGCAAGCTGCCGACATGCGTGTGCGACAACCCGCGCCGCGACCGCACGAATACTTCCCACAGAGGTTCGATCATGCGGCACGCTCCGCTTGCTTGGATGCGTAGGCAGAAGCGGCCTCGCGGACCCATGCGCCGTCCTCATGCGCCTTCACGCGATGCGACAGCCGCTCCTGGTTGCACGGACCGTTGCCCTTCACCACGTCGTACAGCTCGGTGTAGTCGGGCTCGGTGAACCGGTAGTGCCCGTCCTCGTACACCAGTCCGTCGTCCGGCACCCGCAGCCCGAGTACGTCGGCCTGCGGCACGGTCATGTCCACGAACCGCTGCCGCAGCTCGTCGTTGCTGTGCCGCTTGATCCCCCATGCCATCGACTGCTCCGAGTGCGTCGACGCCGAGTCCGGCGGGCCGAACATCATCAGCGACGGCCACCACCAGCGGTCCAGCGCATCCTGAGCCATCGCCTTCTGCCCGGGAGTGCCGTTGGACAACGTGTAGAGGATCTCGAACCCCTGCCGCTGGTGGAACGACTCCTCTTTGCAGACCCGGACCATCGCCCGGGCGTACGGCCCGTAGGAGCAGCGGCAGAGCGGGACCTGGTTGACGATCGCGGCGCCGTCGACCAGCCAGCCGATCGCGCCGATGTCGGCCCAGGTCAGCGTCGGGTAGTTGAAGATGCTGGAGTACTTCTGCCGCCCGCTGTGCAGCAGGTCGAGCAGGTCCGCGCGGTCCACGCCGAGCGTCTCCGCGGCGGCGTACAGATAGAGGCCGTGGCCGGCCTCGTCCTGCACCTTCGCCATCAGGATCGCCTTGCGGCGCAGTGACGGCGCGCGACTGATCCAGTTGCCCTCCGGCTGCATGCCGATGATCTCGGAGTGCGCGTGCTGCGCGATCTGCCGGATCAGGGTCTTGCGGTACCCGTCCGGCATCGCGTCCCGCGGCTCGATCCGGCCGTCGGCGTCGATGGTCGCCTGGAAGTCCATACCGACAGCATATGTGACACTTTTTCTCAGAATCAACAGCAGGTGTCACAAAGGTGGTGCTGGACCCACCCAGACAGTGGGGGTGACGCACTGGGGAGGGCTCGCGGGGGTCGCGAGGATTGAGCCAACAGCTCAACCCTTCCACAGTTCTCGGAGGACCCCGTGACTACAACCACCCTCCCGGCCGTCGATCACCGCGGACCGGTCACCGGCCGGGAGCGCGCCCTCGCACCCGACCTGATCCGCGGCGCGATGCTGCTGCTGATCGGCCTGGCGAACGGCGCCAACTTCGCGTTCGCCGGCCAGCCCGGCGTGGAGAGCGCGCCGCACGGCTTCGAGCGGATCCTGAACTTCCTCAAACTCACCTTCGTCGACGCCCGGGCGTACCCGGTCTTCGCGGTGATGTTCGGCTACGGCCTCGTGCAGCTGGCCCGGCGGCAGCGGACCTCGGGCGCCACCCCCGGCGCGGTCCGGCGGATCCTGCTCAAGCGCAACGCCTGGCTGATCGCCTTCGGCCTCGCCCACGCGACGCTGCTGTACTTCGGCGACTTCCTCGGCGCGTACGGCGTCGTCGGCATCATCTGCACGCTGTTCCTGCTCAACCGCGGCGACAAGTTCCATCGGATCGTCCTCGCCCTCTGGGCATTCATGGCCGTCGAGGTCCTGTTCGTCGGCGCCTTGGCCTTGCTCGCGATCGTCAACAGCACCGGCCCTGCGCATGCGCTGACGAACTCCCCGAACCCGTCGCTGGCCGCAACGTCGTACCTGGGCAGCCTGGTCGACCGGCTGCACGAGTACCCGCTGCACGCGGCGAGCGTGCTGCCCTTCATCGTGATCGTCTGGCTCGGTATCTGGGCCGCCCGCAAGCAGATCCTGGAGAACCCGGGCGCCCACAAGACCCTGCTCACCCGGGTGGCCGTCGGCTCTCTCGGCATCACCGTTCTGGGCGGCCTGCCGCTCGCACTGGTCGGAGCCGGCTGGATCCGCGTCGACGAGAGTGCGGTGGACGCGCTGAGCCTGCTGTCCCACGTGTCCGGCATGTTCGGTGGTCCTGGGTACATCGCTCTGTTCGGCCTGCTCGTCCTGCGCATCCGCAAGCTGTCGCTGCCGGTCCGCGCGATCTCCGCGCTCGGTCAGCGGTCGCTGTCCGGGTACCTGTTCCAGTCGGTCTCGTGGATGATCCTGCTGGCCCCGTTCACGCTGGACCTGCGGTTCGGAAGTACGGCGTACACCGCGGCGCTGGTCGCGATCGGTGTCTGGGTCGTCTCGGTCGCCGGCGCGTACGCGATGAGCCGGCGTTCGTACCGCGGTCCGGCCGAGACCCTGCTGCGCAAGCTCGTGTACTGACTTGCGAGGATGACGGTCATGAGTGACTTCGGCGTACCGGAACCGGCCAACCTCTCGGATCTGTCCGGTGACACCCCGATCGCCGAAACGAGCGTGCGGCTCGCGCTCCCCGCGGAGGCAGCAGAGATCGGCGAGATCCAGGTCGCGGCCTGGCGCACGTCGTACGCCGGGCTGCTGCCGGCCGACGTTCTCGCCGATCTCAACCCGGACCAGTTCGCGGCCCAGTGGCGGGCCGCGCTGGTCGCTCCGGGCGAGGCACGGAACCGGGTGATGGTCGCGCTGGCCGGCCGCACCCTGGTCGGCTTCGCGGCCATCACACCGTCCGACGACCCGGACGCCGATCCGCGGGGTGACGCGATGATCGCCGAGCTCGCCGTCAGCCCGGAGGCAACCCGCGCCGGCCACGGCTCCCGCCTCCTGAACGCCGTCGTCGACACGGTCCGCGCCGACGGCTTCCGCCGGGTCACCGTCTGGGTCAACTCGACCGACGACGTACTCCGCGCCTTCTATACCGAAGGCGGCTGGGCCCCCGACGGCGCCCACCGCGAACTCGACCTCTACGGCGACGAGTCCGTCCGCATCAAGCAGATCCGCCTGCACACCGACCCTGGTCCGATCGGCGACTAGGGCGTGTCTTGTGATCCAGCGCCGTAGCGAGGAGGTGCTCGGTGCGGTGGCTCGGCGTGCGGGGGCGAAGGTCTCGATGCGGAGCATCGTGGCCTTTGCACCCGT
>NZ_JBSGTS010000015.1:0-177110 GCF_053607525.1 Kribbella sp. NPDC055110
CACGGGGCGCACGGGGCGCACGGGGCGCGGGGCGCACCGGGGCGCGGGTCGCGGGGCGCACGGGGCGCGGGGCGCGGGACGCGCGGGCGCGAGGAACGCAGGCGCGAGGAACGCGGGCGCGAGGAGCGCGGGTTACGCGGGCGCGGGGGCGGGGGCGGGGGTTAGACGTCTAGGACTTGGGAGAGGAGGTCTAGGGCGCCGGGGTAGGCGTGGTCGGGTGGGGTGCCGTAGCCGACTATTACTGCTTGGCGGGTGGCTGGGGTGGGGTTGAAGTGGTACGTCGTGAGCGTGGCGAGGCCGAGGCCCTGGCGGGCGGCTCGGGTGACGATGTCTTCGGCGTCGCCGGGAACGTCCAACAGGACATGGAGGCCCGCCGAGATACCGGCTACCTCGACTGTCGGTGCGCGGACCGCGAGCAGTTCGACGAGGCGGTCGCGGCGGCGCCGGTAGTGCAGGCGGGAACGCCGTACGTGCCGGTCGTAGTGGCCGGAGGCAATGAATTCGGCGAGGACGAGCTGGTCGAGGGTCGCGGTCTGGAAGTCGGCGGTCCGCTTCGCCGCGACCACCGGCTCGATCAACCGTTGCGGCAGCACCATCCACGCGAGCCGCAGCCCGGGCGCGAGGCTCTTGCTCGCCGTACCTGTGTAGACGACCCGTTCCGGATCGAGGGCCTGCAACGCCCCGACCGGCTGCCGGTCGTACCGGAACTCGCCGTCGTAGTCGTCCTCGATCAGCACCGCCCCCGACTCCCGCGCCCACTCGACAGCAGCGGTACGCCGCTCCGGCGCGAGCGGCACGCCTGTCGGCATCTGATGCGCCGGCGTGAGCAGCACCCCCTGCCCGGTGAGCCGAGAAGTCTGCGCACCCAGCTCGTCAACCGGCACGGCCACCGCGGAAAGCCCGCGCGCCCGGATGACGTCCCGATGTAGCCCGTACCCGAACTCCTCGACCGCGATCGTCGTACCGCCGAGTGTTCCGATCGCCTCGCTCAGCAGACTCAGCGCCTGCACGTACCCGGAGCAGATCAGGATCCGCTCCGGATCGGCCCGCACCCCGCGCGCCCGCGCCAGGTAGTCCGCCAGCACCCGCCGCAGCTCGATCCGGCCGCGCGGATCCCCCAGCCCGAAGGCCTCGTTCGGCGCCGCGGTCAGCGCCTTCCGCGCCGCGGCCAGCCACTCGGTCCGCGGGAACGTCGCCACATCGGGGGAACCCGGCGTCAGGTCGTACCGAAAACTCCGGGCCTCAGGCAACGAAACGGCCGGCGACGGCGGTACGGCGGCCCGGGTCGCGACGACCGTCCCGGATCCCTGCCGCGCCGTCAGCCACCCCTCGGCGACGAGCTGCCCGTAGGCGTCGGCGACCGTGTTCCGTGCGATCCCGAGGTCGCGGGCCAGCGACCGCGACGACGGTAACCGGGTCCCCGCCGCGAGCCGCCCGCTCCGGATCGACTCGTGCAGGGCCTGCACCAGATCGTTCCGCCCCCGCGTCGCCACCAGTTCGAGATGCAGGTCCGAACCGGCCCAGGTGGCCTGTGGATCCTCCATGGAGTGGACCCTATCCCCAAGTCCACTCTCAGCGGCCCGGGGCCGGTGACCGGTTTCCTGCGTCCGGGTAGGTTGGAGTCAGAACGCCCGACGTTTCTCGCCATCGTGAACGGCGCCCGGACCCGCGCAGGAATGCCGCCGTGGAACACCATCGGCCGGATTCGGCTCGCACGATTCGAGGATTTCCATGGCTACTGACCACGACCTCCACCGGCTCGACCACCTGCACCTGCCCGCTCACGTCCACGTCCGGATCCGTGGCGAATGGCGCTCGGGATGGCTTATCGGCTGCGACCGCCAACTGTCCGGATGGCACGGCCTCGTCCAGTACCAGGACGACGATGGGGACCAACCCGAGACCACCGCGTGGTTGCCCGCGGAAGAGATCACTGCCGACGGGTAACTGCCCAGGTCAGGCGCGCGACGCCCTCGGGAGCAGCAGGCTGATCACCGCGATCGCCGTACCGAGGCCTGCCGCGACCAGGAACACCCGGTCGGGACCGCCTGACCGCACCTGACCGGATTGGCGATATTGGCCCACGGATCTTCGGGGGAAGTGGACCAGGTGCCTGGGCCGGTCCGGTTATAACGTGGAGGCATGAGCACAACAACGCGGCGGGTCAAGCTCGCCAATCTGGTGCCGGACTTCTACAAGGCGATGATCGAGCTGGACCGGGTGTCGGACGAGGGTCTCGACCCGAAACTGGCGCATCTGGTGCGGATCCGGGCCTCGCAGATCAACGGGTGCGCGTATTGCACCGATATGCACTCGCTCGACCTGATGGAGTTCGGTGCCGAGCAGCAGCAGCGGATCACGCTGCTCCCAGTGTGGCAGGAGGCGCCGAAGTTCTACACCGAGCAGGAGAAGGCCGCGCTGCAGCTGACCGAGGCGATCACGCTGGTGAGCGTCGACCACGTCCCGGACGACGTGTACGAGGTCGCAGCCCAGGCGTTCGACGAGAAGGACCTCGCGCAGCTGATCGCGCTGATCATCACCATCAACATGTGGACCCGGGTCGGGGTCACCGGTCGGCTGGAGCCCGGCCACTACAAGCCGTGAGGTCGCAGCAATGACTGCCGAACTGTTCAGAGCGCTTCACCACGGCGGCACTCCCCTGGTCCTCCCGAACGCCTGGGACCCGGTGAGTGCACGTCTGGTCGCCGAGGCCGGCTTCTCCGCTGTTGCCACCAGCAGCGGAGCGGTCGCCCGCGTCCTCGGGTACGACGACGGGCAGCTGACCCCGCCGGACGAGATGTTCGCCGCCGTGGCGCGGATCGTCCGCGGGGTCGACGTACCGGTCACCGCCGACCTGGAGGCCGGGTACGGGCTGCCGCCGAAGGAGTTCGCGGAGCGGTTGCTCGAGACAGGCGCGGTCGGCTGCAACCTCGAGGACTCGATCGGTGGCGCGTTGGTCGACATCGCCCAGCAGGCGGACTATCTGGCCGAAGTACGCGCCGCTGCGGGGGCTGAGCTCGTGATCAACGCGCGCGTCGACACCTTCCTGCGGCCGGTGGACGACCCGGTCGACGAGGCGGTACGGCGGGGGCGCGAGTACCGCCGCGCCGGGGCGGACTGTGTGTATCCGATCCTTGCGCCGCTCGACCAGCTGGCCCAGGTGGCCGAAGCTGTCGGCGGGCCGATCAACGGACACGCGAAGATCGGTGGACCGACGCCGGCCGAGCTCGCGGCGGCCGGTGCGACGCGGATCTCGTACGGGACGAGCGTGCATGAGTACGTGATGGCCCAACTGCGGCAGCTCCTCCCGTCGCTGCGCTAGCCCCGCGTTACGTCCGAAGAACCGGCGGGATGTCTCGCCGGTTCTTCGGACGTAAGGGATCGCAGTGCGTAGACGAGGGCCCAGTCCTGATCGTTGGCGAGGGGGTCGGCGATGTGGGCGGGTTGTCCGTTGACGCAGCTGGGGTAGACGAAGGCGCAGGTCGCCGATCCATCCGTGGCGAAGCTGACGAGGTTGGCGCGGAGGATGGCGTCCTGCGCATCGTCAAGCCAGGCGGCTTGTTCGGGTGTGACCAGTTCGCGGGGCCAGGCGGCGTACACGACAGCGCTCAGAGCGGACCAGTAGTGCGGGAAGACGTCACCCCAGAGGCGGAGCCGGCCGAACCAGTAGCCGTCCCAGTGCCGGATGGGGACGTGGCGCAGTCGTACGTCGGGTTGGTCGGCGGCGAATGCGGTCAGCCAGGGCAGGCGTCGGGTCAGCTCGGTGCCGTCGATCTGGTCCGGGGCGATTTGGTATGCCGAAACGAGCAGCTCGAGGAGCGGGGCGACCATCGACTGCTCGTAGTTGACCTCGTGCGGCGGCAGCTCGTCGCCGTACCCGATGAAGGTTTTGGCGTGCCGGACGAGGTGGTCGTGGAGGCCGAGTTCGCTGAGCAGCGGGCCGAGGTCGAAGGCGAGGAAGTGGTCGCCGCCGAGTTCGTAGTACCGGTTGAGGATGCGGATCGCGCCGGCGCGATCGCCCTGGCCGAGGAGGAATCTGGCATACCACGGGAAGTTGTAGAGGCGTACGGCGTTCTGGTGGACACTGTCGTCCTGGATCGTGCCTTGCTCGTCGAGCAGGTGGTCGCGGACGAACTGTTCGTAGCCGGTCAGCGCCTCGTCCAATTCGGTGCGGTCGCCCCAGTCGCGGGCGCGGATCTCCTGCAGGAGAAGGGCCATGCCGACGCGTTCGCGGGCGTCGTTCCAGTCGCGCCAGGCGCTGGACAGCACGGTCAGACCGCTCTCGTTGTCGTACGGCACGAACGCGTATCGACGGCTGTCGGGGAGTTCGGGGCGGCGTTGGCGGTCGAGGACGAAGCGGGCGCGGCGTTCGGCGATCGTGCGCAGCGGCTCGTGGAAGAGGACCGCGATTCGGGACCTGTCGTCGGGTGCTTCGACGTACTGGAGGCCTGGCTCGGCGCTGGTGATTTCGCGTCCGTCGTGGAGCCGGATCGTCTCGCCGACCTCGACAGCGAGCCGGTCAGCGCCGACGAGTCGTGCGCGGTCGGTGTGGAAGGCGGGGAGGTCGTCATACCAGGCCAGCTGCCACGTCCACCGGTACGACGCCCCTGGTGCGAGCATGATCGCCGGCTGGCCACCCATCGCGTGCGGGGACCGGGCGTGGTCGGTGACGTGGAGGTAGATGTGGCCGCGAATGTTGCTGCCTGTGCCGGGCTCGCGGGACTCGACTGAGTACGCCCACAGCTCGCCCTCCGTGAGCTGCAGCCCCAAGCCCGGTCCGCTGCCGTCCATCGGCACCGCCCACACCCAGGCCTCCGCGCCGCCCGTCCACACATGCGCATGCACCGCGCCGGTCAGACTCTCCCGGCTCGACGTGTAGACATCCCGGTACGGCGTACTGATCGCCAGCGACCCGACCTCGACCGGGTCGGCGCTGGTGTTGCGCAGCTCGTACGTCTCCGTCCACCGCTCACCGAACCGGCGACCGACACGCAGCTCCAGGTCGCCGAACCGGTACATCAGATCGATGCCGCTGCTCCGCCACCGGGTGAACGCCGGCGTATCGAAGCGGTGCGCGCCGCGATCGGTGATCACGAAACCCTTGCCCCAGGCATGCAGACTGTCGTGCACGACACCATCGACAGCGGTGGCACCGGCGGCACGGGCGTCCAGCAGCACGCGCCGCCCGTCCGGATGCAGGACCTGCACGACCGCTCCGTCATCGGCGAGCTGGACCGTTCCGCGACCGAAGTCAAAACTTTCCACGATTCGCCAACCTATCGATGTCGAGAACCCTCCGACGGCTCCGTCCCCCTGATGAGAACCAGCCTCCTCACGATGGGATACCGAAATGAACCAGCAGCAGATCGCCGAGATCCTCGCCAAGCCGTACTCGCAGCAGCTCCTGAACGGCTCCGAGCCGGCCCGCTTCGCCTACGACGGCCTGGACGGCGACCCGCGGGTGATCCCGATCGGGTTCTGGGTCGAGGGCGACCAGATCGTGATCGCCACCGTGCCGAAGTCCGCCAAGGTCGCCGCACTCCGCAAGAACCCGAAGGTCGCGCTCACCATCGACACCGGCGCGTTCCCGCCCAAGGTGCTGCTGCTCCGCGGCACCGCCGAGGTCACCGTCGTCCCGGGCGTCCCCGAGGGCTACCTCGTCGCCGGCCACAAGGTCATGACCGACGAGCAGTACCCGGGCTGGGTCGAGGGTGTGAAGGCCCTGTACGACGAGATGGCCGTGATCACGGTTACGCTCACGTGGGCCAAGCTGCTCGACTTCGAGACCACGATCCCGAAGGCCGTCGAGGACCTGATCAAGGAGAAGTCGGCCGGCTGATTCACCCCACCGGCTTCGTTCGCCGCTCACCGGTAGGTCATGCTGGGAATGGCATACCAAAAGCTGGAGAGGGTTGATGAGCGAGAGTCGGGAGTCCGAGACCGAACGGGTCACGCGGCATTTGCGGGGCGAGATCCTCGACGGTGTCCGGCGGCCCGGTGAGCGGCTCGTCGAGCGGGAGCTGGCCGCCGCGCTGGACGTCAGCCGGGTGCCGGTGCGAGAGGCCCTGAAGGCGCTCGTCAGCGAGGGCCTGGTGACGTTGCGGCCGCGCTCGTGGGCGGTGGTGCGGACCTTCACGGACTCCGACATCGCCGATCTGACCGAGGTGCGCGCGGCGTTCGAGCCGCTGACGTTCCGGCTCGCGGCGGAACGGCGTACCAGGGAAGGACTCGACCGGCTGCGGGCGGTTCTGGACGAGCAGCTGGTCGCGGCGCGGGCCAAGGACGCGGTCGTCGCGCGGCGGAAAGCGGCCGATTTCCACGAGCTCGTGACCGAGCTGGCGTCGAACGAGCTGCTGATCGAGATCGAGCGCCCGCTGCGGAGCCGGATGCGCTGGTTGCTGACCCAGCACGACGACCTGATCGCGGTCGCCGGCCAGCATTTGGAGCTGTTCACGGCGATCGCCAACCGCGACGTCGAGGCCGCCGAACGTCTCGCCGACGAGCATCTGGAGCAGTCGCACGTCCTGTTCCGGAGCAGCCGCGGCATGGACTGAAGGGCTCGTGCGGTTTGGTATACCATTCTCGGCATGACCTCCTTGCTGCTTTCTGACGTGCGCCCTTGGGGCGGCGACGCGGTCGACGTGACGATCGTCGACGGCGTGATCTCGGACCTCTCCCCCACCGGGACGACAGCAGGGAACAGCGCCGGGAACAGCACAGAGGCCGGGGAGCGGATCGACGGGCGTGGGCTGCTGGCGCTGCCGGGGTTCGTCAACGCGCACGCGCACGTCGACAAGAGCTGGTGGGGCCAGCCGTGGGTGTCGTACGGCGGTCAGCCGACCACGCAGGGCCGGATCGCCCACGAGCGCGCGGAGCGGGACAAGTACGGCATCCCGAGCGTCGGCGGCGCGAAGGCCGTGCTGCGTGAGTTCCTCCGGCACGGTACGACGGCGACGCGCACACACGTCGACGTCGACCTCGGCGTCGAGCTGCGTGGCATCGCCAACGTTCTCGAGGCCGCGGCGGCGCTCGACGGTGCCGTCGACGTGGAGATCGTCGCGTTCCCGCAGGACGGCGTACTCCGGCGTCCCGGCGTACTCGACCTGCTCGACAAGGCCGCGGCCGAAGGCGCCACGAGCATCGGCGGTCTCGACCCGGCGACGATCGACCGCGACCCGGTCGGCCAACTGGACGCGCTGTTCGAGATCGCGGCGCGGCGTGGGGTCGGGATCGACCTGCACCTGCACGACCGCGGCGACCTCGGTGCGTTTCAGTACGAGCTGCTCGCGGAGCGCACTATCCAGGCAGGCCTGCAGGGCAAGGTGAACGTGTCGCACGGGTTCGCGCTCGGTGAGCTGCCGCCGGCGCGGCGGACCGAAATGGTAGACCAGCTCGGCGAGGCCGGGATCTCGTGGACCACGGTCGCTCCGGCCACCTCGGCACCGCTGCCGTTCCGCGAGATGCGCGCGGCCGGCGTCCCGATCGGCCTCGGCACCGACGGCATCCGTGACCTGTGGTCGCCGTACGGCGATGGTGACCTGCTGCAGATCGCCCGCGGTTTCGCGCGGCTGCATGGGCTGCGCACCGACGAGGACCTGACGTACGCGGTCGAGCTCGCGACGACGTACGGCGCCGACTTCGTGCACCGCGAGAACCACGGCCTGACCGTGGGCGCCCGCGCGGACATCGTGCTGCTCGACGCCGAGAACGCGCCGGACGTGCTGGTCCGCGCACCGCGTCGTGAGTACGTGATCGCCGGCGGGCAGGTCGTCGTGCGCGACGCCGAACTCCAGGTGTGAGTACAGGCACAGCCGTCGGGCGGACGCTGGGCTCGCTCAGGGACAACAGGGCGTTCCGGCTGTTCTGGTTCTCGAACCTTTTCTTCTTCGGTGGCGTGTGGACGCAGACGCTCGTCCTCGGATGGCTCGCGTACGAGTCCACGCACTCGGACTTCCTGGTCGCCGTCTACACGGCGGTGCGGTTGGCCCCGTTGCTGCTCGGGCCGTTCGCGGGTGCGTTCGCGGACCGGCACAACCGGGTGCGCCTGCTGATCGTCGCGGCCTCATGGGCGCTGGTCGCGGTCAGCGCCGTTGCCACGCTGGCGTCGCTCGGCAAGGCGTCGTACTGGGTGCTGGTAGTCGGCGGGCTGGCGATCGGGCTTGCGCAGTCGCCGTCCCAGCCGGCCCGCGCCTCGCTGGTGATGGACCTGGTCGGCCGGCAGAACCTCAGCAACGCCAACGCCCTGAACTCGATGGCGCTGAACATGACCCAGGTGATCGGGCCCGCAATCGGCGGGCTGATGATCACCGGCCTGGGCGCGCCCGCCGCCTTGTGGGTCTCGACATTTTGGTATGCCATTTCGCTGGTCATGCTGCTGCCGTTGCGCGAGTACGGCCGCGTGGTCGGCGGGCACACCGGATCGGCGCTCCGGATGGTCACCAGCGGACTCCGCGACATCGCCCGGAACCGGCTGGCCTCGACCGTCCTCCTGATCACCCTGGCCGCAAACACGCTGCTCTGGCCGATCGCGCAGTCCTTCATGCCGGTGTTCGCGCAGGAGTCCCTCGGGCTCGATGCGGCCGGACTGGGCTGGCTGCTCACCTGCGCCGGCGTCGGCGGGCTGACCGGTTCGCTCGTGATCGCCTGGCTCGGCGACTTCCGGTTCAAGGGCGGGATGTTCGTGGTGGGTACGGCGATCTGGGGCACGCTGTGGTCGCTGTTCGGGCTGTCCCACGACACGGTGGTGTCGTTCGTGCTGATGACCGCGATCGGGGTGATGAGCGCGGCGTTCGGCGTACTGCAGACGACGCTGCTCCTGATGACCACCGACGAGTCCCTGCACGGCCGCGCACTCGGCGTCCAGGAACTGGCGATCGGCATCATGCCCCTCGCCTCGCTGGCCTTGGGCGCCTTCGCCGAGAGCTACGGCGTCGGCATCACCACGTTCGTCAGCGCCGTACTGCTGGTCGCCGCCGTCGCCGCCCTCGGCCTCTGGACGCCCACCCTGCTGCGCTACGGCGGACATCTTCGGTAAATAAATGGGCATTCCTGGCAACCAACTGAGAGTCTCACCGCATCTATAGGTATGAGTCCGGGGGGACTCAGAACCAGCGCACAGGCCAAGGGAGCGGTCTGTGCTAATACCGGTCTAGTCCTGATGTGTCAAGACCGTACGGCGCTCTTGTGGGGGGATTTGACACTGTGGATCGGAACTCGGACTCACGCGACGGAATGCCCGCGCGGCTGGACGCGTCCGTCCGGCTGCTCGTTGGTCCGGCCAACTTCGCGGGCCAGGGCACTCGCTGGGCACGCTCGCTCGAGGAGCGGGTGCCCGACACGAAGGCGACCTCGTTCGCCTTCTTCAAAGGAGTTCTCGACTACGAGGTCGACTACGGCGTCCCGGCGCGCACGTACCGGCGCAACCCGCGGTGGCGGCTGAACTTCTACAACCACGTCGTACGCAACTACACGCATGTGCTGCTCGAGGCGGCCCGGCCGATCTTCGGCCCCTTGCACGGACCGGACGGATCCTTCGAGATCCCGCACCTGCTCGCCAAGGGGCTGCAGGTGGGTCTCATCGCCCACGGCTCCGACGTCCGCATCCCGAGCCGGCACGCGGAGACCGAGCCGTGGTCGCCGTTCCCCGACCTCGACGACGAGACCGTCGAGCTGCTCGAACGCAACTCCACCCGGGCCGTCGAACTGTTCACGTCGTACCCGGGCCGGGTGTACGTCTCCACTCCCGACCTCCTCGACTACGTCCCGAACGCGGTCTGGTGCCCGGTGATCGTCGACGTCGGCGCCTGGCGCAGTGACGCCCCGGTGCTGGAGCACAAGTTGCCGGTGGTGGCCCACGCGCCCAGCAAGTCGGCGATGAAGGGTTCCGAGCTCATCGACCCGATCATGGAACGCCTGGCCGAGCGCGGTCTGATCACCTATCGCCGGGTCGAGGGCGTCGACCCGGCGGACATGCCGGCCGTGTACCGCGACGCCGACATCGTCCTCGACCAGTTCCGTATCGGCAGCTACGGCGTCGCCGCGTGCGAGGCCATGGCGGCGGGCCGGATCGTGGTGGGCCACATAGCTCAGCACGTCCGGGACCGCGTGGCCGCGGACACCGGTCTCGACCTGCCCATCGTGGACGCGACACCCGACACCGTCGAGCAGGTCGTGCTCGACCTCATCGCGCACCCGGAGCGCGGCCGCGAGATCGCCGCGCGCGGACCGGTCTTCGTCGAGAAGGTGCACGACGGCCGTTGGTCGGCCGAGGCGCTGGCCGCGTTCGTCGAGCAGCCGAGCCAGTCAAGTCCGGTGCCGGTCGACTGGAAGCCGTCGTGGATCCGGCCCAAGGTCGTGATGATGGCCGGCAACGACATCGTGGTCGACGCCCGGGTGCTCAAGTACGCGCAGACGGTGGCCAACTGGGACCTGGACGTCACCTGCATCGGCATCCCCGGACGCCGGTTCCGGGGCGTCCGCTACTTCGGCAAGGTGCAGGTGTTGTGCCCGGTCATCCCGTCGAAGGTGCTGCTGACGGGGTGGCGCAAGCGACTCGCCAACCTCAAGACCAACCTGAGACCGTGGTTCAAGACTGAGGCTGAGTACACGCTGGCGTACAGCCGATGGCAGTACGCGAGCCGCGAGCTGCGGGCCGAGCGTGGCCGCGACCGCCGCAACCACGAACGAGCCGATGCGCGAAGCGGGTCAGGCGTACCGCGGCGGTCCCTCCGCGCCCGGCTGCAGCGGGCGGTGCGCTGGCGGTCGCTGCGACTGCACCGCGCGATTCTCCAGGCCCGCGCGTACCCGTTCCGGCGTACCAAGCCCCAGGCCGACATCACCGACCTGGGCATCGGCAAGCGGCGCGAACGGATGCTCGCCCTCTACCGCTACCTGCCGTCGGGGCGCTGGCGCCGGGTGATGCCCGAGCTGGTCGACCAGGAGCTGACGCTGGGCCCGCTCCTCGACCGCCTCCTGATCGAGGTCATCCACGTGCACGACGTGTTCATGCTCGGCATCGCGGCGCGTGCGGCGCACCGGGCGGCCCTGGACGGGCGGACGATCAAGATCATCTACGACGCCCACGAGTACATCCCAGGTGTGCCGGTGGTGGCTCCGCGGCGCGTTGCGGCGTACAGCGATCTCGAGCGCGAGTTCATTCGCGACGCCGACCGCGTCATCACGGTGTCCGAGCCGCTGGCCGGCTGGCTCAAGCGCGACCACAAGCTGGCCGAGCTGCCCGACGTCGTCCTCAACGCGCCGGTCGAGCCGCCCGAGGACGCCGAGGTCACCGGTCTGCGCGAGCAGCTGGGGCTGCCCGAGGACGTTCCGCTGCTGGTGTACGGCGGGGGCGTCAACCGTGCCCGCGGCGTCGGGACGGCGGTCGAGGCGCTGACCCAGCTGCCCGGCGTACACCTCGCGATCGTGGCACGGCCCAACTCCGTCACCGTGGAGTTGCAGGCGCGCGCCGTCGAACTGGGCGTGGACGACCGCGTGCATCTGGCGCCGTTCGTCGCTGCCGAGGTCGTGCCGCTGTACCTGCGCTCGGCCACCATCGGCCTCAGCCCGCTGCTGCACGCGCCGAACCACGACATCGCGGTGACGAACAAGTTCTGTGAGTACATCGGCGCTGGGCTGCCCATCATCACCAGCGACACCCCGGCGCAGGCAGACCTTGTGAAGGAGCTCGACCTCGGCGCGGTCTACCCCGCGGGCGACGTGGACGGCCTCGCGCAAGCGGTCCGGGATGTGCTCGCCGACCGCGACCGCATCGCCACGCGCATCGCCGACGACCCCGAGCTGCAGCACCGGTTCTCCTGGGCCGCACAGGCCGAGGTCCTCCGGTCGGTGTACGCCGACGTGATGGGGACCCTGCCCGACGCCGCCTGGGCCCCTGGCGCCACCGTTGTCCGCCAGCTCCTCCCCGGCCCGCCCGAACCACCGGAGACACGGTGGCGCGCCTTCCGGGAAAAGATGGCAAAGAGCACGAGCTTGTTGGTCTGAGCCCTCCACCTCTTTGTGCCCCCCGACAAAACCGCGCTGACCAGCCTGCTCGCGGGGATAGGTTGCCGCTAACGTCGGCGCGCCCGTGGGAGGACCCGTGATCGGACAGGTCTGGTTCGTCCTTGCGATGGCCGCGGTGGTGGTGCTGGCGCGGGGGGCCGGCCGCCGGATCGGCGTACCGTCCTCGATCCTGCTCACCCTGGCAGGCTTGGTGTACGCCGTACTCCCGGGACCGAAGGTCGCGCTGGATCCGGAGGTCGTACTGCTCCTGATCCTGCCGCCGCTGCTCTACAGCACGGCGCGGCGATCGAGTCTCCCGGCGATCCGGGCGAACCTGCGGCCGATCGTCAGCCTGTCGGTGCTGCTCGTGCTCTTCACCGCCTTCGCCGTCGGCGCGCTCGTCAGCCTCGTGGTCCCCGGAATGCCGTTGGCGGTAGGCCTGGTGCTCGGTGCAGCGGTCGCACCGCCGGACCCGGTCGCCGCGTTGTCGATCGGCCGTCGCGCGGGCCTCCCGCCGCGGCTGATCGTGCTGATCGAGGGCGAGGGCCTGCTCAACGACGCGACCGCGCTGACGACGTACCAACTGGCCTTGGCGGCCGCGGTCGGCACCGGGTTCTCGTGGGCGGCGGCCTCGGGCCGTTTCGTCCTGGCGATCGTCGGCGGACTCGCGGTCGGGGCGCTCGTCGCGTGGACGATCCGTACGGCGCGGCCGTGGCTGCGCGATCCGCTGATCGGCAACGCGGTGTCGCTCGCCGCACCGTTCGTCGCGTACCTGCTCGCCGAGCAGCTCCACTCCTCCGGTGTTCTCGCGGTCGTGATCGCGGGCTTGATGATCGGGTACGACGCCGGACGCGAGGAGACCGGTGCGGCGCGGCTCCAGACCGGCGCGGTCTGGGAACTCGTCGAGTTCCTGCTCGAAGGGTTCATCTTCCTGCTGATCGGTCAGCAGCTACCCGCCATGCTCAACGAGCTACAGACCGAGCCGCCGGGCCGGGTGATCGCAGCAGCCGCTGTGACGGTCGGTGTGGTGCTGCTGACCAGACCGCTGTGGCTGGTGCTCACACAGCTCGTACCGGTCGGGCTGCACGCTCGACTGGGTATCACTCCGTCGGAGCGGCTCCAACCGCGTGAGGTCTTGGCAATGAGCTGGTCCGGTACCCGCGGCGTCATCACGCTCGCTGCGCTGGTCGCCGTACCGCTGACCGCCAGGGACGGGCAGGCGTTCCCGGAGCGCGATGTCCTGCTGTTCTGCGGGTACGCCGTCGTGCTGGCGACTCTGGTGGGACAGGGGCTGACGTTTGCGCCCCTGCTGCGTCGACTCAGGCTGGGGGTCAATGTGGCAGAGGTGGAGCAGCTGAGCAATGAAGCGCGGCTGGCTGGGGTGGAGGCAGGGCTGGTGACCGTTGACCGTCTGCTCGACGCAGGGCGGATCGGGTCGGAGTTGGCCGCCGTACTGCGTGCGAATCTGGCTGCGCGGGCTGACCGGTACAAGGCGCGCAGTGCCGCGCTCCTGCAGTCAGGTGACGGTGACATCACCTGGCCGCAGGACTACCGCGCGGCGGTCGAGGCGCGCCGGGCGATCATCAACGCCCAGCGCGACGAACTCGTCCGCTGGCGCGACGCGGGGCGGCTACCGGACTCCAGCCTGCGCAAGCTCCGCCGCGAGCTGGACCACGAGGAGCGCGGTCTGCTCGAGCTGTAACTAGCTAGGCCTGAAGGACGACGCTGGACTCGGCTGTGAGGGCTAGGAAGGTCAGGGACTCCTGTAGGTACAGCTGGACGTTGTCGGCGTCGTGTGAGAGGTACCCGATGGACAGGTCCTGGCCGAGGTGCAGTTCGTAGTCGCCGCCGCGCGTCGATACCAGGAGTGCGCCTTCGAGTGCCGGCGCCCAGATGATCTCGCCGTCGCCGATCAGCCGGGACAGGTGGTCGCGGATCGGGTAGCCGTGGTCGGTGGTCTCCGCGACGGCTGTGTACGCGTCAGCGGAGAGCAGGAGGCTGTACGGCCCGTTCACCCCGGCCAGCCGCAACGCCCGCAGCGCCTGCGCGACCGTGTCCGGCAGCACCCGCGGATCGGACGGGAGTGCGAGGACCGGGTTCGACGTACTCGGAGCGAGGCCGAGGATCCCGGCGGCGTCAGAGCCGTGGAAGACGAGGTGGTCCTCCGCGTACGCGACCTGCTTCGCGGCGTCCTTGACCGGCTGCCAGTCCGAGTCCTTCGCGCCGCGCTCCACATCGTCGACGGCCTGCCGCGAGACCGTGAACGGGACGCGCAGCTCGATGATCGGCTGCGACAACCGGCGGAGCGCGAGCACGCCCTCGCCCGGCGCCTCGACCGATTCGGTGTGCCCGGTGCCGACCGACGACAGCCCCGGTCCGGCCGGGCCGACCAGGTCGACCACGCGGCGGCCGGCGATGTCGCGCGTGAAGGTACGCCGGGCCTCCTCCTCGATCTCGCCCCACGCGGCATCCGAGACCGGGGCCAGCTCGCGGTGCAGGTTGTTGGTCATGTCCGACTCCTTCTCAGGCTGCCGATCCCCAACGAGCCGTCCGAAGCGGCCGGTTGGGTTGTGGTGGGTGACTCGAGGAACTCCGCGGTCGGCACGAAGAACAGGCTGCCGGTGACCGCGGTCGAGAAGTCAAGGATCCGGTCGTGATTGCCGGGCGGCTCGCCGACGAACATCCGGTGCAGCATCCGCTCGATCACGTCGGGCGTCCCGGCGTACCCGATGAAATAGGTGCCGAACTCGGCGGCGCCCGGTGCGCCGAACGCCATGTTCTCGCGGACGATCTGCCGCTCGGTGCCGTCCGGGTCGACGATCGTGTTCACGGCGACGTGCGAGTTCGGGGCCTTGTCGGCGTCCGGGATCTCGACGTCGCTGAGTTTGTGCCGCCCGATCACGCGCTCCTGGTCCGCGACCGGCAGCGCCTGCCAGGCGTCCAGGTCGTGCAGGTACTTCTGGACGATCACGTAGCTGCCACCGGCGTACGCCGGATCCTCGTCACCGATCGTGATGGCGGCGACCGCGGCGGGGCCCGACGGGTTCTCGGTGCCGTCGACGAAACCGAGCAGGTCGCGTTCGTCGAAGTACTTGAAGCCCTGGACCTCGTCACGGACCTTCACGTGGCCCGCGAGCCGCAGCATCACCTGGCGGACGAGCTCGAAGCACAGGTCGAGGCTGCGGGCGCGGACGTGGAACAGGAGGTCGCCGTGCGTCGCCGGGGCGGTGTGCCGGGCACCGGACAGCCCGCGGAACGGATGCAGGCCGCGCGGCAGCGGCAACCGGTAGAGCCGCTGCCACAGGGACGCGCCGATGCCGACCACACAGCTGAGCCGGTCGTCCGGAACGCGGAAACCGACCGCGCGGGCCAGCCCGGCGACGTCCGCCAGCAGCTCCCGCACAGCGTCCTCGGATCCAGGACGTACGTCGACCACGAGGAAGATCGCCGCCTTCGCGGGCTCCCGCAGTACGTCCTGGACCATCTACTCCCCCTCGCCGGTTGCCGCCACGCTATCCCTCAGCGCGCCGGGTGTGACCGCGTTTGTCTCAGCCGACCGACGGTGTTGTCAGGACCACCACTTGCCGCGCTGGGACAGGGCGTCCGCGGTCAGGTTCGTGGTGTCGAGGGCGTCGAGGTCCGCGATCGCCGCGTCGTCCAGCTCGAAGTCGAACACGTTGAAGTTCTCGACGATGCGGTCCTGGTGGATGGACTTCGGGATGACCGAGAGGCCCTTCTGGATCGCCCAGCGGATCAGCACCTGCGCCGGCGTGTGGTCGGTGGCCTCCGCGATCCGGGCGATCACCGGGTCGCCGAGGTGGCGGCCGGTGCCGAGCGGGCTGTACGCCTGCGCGACGACGTTCGCGTCTTCGCACGCCTCGACGAGGGCCTTGCGGTACTCGAACGGGCTGAACTGGATCTGGTTCGCGACCGGCTGGATGCGGGCGATCTTGCCCAGCTCCTGCAGCTCGGCGGAGCTGAAATTGGAGATGCCGATGCCCTTGGTGAGTCCCGCGTCCACGGCTGCTTCCATCGCCGGCCAGGCCCAGGTCGGCCCGCCCTGCGGCCAGTGGATCAGGTAGAGGTCGAGGTAGTCGGTCCCGAGCCGCTCGAGGCTCTTCTCCGCCTCGACCCGCGCGTCCTTGCCGCCCGGATAGAACTTCGTCGTCAGGAAGATCTCTTCGCGCGGGATCCCGCTCTCCCGGATCGCCTTCCCGACACTGGCCTCGTTGCGGTAGGCCTGCGCGGTGTCGATCAGCCGGTAGCCGGCCTCGAGCGCCCAGGTGACGGCGCGCTCGCACTCCGCCCCGTCATCCACTTGCCAGACACCGAGCCCAAGCACGGGGATCTCAGTTCCGTTGGACAGCTGCCGAGTATTAGCGGTCATGCGCCCCAACTTACAACTTGTTGGCCAGGCGGATGACGTCGACGACGTCGGACATCATGCCGGTGAGGTCGTAGTCCTTGGGCGTGTAGACGGCAGCGACGCCGGCGGCGCGCAGCGAGGTGGCGTCGGCTTCGGGAACGATGCCGCCGACGACGACGGGGACGTCTTCCAGGCCGGCCTCGCGGAGGCCTTCGACCACCTGCGGGACCAGTTCCATGTGGGAGCCGGACAGGATCGAGAGGCCGACGCAGTGGACGTCCTCGGCGACGGCGGCCGCGACGATCTGCTCGGGGGTGAGGCGGATGCCTTGGTAGATGACCTCGAAGCCGACGTCACGCGCGCGGACCGCGACCTGCTCGGCGCCGTTGGAGTGACCGTCCAGACCAGGCTTGCCGACCAGGAAGCGGAGGCGGCCGCCCAGCTCGGAGGACGTCGCGGCGACCTTCTCACGGACGGCGGCGAGGTCGGCGCCGGCGGAAACTCCGACCGATCCCGAGACTCCGGTGGGTGCGCGGTACTCGCCGTACATCTCGCGCAGTACGCCGGCCCACTCGCCGGTCGTCACGCCGGCGCGAGCGCACTCGAGCGTCACGGGCATCAGGTTGTCGGTCGTCTTGGCCGCGGCACGCAGCTTCGCCAGGGCGGTGTCGACGGCGGTCGCGTCGCGTTCCGCGCGCCACGTCTGGAGTGACTCCAGCGCAGCCGATTCGGCCGCCGGATCGACAGTCTGGATCGCAGTGTCGAGGTCAGCTGTCAGCGGCGACGGCTCGGTGTTCTCGAACTTGTTCACACCGACGACGATCTGTTCGCCGGACTCGATCCGCTGCCGCCGCTCGGCATGCGACCCGACGAGCGCCTGCTTCAGGTACCCGCTCTCGACGGCGGCGACCGCGCCACCCATCGCTTGTACGCGGTCGATCTCCTCTTGCGCACCCGCGACCAGCGCGGCGACCTTCGCCTCGATCACGTGCGACCCGTCGAAGATGTCGTCGTACTCGAGCAGATCGGACTCGTACGCCAGTACCTGCTGCATCCGCAGCGACCACTGCTGGTCCCACGGTCGCGGCAACCCGAGCGCCTCGTTCCACGCCGGCAGCTGGACCGCCCGCGCCCGCGCGTTCTTCGACAGCGTCACGCCGAGCATCTCGAGGACGATCCGCTGCACGTTGTTCTCCGGCTGCGCCTCGGTCAGCCCGAGCGAGTTCACCTGTACGCCGTACCGCAGCCGCCTCGCCTTGGAATCGGTCACCCCATAGCGTTCCAGCGTCAACGAATCCCACAGCTGTACGAAGGCGCGCATCTTGCATGTCTCCTCGATGAACCGCACGCCGGCGTTCACGAAGAACGAGATCCGCTGCACCACGTCCCCGAACCGCTCCGGCGGCACCTGCCCGCCGTCCCGCACCCGGTCGAGTACGGCGATCGCCGTCGACAGCGCGAACGCCAGCTCCTGTACGGGCGTCGCGCCGGCCTCCTGCAGGTGGTAGCTGCAGATGTTGATCGGGTTCCACTTCGGCATGGTGGCGACCGTGTACGCGATCACGTCGGTCGTCAGCCGCAGCGAGGCATCCGGCGGGAAGGCGTACGTCCCGCGCGACAGGTACTCCTTGACGATGTCGTTCTGCGTGGTCCCGGTCAGCTCGTCCGGCAGCGCGCCCTGCTCCTGCGCGGCCACCTGGTAGAGCGCGAGCAGCCACATCGCGGTCGCGTTGATCGTCATCGACGTGTTCATCTGCGCGAGCGGGATCTGGTCGAACAACGCCCGTACGTCGCCCAGATGCGCGACCGGTACGCCGACCTTCCCGACCTCACCCTTCGCCAGCGGGTGGTCCGCGTCGTACCCGGTCTGGGTCGGCAGGTCGAACGCGACCGACAGCCCGGTCTGGCCCTTCGCGAGGTTCCGGCGGAACAGCGCGTTGGACTCCGCCGCGGACGAGTGGCCCGCGTACGTCCGCATCACCCAGGGTCGATCCTTCTCGGTCGCCATGTACCCGAGAGTAGGACTCTGTGCCCTTGTGAGTCCCCACCTCGTGACTGGTGTCACCAGGGGCGTGGATCACACTCAGGCGCTGATGGGCAGCGGGGTTCTTTCCACGTTGAGGACTCGGTGCAGGCGGGTGACCGCGAGGATGCGGACGACCGACGGCATCGGGTGCCAGAGGACCAGTTGCCGGCCTAGCAACTGGGTGCGGCGATGGGTCGCGACCAGCAGGCCGAGACCGGTCGCGTCGACCGCATCGACTGTTTCCAGGTCGACGATCACGTCGCCGTCGGAGGCGTCGATCAGCTGGTTGAGAGTTTGACGGACGTCGCCGACGGTGCGGACGTCCAGGATGCCGGTCAGGTGTACGACGTTGTCAGGCTTGCTGTGGGTCGGTGCGAGCATGTCCGTGCCCTCCCGCTCTTCCGGCGGCCCCCGAGGTGTTGTGGCCGGCCCAGAAAAATGTATGGCAGCTCTGTGTTGGTAAAGACTCCCCGGAGACACGGAAGGTTGCCAAGAGTTCACGATCTTTTGATTCGCGAGACAATGGTGTTCGTGTTCGCCGAGGATTACTTCCTGTTCCCGGTGGTCGCCATCGCCCTGGCCGGTCTGATGGTGCTGCTGTGCCGCTGGGCGTTCTCGAAGGCGAAAGGCGGGTCGCTCGTGCGCCGGGTCGACCATCGCCCGGCCGACCGGGACTCCTTCGGCCTGCTCATCGACATCCGCACAGTGACGAACTACAACGAGGCGCGCGTCCTGGTCAGCCGCCTGAAGGACTTCGGTATCAAGGCGACCGCGGCCCGCACCACCGACGGCTGGACGGTCTACGTCTGGCCGAAGGACGAGGCCGCCGCCCGTGGCCTGCTCGACGTTCCCTGACGGCTTTGGTCTGGGTCTAGGGTCTGGGTATGGGGACTCTGCTCGAACTGGACCTGACCCGCGGCGTACTCGAGACGCCGCCCACCTCACCCGTGGCAGCGTTCCGTGCGCGCCACCTGCCGACGCTGCGCGAGCTGGTCGGTGCACTGCGGAAGGGGGCGCGTGACGACGGTGTGGTCGGTGTAGTCGCCCACATCGGCGGCAACCGGCTCTCACTCGCACAGGTGCAGGAGCTGCGTGAGGCGGTGGCGGACTTCCGTACGTCGGGCAAGGCGGCCGTCGCGTGGACCGAGTCGTTCGGCGAGACCGGACAGGGCACCGTGCCGTACTACTTGGCGACGGCGTTCGACGAGATCTGGCTGCAGCCGTCCGGCGACCTGGCCATCACCGGTGTGTCCGTGCAGGCGGTGTTCATCCGTGGTGCGCTCGACAAGGCCGGTGTGATCCCCCAGTTCGGCAAGCGGCGTGAGTACAAGACCGCTGCCGACACGTTCACCGAGCGGGAGATGACTGCACCTGCTCGCGAGATGGCGTCGCGGCTGGCGGAGTCGGCGTACGAGCAGATCGTCGAGAGCATCGCCGTACGGCGGCGTCTGGACAGCGCACGGGTCCGAGAACTCGTCGACAGTGCGCCCCTGCCCGCACAGGACGGTCTGGATGCCGGTCTGGTCGATCGACTCGGATACCGGTCGGACGTGTACGACGAGCTCGAGAAGCTGCTCCAGTACGACGACAGGCTGCTGGCCGAGCGGTACATCCGGCGTGGTCCGCGGACCCTCGCCGAGGTACGCAAGAACCTCCCGTGGCCGCAGAAGCCGCTGGTGGCAGTCGTCCGCGTGGCAGGTGGCATCTCGGTCGGCCGCAACTCCAACAGCCCCATGGGTGGTCCCGGCTCTGGCTCCGACACCGTCGGCGCCGCACTGCGTGCTGTGGCGGACAACGACCGCGTGAGGGCCGTCGTACTGCGAGTCGACAGCCCAGGTGGTTCGTACGTCGCGTCAGACGCGATCCGCAACGAGGTACTGCGGCTGCGCTCGACCGGACGACCTGTGATCGCGTCGATGGGCGGTGTGGCCGCATCCGGTGGGTACTTCGTTGCGATGCCGGCCGACGTGATCGTCGCACAGCCCGGCACGATCACCGGGTCGATCGGGGTCCTGACCGGGAAGGGCGTCGTACGCGATGCGCTGGGGCGGATCGGCATCTCACGGGAGGCCGTGTCCGAGGGCGCGAATGCACAGATGTACTCGGCGCAGGAGGAGTTCACCGACGAGCAGTGGGCGCGGCTGGAGGAGACACTCGACCGCATCTACAAGGACTTCGTGGCCAAGGCCGCTCAGGACCGCGGTCTGCCCGAGGACCAGCTGGAGTCGCTGGCCCGCGGACGGGTGTGGACCGGCGCCGACGCGCACAGCCACAAGCTGATCGACGAGCTGGGCGGCTTCCAGCACGCTCTGACGCTTGCGTGTAACCGGGCCGGTCTGGACCGCGACGAGATCGCCGTGACCGCAGTACCGCACCGCAACCTGCTCAGTCAGCTCAAGGCACCCACGACGACCGATGATCTGGCTGTCAGTGCGGCGCCGTTGACGCTCGACGGCCTGACCACCGGTCTCTACAGTGCGCTCGGGTTGCCGCCGGCCGGCGTACTGCGGATGCCATTCAGCTGGGAGATCAGCTAGCTTCGCTCGCCGCCTGGGACCCAGAGGACGTCGCCGCCGGAGGACAGGTTGGCGACGCGGCCGAGGATGAAGAGCAGGTCGGACAGGCGGTTCAGGTACGTGATCGCGAGCAGATTGACCGACGGGCCGTGTGCCTCGACGGCGGCCCAGCCGGCCCGCTCGGCACGGCGTACGACCGCACGAGCTACGTTCAGGTACGCCGCGCCCTCCGTGCCGCCGGGCAGGATGAACGACCGGAGCTTGGTCAAACGACTGTTGTAGTCGTCGCACCAGCCCTCGAGCCGGTCGATGTAGTCCTGGGTGATGCGCAGCGGTGGGTACTCCGGATCCGGTGCGATCGGATTGCACAGGTCGGCGCCGACGTCGAACAGGTCGTTCTGGATATGCGTCAGCAGCACCACGATCGCGCTGTTCAGGTGCCCGGCCGCGATGGCCACCCCGATCGTGGAGTTCGCCTCGTCGACCTCGCCGTACGCCGCCAGCCGCGGATCCGTCTTCGATGTCACGGAGTTGTCGCCGAGGCGGGTCTCGCCGGCGTCTCCGGTGCGGGTGTAGATCCGCGTCAAGTTCACAGCCATGCCAGGACTCTACGCAAAGCCTCGGACGGTCAAACGCTACAGTCGACCGGTGGAACGGTTTCGGATCGCGGGTGAGGCACGGCTCGACGGCGCTGTCGAGGTGGCCGGGGCGAAGAACAGCGTGCTCAAGCTGATGGCGGCGGCGCTGCTGGCAGAGGGTACGACGACGCTGCGGCAGGTGCCTGGCATCCTCGACGTCACGTTCATGGCGCAACTGCTCGACACCCTCGGGTGCGAGGTGACCGTCGACGCGGAGCAGCGGCTCGCGACGATCGCCGTACCGGGCACGATCGGGCACCAGTGCGACTACGACCTGGTCCGCAAGCTGCGCGCGTCGATCTCGGTGCTCGGTCCGCTGCTGGCCCGCTGCGGTCAGGCGGAGGTCGCGCTGCCGGGCGGCGACAACATCGGTTCCCGCGGCCTGAACATGCACGTGGCGGGCCTGGAGTCGATGGGCGCGAAGGTGCACATCGAGCACGGTTTCGTGATCGCCGAGGCCCCGCAGGGCCTGCACGGCGCCGAGGTCTGGCTGGACTTCCCGAGCGTCGGCGCCACCGAGACGATCATGATGGCGGCCGTGCTCGCCCGCGGTACGACGATCATCGAGAACGCCGCCCGCGAGCCGGAGATCCAGGACATCGCGGCGATGCTGGTCGAGATGGGGGCGCAGATCGACGGCGCCGGCTCGCCGCGGATCGAGATCACCGGCGTGAGCGGACTACTCAACCCCGTCGACCACATCGTGGTCCCGGACCGGATCGTGTCCGGCAGCTGGGCGTTCGCAGCCGCCATCACCAAGGGTGACATCACCGTCACCAACGGGCACGCGGAGCATCTCGAGCTGCCGCTCGACAAGCTGCACAAGGCCGGCGCGGAGATCACCGTGCTGAACCCGGGCTTCCGCGTCCGGATGCACGACCGCCCGAAGCCGGTGGACGTGGTGACGCTCCCCTACCCCGGGTTCGCCACCGACCTGCAGGCGTTCGTAATCGCGCTGAACGCGATCAGCGACGGCGCGGCGATGGTCACCGAGAACCTGTTCGAGGGCCGGTTCACGTTCGCGCAGGAGCTGACCCGGCTGGGTGCGCAGATCCAGACCGACGGGCATCACGCCGTCGTTCGCGGCGTACCGCGGCTGTCCGGCGCCCCGGTAGTCGCCTCGGACATCCGCGCCGGTGCTGCGCTGGTGCTGGCCGGTCTCGCCGCCGAAGGCGAGACGCTCGTGTCGGCCGCCCACCACGTACACCGCGGCTACACCGACTTCGCCGGCAACCTCCGCCGCCTCGGCGCGGACGTCGTGGTCGAACCGGACGATGCGGAGATGTACTGGAGCTGAACCTCCCCCGCCCACCCGCACATCACACCAGCCCGGCACCGCGCTGGAACCCATGGACCTGCGGGACTGAGGTGAGTGGGGAAGGAGCGCCCGGGGGGCGTGAGTTTGTCGTGGCGGGGAAAGAAACCGTCGCGATATGCCCATTTGTTTCCCCGCTGTTGAGGGCTCCGGATCGAGCAGCGATCCTCGGTCTTCGCTCCGCGCACCAGTCACCGCCCACACATTAGGCAGGAGCGCCGGGTTGACCTCTGAGATGGCCGGGCGGGTTAGGGTCTGACGCATGAGCGAGCGTGTGGTGAAGCCCGTGGGGCGCGGATTCCTGTTTCTCGACTCGCATCCGGCCGGGTGTGCGCGGGTGGTGCGGGAGATGGCGGCGGAGGTCGACGGACGTGCGGCCCAGCACCCAACGGCGCAGCGTCGTACGGCGCTCGTGATCGGGTCGAGCTCGGGCTACGGGCTCGCGACCACGATCGCCGGCCTCGCGCGGTACGGGATCGACGGCATCGGCATCTGCTTCGAGAAGGCTCCGACGGCCCGACGTACGGCGACCGCCGGTTGGTACCGCACCGCGGAGACCGCCGCGCTGGCTGCCGAGCTCGGCCGCTCGTGGAGCTTCGTGAACGCGGACGCGTTCGCGGACACCACGAAGGACGAAGTACTCGATCTGGTCGCCGAGCAGCTCGGCGGGATCGACCACCTCGTCTACAGCGTCGCTGCGCCGCGGCGGACGGACCCGCGCACCGGCGAGACGTACCAGTCGGTGCTGAAGGCGATCGGCGCCGAGCACACCACGAAGAGCCTCGCGTTCGACGACGGTGCGCCGGTGCTGCAGGAGGTCGGGATCGAGGTCGCGAACGACGACGAGATCGCGCAGACCGTCAAGGTGATGGGCGGCGAGGACTGGACCCGGTGGATCGCCGCGCTCCAGGACCGCGACCTGCTCAGGCCCGGCTTCAACACCGTCGCACTCACCTACATCGGCTCCGAGCTGACCGGTCCGCTCTACCGTCAGGGTTCGATCGGCGCGGCCAAGGCGGACCTGGAGCAGACCGCGCTGAAGCTGGCCGCGGACGGCGTCATCGCGATGACCTCGGTCAACGGCGCCGCCGTCACGCAGGCCTCGTCCGCGATCCCGGGCATCGGCCTCTACGTCAGCCTCCTGCACAAGGTGACCGGTCTGCAGACGCCCGTCGAGCAGTCGATCGCGCTGTGGGACCAGCTCACCGGCGAGGCCCCGCTCGACCTGGACGACGAGGGCCGCATCCGCCTCGACCGCTGGGAGCTCAACGACGACGTACAGTCCGCCGTCCGCACCCAATGGGAGTCGGTGACGCCGGCCAACATCGGCGAGGTTGCGGACGCCGCGTGGTTCCTGACCGAGGTACGCCGCCTGTACGGCTTCGACGTACCGGATGTGGACTACGACGCCGAGACCGAGGTCGACGTGGAGTGGCCGGTTTAGGTACGCGCGCGATACTTGCGCATCTTGTTGCGGGCGCCGCAGAGGGACATGGTGCACCAGCGACTGCGGCCCGCTGGGCTGCGGTCGTAGTACACCCAGCGGCAGGTGTCGGCGGCGCACGCCTTGAGACGCGGCCAGGTGCCGCTCGCGGCTGCTGACGAGATATCCGCGGCCACCTGGGCAACCAGAGCACGCACGCCCGGCAGCCCGTCGGCGGGGCGGATCGTCGCAGCACCGTCCTCCGACAGCACGAGCCTCAGCGGCGCGTCGGCCAGCAGCCGGTCGAGCAGAACAAGGGACTTCGGAGGTACGTCGACACCTGCGTGCGCCTGACAGACGTCGCGCAGGGCTTCCCGCACCGTGAGCACCTGTTCAAGCTCCGGCTGGTCGAAGTCGAGGTCGCGCAGGCCGTGGGCGGCGCAGAACGCGCCGAGGTCCGCAGGACTCCGGAGCGCATCGCTCTGTTCTTCGAGGTCGACCGTGTTGACCAGGTCCTGGACGAGCACCAGTGGCTCCGGGGCCGGGGTGCGCTCGCCTGGCTGGATCACGGTTGCAACGTTACCCCTTATGCGGCATCATTCGGTAACTGTTACTGGATGAGCCGGAGGTATTGGTAACGGTGGATGGCGACTTCAAGAGATTCTGGGCCGGGCAGTCTGTCTCCGCGGTCGGTACGCAGGTCACCGCGGTCGCGCTGCCGCTGACCGCCGCGCTGACCCTGGACGCGGGCGCGGCCGGTGTGAGTGCGATCGCGACGGCGAGTTACCTGCCGAGCGCGGCGCTCCCGTTGCTCGCCGGGCATTGGCTGGAGCGCCGGCGCAAGCGGCGAGTGATGGTCGCGACCGACGTGCTTCGCGCGGTGGTCATAGCCGTCGTACCGATCACCTGGGCGGTCGGTCAGCTCTCCTTGGCACTGCTCATCGCCGTCGCGTTTCTGGTCGGTGCCGCGAGCGTGGTGTTCGACATCGCGTCGTTCGCCTATCTGCCCGACTTCGTCCCCGAGCAAGAACTGCCGGCCGCCAACCGTGCATTACAAGGCTCGTCGACCGCGGCGCAAGTGGGCGGCCCTGGCCTGTCCGGTCTGCTCGTGCAGTTGCTCGGACCTGCCATCGCGCTGCTCGTCGACGCGATCTCGTACCTGGCCAGCGCGTTCGGCATCGGATCGGCCGGTCGCCCCGAACCCGCACCCCGGGCCGCCGCGGAGCGCGCTGGGCTGTGGGAGGGAGTACGCCAGATCAAGGTCAGTCCGTTCCTCCGGTCCCTGACCGCGCACGCCGCGCTCTACAACGCCGCGGCGCAGATCCTCGTCGTCAACCTGGTGATCCTCGCGGTCAAGGAGCGCGGGCTGTCCGCCGGCGGGTACGGCGTCGCACTCAGCGCGGGAGGCGCCGGTGCGTTCGTGGGGGCGATGCTCGGCCTGCGACTTGCTCGGCGGCTGGGGTACGGACGGGCATTCGGTACGTCGCTCGTGCTGTCGACCGGTCTCCCGCTGCTGCTGGCGTTCCTCCCGGGCCGCGGTCTCGAGTACGGCGTACTGCTCGGCGCCGTGCAGTTCCTCGCCGGCATCGGGCTCGGCAGCGCGAACGTGTTGTCCGTGACGATCCGGCAGTTGCTGATCCCGCGTGCGACGCTTGCCCGCAGCAACGGTGCCTACCGGACCTTCACGTTCGGCGTCCTGCCGATCGGCGCCGCGGCCGGTGGCGTCCTGGGCAGCACCTTCGGCACCACGACGGCCGTTGCCGTCGGCACCATCGGGATGGCGATCTCCGCAGTCCCGATGTTCGCCCGGGAGGTTCGCACGCTGGACTCCCCGGTGGCTACAACGGTTTGAACGACGCCAATTCCAGGACGAGCTCCGCACTTTCGTCGGAGGCGTTGAGGTCGACGCTCGCGGTGATGCGCCAGTCGTGGTTGCCTTCGGGGTCGTCGATGATCTGCTGAACCTCCCAGTAGCCCGGGTGTTCCTCGACCATGAACAGTGCGGGACCGCGCGCCGCGGGGCCGGTGCCTACCACGTCGTGCTCGGCGTAGTACGCCGTACCGGCTTCGGCCCAGCGGCCTGCGTCCCAGCCTGCTGCGTTGTCGAGCTGGCCTAGTTCGGCCCAGCGGTGCAGGGCGAGCAGCTCGACGCGGCGGAACATGGCGTTGCGGACGAGGACGCGGAAAGCCCTGGTATTCAAGGTGATCCGGCGCGGACCCGCTGGGACCACCTCGGCCTGCGTGACGTCGGTGGGATTTGTGAGCTCTTCCCACTCGTCGAGCAGGCTGGAGTCGGTCTGGCGGACCACTTCGCCGAGCCACTCGATCAGGTCGGTGAGATCCTCGTTCACCTTGTCCGGCGGAACGGTCTGCCGCAGCGCCTTGTACGCGTCGCTGAGGTAGCGCAGGACGATGCCTTCCGAGCGCGCGAGACCGTAGTACTGGATGTACTCGCCGAACGTCATCGCCCGCTCGAACATGTCCCGTACGACGGACTTCGGTGACAGCCCGGCCTCGGCGACCCACGGGTGGGTCTGCCGGTAGATCTCCAAGGTTGCCTCGAGCAACTCTTCGAGCGGTTTCGGCCAACTGATCTCGTCGAGCAGCTCCATCCGCTCCTCGTACTCGATGCCGTCGGCCTTCATCCCTTGCACGGCCTCGCCCTTGGCGTGGTGCAGTTGCGCCATCAGGATCGCGCGCGGATCCTCCAGCGTCGCCTCGACCACCGACACCACATCCAGCGCATACACCGGGTCCTCCGGGTCGAGCAGGTCCAGGGCGGCCAGCGCGAAGGTCGACAGCGGCTGGTTCAGGCTGAAGTCCTTCTGCAGATCGACCGTCAGGCGGAGCGATCGGCCGTTCTCGTCGGGCTCGTCCAGCCGCTCGACGACGCCCGCGGTCAGCAGCGTGCGGTAGATCTGGATCGCGCGGCGGATCAGCCGGATCTGCGCCCGGGAGTCCTCGTGGTTGTCCTGCAGCAGGTGCCGCATGCTCGCGAACGCGTCGCCGTCGCGGGCGATCACGTTCAGCAGCATCGCGTGGCTGACCCGCATCCGCGACTGCAGCGGCTCCGGGTCGGCGGCGACGAGCCGGTCGAACGTGTCCTCGCCCCAGGTGACGAACCCCTCTGGCGGCTTCTTGCGCTGGACCCGGCGCTGCTTCTTCGGGTCGTCGCCGGCCTTCGCGAGCAACCGGACATTCTCCACGACGTGGTCCGGTGCCTGTACGACGACGGTGCCGGACGTGTCGTACCCGGCCCGGCCGGCGCGTCCCGCGATCTGGTGGAACTCGCGCGCCTTGAGGATCCGCTGCCGACGTCCGTCGTACTTGCTCAAAGCAGTCAGCAGAACGGTGCGAATCGGGACGTTGATCCCGACGCCCAGAGTGTCGGTGCCGCAGATGACCTTCAGCAAACCCGCCTGCGCGAGCTGCTCGACCAGCCGCCGGTACTTCGGCAGCATGCCGGCGTGGTGCACCCCGATCCCGTGCATGATCAGCCGCTGCAGGGTCCTGCCGAAGCCCGAGCTGAACCGGAAATGCCCGATCAGCTCCTTGATCTTGTCCTTCTCTTCCTTCGTGCAGACGTTGATGCTGGTCAGCGCCTGCGCGCGTTCCAGGGCGGAGGCCTGCGTGAAGTGGACGACGTACACCGGGGACTGGTGCGTCACCAGAAGTTCCGCGATCGTCTCGTGCAGCGGCGTGGTGACGTACTTGTAGACGAGCGGGACCGGGCGCTCGCCGGACGCGACGATCGCGGTCGGACGGCCGGTACGTCGGGACAGGTCGATCTTGAACCGCTCGACGTCGCCGAGGGTCGCGGACATCAGCACGAACTGCGCCTTCGGGAGCTCGAGCAGCGGCACCTGCCACGCCCACCCGCGGTCCGGCTCGGAGTAGAAGTGGAACTCGTCCATCACCACCTGCCCGACGTCCGCATCCGCCCCTTCGCGCAGGGCGATGTTCGCCAGGACTTCCGCCGTACAGCAGATGATCGGCGCGCTCGCGTTCACCGACGCGTCACCGGTCAGCATGCCGACCTTGTCCGCGCCGAACACATCGCACAACGCGAAGAACTTCTCCGACACCAGCGCCTTGATCGGAGCCGTGTAGAACGTCCGCTGCCCGTTCGCCAGCGCCGCGAAGTGCGCCCCGGTCGCCACCAGACTCTTCCCGGACCCGGTCGGCGTCGACAGGATCACGTTCGACCCCGTCATCACCTCGATCAACGCCTCCTCCTGAGCCGGGTACAACGAGATCCCCTGCTCCCCCACCCAACGCGCGAACGCGTCGTACAGGTCATCAGCCTCGGTAGTCCCCGGCAACATCTCGGTCAGCGTCATCACCACCCATTGTCCCCGACCAACCCAGCGCCGGCCCCGCGGGGCGGCGGCGCGGTGGGACCAACCGCCGGGGACTGGGAACAGGCGATTGCTTGTTCCCAGTCTCCGGCGAGGGGCACCAGTTCAGTTCTCGCCCTTGGTGGTCAGGGCTTGTTCCAGTTCATCGCGGATGGCGTCGGCGCCGGACTTGCGGTAGTCGGCGACGGCGTCGTCCCACGCGCCGAGGTCGGCGCGGCCCAGCTGGATGTCCTTGGTGAGGGCGTCCATCCGGGTGTCGAGGACCTTGCCCTTGGTGGACTGGGTCGGCGAGTAGAGCCCGTACGTCGGCGGCAGGATCGCTGTCGGCAGTACGGCCTTCAGGTGGTCGTACAGGTTGTCGACCGCCTCGGTATGCCCGGGGAAGTACGCCGGATACGGCCCATCGGCGAGGTATTGGATCGGGAACTCGCCGAGGCACACCTCGCTGCCGCCGTCCTTGGTGAGCTGCGGATCGGTCCCGTTCAGCGTGTAGTGCCGCCCGGGCAGACCGAACTTCCGGAACAGATACTCCTCGGTCCCGAACGGCGCCGCGAACCAGTTCAGCACCCGCAGCAGCGCCTTCGTCCGCTCCGGCGAACTCGGCCGGATCGCGGCGATCGAGTTGTTCGGCGAACCGAGCAGCACCCGGCCGACCTTGCCGTCGTCCGCGCGCGAGACCGGGACCGTGATGCTGAAGTTCTCGTTCGTCGCCCGCCGGTAGAAGCTCTGAATCGACGAGTAGGAGTCCTGCGTCATCACCGCCGACCCCTGCGTGAACCAGACCTTCTGATTGTTCTTCGCGACCCCGTCCGGATGGATCAGGCCGTCCTTCACCATCTGCCGCGTGATCGACAGCAGCTGCTTGTGCTCCGGCAGCTCCCGGCTGTGCACCAGCTTCCCGTCGCGCACCTCCCATCCGTTGGGAAGCCCGAGCATCGCGCTCACGGCCGCAGTCGGCGGCACCGCGAAACCCCACCGGTTCTTCTTGCCGTCGGTGACCGCCTTCGCCACCTTGATCAGCTCGTCGACCGTCGGCGAACCGAGCTCGACACCGAACTGGTCGAGCAGGTCCTGTCGCACCAGCAACGTGTTCGACGACATCACGCCGCGCTGGATCGGCACCGCGCGGATACCGCCGGAGAACACGCAGCCGCGCCACGAGGCCTGCGGCGCGTTCGCCAGGAACGGGTACTCGAGGATCGCGTCCCCGGACAGGTACTCGGTCAGGTCCTGCGCCCGCGCCTCCAGGAACTGCGGTAGGTACGCGAACCCGCTGTCCACGTTGAACAGGTCGCCCAACGTGTCACCGGCCACCGCGGTGGCGAACTTGTTCGGGTAGTCGGTCGCCGCCGTGATGGTCAGTTTGAGGGGCGATCCGAGCCGCCGGTTCAGCTCCTGCCAGTACGGGTTGCGGTCGGCCGTCGGCGGGATCGGATTCGACGTCAACGTCGTACCGACGACGTCGCTCCCATCCCCCGGCACCCCGCTGGACACCTTCGTCGGGTTCGCCGGGAAGCGGTAGAAGCAGTCCGGCATCAGCGGATGACTGCGCGGCAGGTCCGGCTTCGGGCCGTCGAAGCGTTTGTACGTCGGGAGCGCGACCGGCTTGTTCAACGCCGCGATATCGGTCGACCTGGTCACGGTGGAGCAGCCACTCAGGCCGACCGCCGCAGCAGCCAGCGATCCTCCGAGGAGCGTTCTTCTGCTGACGGTCATCCCTTCACCGCCCCGGTCAGCATGCCCTTGGCGAAATGCCTTTGCAGGAACGGATACACGATCAGGATCGGCACCAGCGACACCACCAGGATCGCCATCTGGATCGACTCCTGCGGCGGCAGCTGGTCGGCCGACGCGCCGCCGAGATCACCGCTGCTCAGTTCGGTGTTGTTGATGACGTACGTCCTCAAGACCAACTGGAGCGGCCATTTCGCGGTGTCGTTGATGTAGAGCATCGCGTTGAAGAACGCGTTCCAGTACCCGACCGCGTAGAACAACCCGACGACCGCGAGCACCGCCTTCGACAGCGGCAGCACGACCGACCAGAAGATCCGGAAGTCGCCGGCGCCGTCGATCCGGGCCGAGTCGAGGACCGAGTCCGGGATGCCCATGAAGAACGAACGCAGCACGATCACGTTGAACCCGCTGATCGCCGTCGGCAGGATCAGCGCCAGCAACGAGTCGAGCAGCCCGAACTCCTTCACCACCAGGTAGTTCGGGATCAGCCCCGGGCTGAACAACAGGCTGAACAACACGATCAGCAGGATCGGCCGCTGCCCGAACGACCCCGGCCGGCTGAGCGCGTAGGCGAGCATCGTGGAGCCGGCCAGGCTGATCAGCGTGCCGCCGGTGGCGATCACGACACTGACCAGCAACGCCCGCTGCACCACGCCGCCGTTGAAGATCGCCTTGTACGCGTCCAGGTTCAGTCCGTCCGGCCACAGGACGAACCCACCAGAGTTCGTCACATGCTCCTGACTGGCGATGCTGGTCGCGATCACGCCGATGAACGGGATGATGACGAACGCGCAGCAGACCAGCAGTACGACGGTCTTGAGCACCCGCGACGACATCGCCGGTCCGTCGTCGATACCTCTCTGAATCGTGCTCATTTCTGGTACACCCCCGCCTCGCCGAAGATGTGCGCGATCTTGTTGGCGCCGATCACCAGGACGACGGCAACAAGACCCTTCACCAAGCCGACCGCGGCCGACACACCCCATTGGCCTGCCAGTACGCCGTTGTTGTAGACGTATGTGTCGAGGACTTCACTCGCCGGTCTGCCGACGAGGTTCTGCTGCAGGATGATCTGCTCGAATCCGACGGACAGCGAGTCGCCGAGCCGCAGGATCAGCAGCAGGATGATCAGCCCGCGGATCCCCGGCACCGTGACGTGCCACAGTTGCCGCCAGCGGGAGGCGCCGTCGACGCGCGCGGCCTCGTACAGCCCCGGATCGATCTGTGTCAGCGCGGCCAGGAACAGGATCGTGCCCCACCCGGTGTCCTTCCAGATCACCTGGCTGGTGAGCAGCGCGATGAAGCCGTCCGAGTTGCCGAGGAAGTCGATCGTGCCCATCCCGTGCGAACGCAGGAAGTTGTTGATCAGTCCGCTGCCGCCGAGGATCTGCTGGAAGATCGCGATCACGATCACCCAGGACAGGAAGTGCGGCAGGTACAGCACCGACTGCACGACCCGCTTGATCCGCTCCGACAGCAGGCTGTTCAGCAGCAGCGCCAGCGCGATCGGCGCCGGGAACACGAAGATCACCTGGACCACCGTGATCAGCAGCGTGTTCTTGAGTGCGTTGAGGAACTCCGCGTCGCCGTTGAAGATCACCGCGAAGTTCTCCAGCCCGACCCACGCGCTGCGGCCGAGCGGCACGAACGGCAGGTACTCCTGGAACGCGATCAGGTTCCCGAGCAGCGGCAGGTAGTGGAACACCAGCAGCAGCACCAGCCCGGGCAACGCCATCAGCAGCAGGACCTTGTCGCGTCGGGCGCGCGCCCACCAGGACAGCGGTTTACCCGCCGTGCGCGCCGACGACCTGTCCGCACTGTCGGTAGCTGTGCCCGGTGGCCCGGACCCGGTGCCGGCCGGTGGGCTGATCGGTGTTTTGTTGTTGTCGGTTTGCGGGCTGAGGACTCCATCCGTTCGAGCCACGCGACACTCCCAGGGTCGAGGTCGATCCCCCCTGACTGGAGAACGCTTTCCGTTCTCCACTGTTCGACTGTGTCGTGTCTTGAGGAGTTCTGCAGCTTCGTTCGGAGTGTCTGACCGAATCCGGCCCTTGTGTCGGATGCGCGGATCGGTGCCGCCCAGGGTGGCCAGGTCCAAGGAGTGGGGACTGCTACCCACCTGAAATGACCAGCCAACGTCCCCAGCCACCCCGGTCACTGTCGAGCTGCAGCTTTCGGCGGACCGCGGCCGCAAGGTGAGCACGGTCGGCCGGTCGCCGAGGGGACAGACACCTTCTGGGGTCTGCGGACAGGGAATACCAGGTTCCACCCCACCAGAAGCTGTCCCACGGGCCCGCTTTTCACCCACACATCGGACAGGGGACTCCGACATCCTTGGCATCATGCCGGGCATGTTCAACCACGCCCCCGAGAACTACGAGTGCCCGTTCTGCCGACTCGGCGCCGGCGGCGAGGACCGCCTCACCAAACAACGCGACGTCGTACTCCGCACCGACGGGGCACTGGCGTTCGTCGCCTCCCGCTGGTGGCCGAACAACCGCGGACACGTTCTGGTCATACCGTCCTCCCACCACGAGAACCTGTACGACCTGCCCCCGGCGGCCGGTCACGCTGTGCAGGACGTCGTACGGGAGGTCGCGATCGCGATCCGCAGCACGTACGGGTGCGATGGAGTTTCCACGCGGCAGCACAACGAGCCGGCCGGATACCAGGACGCCTGGCTTTATCACGTGCACGTCTTTCCTCGGTATGTCGGCGACGAGCTCTACGCGACCCGGCATCTTGCCGAGGCGGCGACTGCGGAAGAGCGGGAGCCGTATGTGCGTAGGTTGCTTCAGTACTTTGAGGGACGGTTATGAGAGGTTGAGCCAGGTGCCGGCTAGGGGTTGTTGGCTGACTCCTGGCTTTGACCAGTCGCATACTCCGTCGGGGAAGATCGTGAGGAGCTTGTTCCATTGGGTATTGGTGAAGCCTGGGTACTCGGACCGGACGGGCTCGCGGAGTTTGCACTTGATGACGTCTGCGGCGATGCTGGCGCCGGCGACCTCGCGCGGGAACGAGGCGGACGGGAACAGCTTCTCGCAGCGTGATGCCGGGTCGCGGTCCAGCGGCTGTGCGACGAAGCCCACGGGAGCGCGGCATCCTTCGACCAGCCCGGACGGCCGCGCTGCCACGATCTTGTCGATCCGCGGCCGGGACGTGCTGTCGGCGGTCAACACAGTCAGCCAACGGTCCATCGAGTCGACCGCGTGCTGCAGCAGCGGGCTCGCGGTGCTGAACAGTCCGTACGTCGCGTCTTCGAGCAGGCTCACCTGGTTGGCCGACGTACCGTTCGCCTTCTGCAGCCGGGCGCGCATCGAGAACGTGTGGTACCGGACGTGGATGTCGCCGTACGACTGGGTGTCGTAGTACGCCCGGTAGTCGATGATCGGCACGTCCTTCAGCCCGCCCCCGCCGCTGGTCAGCCGCCCGGTCCGGTACGCCGTACGCGCGGCCTGTGGATCCGCCACGGTCCGGGACGGCACGAGGTTGGCGTCCGCGTCGAACCCGCCGACCCGTTCGTTCAGGTCGAGGAACTGGGCCGGTGTGATCGCCCCGGACTTCAGCACCTTCAGCCCGTACTGCACGCCGACGTTGTCGAGCGGTCGACGCGAGAACCCGCTCGACGGATCCGTGCCGTACGCGTTGATCGTGTGATCGAAGACGTCGCAGCGGGCGCCCCGTGGGTTCGTCGCGGGGTCGTAGCGCTGCGCCACCGGGAGATGCGAACAGTTGAGCCGCGGATCGATCCGGCCCGCGCTGACCGCCATACTCGGCAGCGTCGCGTACGTCTGGAAGCCGGCCACCTGCCGCTTCTGCTCCTGCGTCCACGGCAGCGTCGACTTGGTGAAGTACGAGTCGAGCAGCCACGAGTCGCTGATGAACGAGACCGTGCCGAACCCGACCTCCGGGAACGAGCAGCCGACGATGATGCCGTCGAAGATGCCCGGGTAGTTGTCGGTGATCTGATGGGCCTGGTACGAGCCGCCGGAGCACCCGAAGCCGATCGTGAAGTCGGGGCGGCCATAGTGCTCGACGAACAGTTCCTTCGTCATCATCGCCGACTCGGCCGCGGTCAGGTCGTTGCAGTTCTGCCCGAACACGTTCAGCGACGACGACATCAGCGCGTACCCGCGACCGAGCAGGAACGCGTCCGTCACCCCACCGGTCGTCGTACCCGACCGGTACCAGCCGCCCGCACACCCACCGCCGAGCGTGAAGATCGCCCGGCCGTTCCAGCTCGGCGAACGCCGCGTCGGTGTCGGCGCCGCCGAACGCAGCGGGTCGTGCAGCATGCTGGTCTGGACGACGGCCCGGTTCGCGCTCCCGGTCTCCATCCGCACGATGAACGGATCACCAGAGTCCGTCTTCGCGAGATCCGCCGGGTAAGCCGTGGCGCCTGCCGGCCACTTCACGAACTGGCCCGCCGTGGTCCGGTAGAAGTAGTCGACCCGCGGCGCGACCGTGCAGTCCGCGTCCACCGGAGCGCCGAGCGTCCCTCCGATCACTGGGATCGCGAAGCTCGCCGTCTCACACACGAACGGCTGCTCTTGCGGGCCCGAGAACACCGGCCCCTGCCGCGGATAGTTCTGCACCTCAAGCGTCGTACGCCGTCCCTCCGTCTCCGCCCGGAGGAGGTTCGAGCCGAGTCGTAAATTCCCGACCAGTCCGGTCAGACCGTCGCCGTCAGCGGTGAACGCCGATGACACGTCGTTGCCGTTGAGAGTCACTCGAACGCGGTCATCCGGTGCAACAACATGCACGAGCGCGTCGCCACCGGTCACCTTGTCCGGGCGGCTGGACAGGATCTCCAGCGTCACCTCCCGCGACGCCAGGGCCGGCACCGCGGGGAGAACTAGTACGCCGGCAAGCAGAGCGACGATCAGGCGAACTGGTCGGGAACGAATCACGAGCCATCCCTCCTAGTGAGCGGCGACCTCGTAGACGCGGGCGATGTCGGGTGTGGTGCTGGACGGGTCGGTGATCGTCAGCCGGATCTGATCGATGGCCGCGGCCGTCACCGCGGTCGACACCAGGGCGCGGGTGTTGGCGGTGTAACTGCCCAGCTGGACCCAGCCGGCGGAGGTGTGGCCCTCGACCTTGAACGCGGTCAGGACGGTGCCGGTGGCAACGTTCGGGTACCCGTACCCGCTGTAGACGTCCACCTGACTCACATCCTTGTAGGTCCCCAGATCCACTGTGAGTACCGGCGCCGTGTCGCCGACGGCCGACATCCAGCGTCCGCTGTCCGCACATGACCCGTCAACCGCTTTCGGCGCGCCCGAGTTCGCGTCGTACGTCGACGAGGCGGTCACCGTCGCGCCGCGGGCGAGGTGATCGGTGCACGGCGAGGTCGCCGGGGCACCGGCCAACCAGTCGCGCATGAACGCGCCTTGGTACTCACCGCTGAGCAGGTTCCAGTTCTTGTCGAACCACACCGGCGCCCAGAAGTTGTCGAAGATCCAGCCCATCCAGCCGATCTGCGGACGCGCGTCCAGGTACTGACGCAGCGGGAGTCCCCAGCCGGACGTCGTACCGGCCGTGACCTGATTCGCCGACGGTGACGGATCCCAGCCGAACTCCGTGAGTACGACGGGTAGCGTCGCCGAGGCGGTGCCGAACTTCGGATCGAGATTGGCCGCGGTCGCCGCGCCCTGGTTCGGGTAGAGGTGGTAGACGTAGGCGATGTTGTCGCCGGTGATCGGGTCGGTCAGCGCGCCGTTCAGCCGGGTGCTCCAGGACGGGCTGCCCATCAGGATCACGTTCGACGCGACCGACCGGATCGAGTTCACGACCGGCTGGATGTACGACTTCCAGGTGGCCCAGTTGTCCGGCGCGATCGGCTCGTTGAACACCTCGAACAACACGTTCGGGTTGCTCGCGTAGCGCGGCGCGATGAAGTCCCAGAACCCCTTCACGTCCGCCTGCGGTACGGCGCCGGCCGCGTCACCGTAGTTGCGGACCAGGTGCAGGTCGATGATCACGTAGAGACCCTTGGCCACGGCGTGGTCGACGTACGGCTTGATGTACGTCGCGTCGTACGCGTTCAGGTCCTTGCCGATCGCCTCGGTGACGAGCAGGCGGAGGACCTTGGAGTTCCAGCCGTTCGAGACGGTCATGTCGATGAGGTCGTTGATCGGCTTGTTGTTGCAGTCGGTGCAGACGGCGTTCTGCTCGGGTGCGATGACGGAGACACCCTTGAGAGTGACGGCGGTGCCGGCACTGTTCTTGATGCGATTGCCTTCGGTGTGCAGGGCGGGGAGGGCGGTGGTCTGCGCCGATGCGTTCACCAGTGACGCAGCGGAGACCAGCAACGCAGTACACAGGGCGGCCAAAGACTTTCGGAACACGGCTACATCCCTTCAGTCGCGATGGGTGCGGATCTCTTCCGGCCAGGCCAGCGGGATCTTCAGACCGTCGGCCAGCAGGCGTTGGTAGTCGGCCAGGTGGGTGGGATCGTTACGGACCTTGCGTGGTGACAGGCCTTCGGTCAGGCAGAAGCTGACCAGTGCGCCGACCGCCTCGCCGATACTCCATTCGACCGGGTGGAGGCGGTAACAACCGTTGGTGATGTGGGTCGTCCCAATGTTCTTGTTGGCCGGGAGGAGGTTGTCCACGCGGACCGGGATCAACGCGCCGAGCGGGATCTGGAACGGGTACGCCTCGATGTCGACGTAGCTGCGTCCCGCCGTACTCGGATGCAGGTCGATCCGGTACCGCCCGAGCCCGACCGTGTCCGCGAACACCTCACTGCCCGCACCGTCAGGTCGCGCCTCGACGCCGACGTGCTGCTCCAGCACAGTGAACTCGGCCTGGATCCGGCGCGCTTCCCGGATGTACGGCGTTTTCGCCAGGCCGTCCGCCGTACCGGTGACGTCCGGCCTGAGGCGCAGGCCGGGGTACCCGCCCTCGGTCTGCATCCAATGGAGGAACGACAACGAAAGCTCCCGGCCGGCGGCCAGAGCTTTCGAGGCATCGGACCCGCCGAGGAGCGGCTGCTCCCAGTAGTCGAGCTGCGGCCAGTTCACCACCGTGACGTCCGGGATCGCCTTGTCGACAAAGTTGCTTCTGGCAAGAATCTGGCGGTACCGCCAGAGCGAGAAGGGTGCCCGCTTCGACGGGTTCGCGTCGAACAGTTTCCACTCCCGCTCCTCCAGCGTCACCGGTACGACGTCCGTCCAGGACAACTGCGATCCCGGCCAGAACGGCGCGACCGTGTCCCGCCAGTGCTCGTACGAGGCCGGCCGATCGATCGTGTGGTCCTCCCCCGGCCGATGCTCCAGCGCGAAACACCACGAGAACGCCTGCTGGTCAAGGGGATTCGCGACCTCCGGCGCGTGCAGCTCGCCGGTCTGATCACGACCTTCCGCGCCGATCACGTGCTCGATGTTCGCCAGCTCGAGCAGATCGCCGAGCTCGGTCGCGTCCACGACGTACGTCGCCGACACGGTCCGCTCGTCACCGGTTCTGAGATCCCGCAGCGTCACGGCCTCGATCTCGTCGCCGGTCGTCGACGCCGCGATCGGCTCGTGTTCGACGTACACGATCAATCGGCCGGACGCCTCCCACGGGGCGAGCATCTCCGCCAGTACGGCGGCGGCGACGCGTGGTTCGTGGCAGAAGCGGCTGACGACACCGAGCCCCGGGTCGAGGAGCGGGTCTGAGGCAACCGACGGTGTCAGCGGGTAGTTGCGCCGGTAGTAGTCGCGGATGCGTCGGCGGAGTTCGGCGTACCCGCTGGCGGCGTACTGCTCGATCCACGGGTGCTCGTCCGGTGGCACGAGCTGGCTTGTCAGCTGACCGCCCAGCCAGTCGCTCGACTCGGTCAGTACGACGCGGCGGCCGAGCCGGACCGCGGTGAGCGCGGCGGCGACGCCACCGAGTCCGCCGCCGACCACCAGCACATCGGTTTCGAGTTCCACCGGTTCATTCCCCCTTCGTACGAGGCGCGGCGACGGTTTCGCCGGCCACCAGATCACAGGCCACCAACTGGCTGACGGGCTCCTCGTCCGGGTCCTCGACCCGCGCCACCAGGGCGTCGATCGCGAACCGGCCGATCTCCTTGCGCGGAATCACCAGGCAGTCCCAGCGGTGGCCGGGCTCGTCACCCGAGCCCTCCAGTACCGCTACCGACACGTCCTCCGGAATGCTCAGCCCGCGGGCCGCCAGCCCGGTCCTCAGGTGCTCGGCCAGACCGATGTTCTCGGCAACAACCGCGGTCTCCGGTCCGGACGCAAGTTCGTCCAGCCACTCCTCGGTCAGCCCCGGCTCGCCACGCGCACCCGGCGAACGGTCGTGCAGACCAAGCCGTTCGACCGCGGCGCGGTATCCCGTCCGGCGATCGGCGTACGCCTCCTGGTTGATTCCCGAGTGCAGATACGCCAGGTGCCGATGGCCGCGCTCGGCCAGCGACGTGACGATCCGGTCGGCGGCCGACACGTAGTCCGGGATGATGCACGGGATCTCCGCGCCGGGCACCTCGCGGCGACCGATGTGCACGAACAGGTACCCGTCGTGCCACAACCGGGCCAGTTCCTCGCGATCGGTCGCGGCACCGAGCAGAACGGTCCCGTCGGCGAGGTTGAGCCGGTTGGTGCCGTCGCGGTAGATCCGGCGCCGGCCGTCACTCGTCCCGGTCGAGGTGAACAGCACGAGGTCGTACCCGATCTCCTCGGCCCGCTCCTCGATGCCGAGCAGGAACTCGAAGTAGAAGTCCTCGCGGGCGTGCGGGAACACGGCCTCGAAGGTGTGGACGCCGAGCAGCCGGTTGCGCTTGTTGCGCAGGTTCCGCGCGGCCGCGTTCGGTACGTACCCGAGCTCCTTGACCGCGGCCAGGATCCGGTCCCGGGTCTCCACCGGGATCCGGTCGACCTCCCCGCTCACCACCCGGGACACCGCGGACTGCGAGACCCCGGCCAGCCGGGCTACGTCGGATTGTCGTGGCGCTTTCATGTGTTCTCCTGCAACCAGCAGTGGGTCCAGCGACCGTCGGTCAGTTCGGTCCGTGGCGGCGCTTGCGTACGGCAGATGTCCATTGCGACCGGGCAGCGCGGGTGGAAACGGCAGCCCGCCGGCGGGTCGATCAGGCTCGGCGGTTCACCGAGGTCCTCCGCGTCGAAGAGGTTGTTCCGGTCGCTGCGCTCGGGATCCGGGGACGAGTCGATCAGCAGCTGCGTGTACGGGTGCAGCGGGTTCGCGATCACGTCCTCCTTCGGGCCGCCTTCGATCATCTGACCGGCGTACATCACGACGATGTCGTCGCACAGGTAGCGCGCGCTCGCGATGTCGTGCGTGATGTACAGCAGCGCGAGACCGTCCTCGGCCCGCAACCGGTCGAGCAGGTTGAGCATCTCGAGGCGGATCGACACGTCCAGCATCGAGATCGGCTCGTCGCCGAGCAGCACCTTCGGCTCGACGGCCAGCGCCCGCGCGATCACGACCCGCTGACGCTGACCACCGGACAACTCGTGCGGGAACTTGTCGACGTACTGCTCCGCCGGCGTCAGACTGACCCGCTCCAGCAGCTCTGTCACTTTGCGGTCCAGCTCGGCGCGCGAACGTACGGCGTGATGCAGCTTCACCGCCCGCTCGAGGTTGTACCGCACCCGATGCAGCGGGTTCAGCGACCCGAACGGGTCCTGGAAGATCAGCTGTACGTCGCGGTAGTACTCCCGCGACCTGCCCTTCACTGCCTCGCCACGCAGCCGGATCTCACCGGACGTCGGCGGGTAGAACCGCGCGAGCAACCGCGCCAGCGTGGTCTTCCCGCTGCCGCTCTCCCCGACCAGCGCCACGATTCGTCCCGGGAGCAGTGCCAGCGTCGCATCTTCGACCGCGCGCACCGTCGACCGCCCGGCGGCGAAATGCTTCGAGACCCCACGGGCCTCGAGAACGGGTTGGCTCATGCTTGATCCTCTCCTGACGGGTACAGCCGGCAGGCGACGGCGTGGTCTTCGATCGTCAGCAGTTCGGGTCGTTGCTCGTCGCAACCGTCGAAGCGGTCGGCGCAGCGGGGGTGGAACGGGCAGCCGGGCGGTGGGTTGCGGAGGTCCGGTGGGCTGCCGGGGATGCCGGTCAGCTTGCGCAGTTCCGAGCGGAGCGGCGGGAACGAGTCGCGGAGACCGCGCGTGTACGGGTGCCGGGGCTTCGTGTACAGGGACTCGGCGGTGCCGATCTCGACGATGCGCCCGCCGTACATGATCGCGATCCGGTCGGCGAGCTCGAGCAGCAGCGACAGGTCGTGCGTGACGAAGACAACCGCGAACCCCAGTTCACGTCGAAGCCGCAGTACCTGGGCGAGGATCTGGCGTTGCATCACCACGTCGACGGCCGTCGTCGGCTCGTCCATCACCACGAGCTCGGGGCCGCACGCCAGCGCGAGCGCGATGCTGGCGCGTTGGCGCATGCCGCCGGACAGTTCATGGGGATACGCGCGGACGCGGTCGGCCGAGATTCCGACCATGCCGAGAAGCTCGGCGGCCCGGGCCCAGGCGTCAGCCTTGCTCAGGCTCTTGTCATGCACACGCAGTACGTCGACGAACTGCGCGCCGACCCGCATGACCGGATTGAGCGCATCCATCGCACTCTGCAAGACGATCGCGAGTGAGGTCCAGCGCAACTTCCTGAGCTGGTCAGCGCTGAGCGACACCAGATCGGTGCCGTGGAACTCGATCCGGCCTGAGGTCGTGACCGCGGGCGGACGCTGCAGGCGGGTCAGCGCGGTGATCAGCGTCGACTTCCCCGAACCAGATTCCCCCGCTACACCGAGGATCTCGCCGCGCCGCAACTCGAACGACACGTCGTCACACGCCCGCACGGGCCGGTCACCCGTCACGTAGTCGACGGTCAGCCCTTCCACCGTCAGCACGCTCATGCCTCAGCCACCTTCCGGGTGCGTACGACGACCGAGCGGCGGGCCATGCGCAGCTTCGGGTTCGACACCTCGTCGACGCCGAAGTTCACCAGCGTCGCCGCCGTACCGATCAGCGCGATACACAACCCGGGCGGTACGAACCACCACCAGAGACCCCGCAGTACGGCGCTCTGCTGCTGCGCGGCCTGGATCATCGTGCCCCAGCTGATCGACCCGGAGTCGGTGATGCCGAGGAACGCGAGGCCGGCCTCCGCCATCACGCCGCCGATCATCCCGTGCAGGAACATCGCCGAGATCCACCCCGTCAGATGCGGCAGTACCTCGAAGAAGATCAGCCGGCGGTGCGGTTCGCCGACCATCCGCATCGCGAGTACGAAGTCACGGCTGCTCAGGCTGAGCGACTGCGCCCGCAGCGTCCGCGCGCCACCCGACCAGCCGAACAGGCCGATGATCAACGCGATCACGAACGGCCCGGTGCCCTGCACGTAGCCCGCCACGATCAGGATCAGCGGCAGGACCGGCATCACCAGGAACAGGTTCGTGAGGAAGTTCAGGCCGTTGTCGATCGCGCCACCGAAGTACCCGGCCGGTACGCCGACCAGGATCGCGATCAACGTACCGATCGCCGCGGCCAGGATCCCGACCAGCATCGAGCCGCGGGCGCCGGCGACCGTCTGCGCGAGGACGTCCTGACCGAACTGGGTGGTGCCGAAGAGATGATGGGCGCTCGGGGGCTGCGAGATCGCGCCGATGTCGTTCGCGCGCGGGTCGCCGCCGATCACCGGACCGAAAACAGCAAGCAGTACGAAGAACGCCAGGATGACCAGGCCGATACGGACTTTCCAGCTCTTGAGCATGGTCACCCCCGCGCCCGGATGCGTGGATCGAGCAGGACGTAGGCGAGGTCGGCAACCAGGTTCGCGAGCAGAACCGCGAGCGTGATCAGCAGGAAGACGCCTTGCATCATCGGATAGTCCCGTTTCTGGAGAGCCTCGTAGAGCAGGTAGCCGATGCCGGGATAGCTGAACACGATCTCCGTGAGCAGCGCGCCGCCGACAACACCACCGAGAGCCATCGCGAACCCGGTGAAGCTCGGCAGCATCGCGTTCCGGGCGGCGTACCTGAACATCACCCGCCTCGGCGACAGACCCTTCGCCTGGGCGAGCAGCACGTAGTCCTCGCGGACCGTCGTGACGGTCATGTTCCGCATTCCGAGCAGCCAGCCGCCGAAGGCCGAGAACACGATGGTTGCTGCGGGCAACACACCGTGATGCAGCACGCTGCCGGCGTACGCGAGGCTGAATCCCTGCGGCAGGTCGGCGTCGTACCCGCCGGACAGCGGCGTCCAGCCGAGGACGAAACCGAACACCCAGAGGGCGAGGAGCGCGACCCAGAAGTACGGAACGCTGCTCAGGAAGGTCGTGAACGGCGTCAGGATCGCGTCGAGGCGGCTGCCGGCCTTCCAGCCCGCGACGACGCCGAGCAGGGTGCCGATCGCGAACGCGGTGACAGTCGTCGTACCGACCAGCAACAGGGTCCACGGCAGGGCCTGCCAGACCAGGTCGGCGACCGGGACCGGGAAGTTGACCACGGACACGCCGAGATCGCCGTGCGACAACTGGCGGAGGTAGTCGGCGAACTGCTGGGCCAGGTTGGCCTGCGGATTGCCGAAGATCGCGCGGATCGACAGCAGGGTCTCGGCCGGAACCTGCTGGCCGCTGACGCGCTCCAGTTCCTCGACGATCGCGGACGACGGGTCGCCCGGCATCAGTCGGGGCAGCAGGAAGTTGAGGCCGATCGCGGCGGCCGCGGCGGCCAGGTAGAAACCCAGCCGCCGGGCCAGGAACGCCCACCGCATCGTTCAGCTCCCCCGGCGCTGAAGCTTCAGCAGAGTCAGGATCGTGTCCGGCCCCATCCCGACGAACGGGATGTGGTCGAAGTTGTCCGGCGTCGGCCAGCCGGTCCAGCGGGTCGCGTTGATGTCGACGAAGTAGAAGTTGTTGTAGATCGGGCTGAACGGCACCTCGTCGACGACGATCTTCTGCAGCTGACGACCGAGGCCCTTCAGTTCGTCAACGTTGTCGGTGCGTTCCATCGCGGCGATGATCTCGTCGGTCTGTGGGTCACTCCAACGACCTTGGTTCAGGGTCGCGGACTTGCCGATCGGGACCTTGAACGAGCTGTTCAGGAAGCGGTAGACGCCGTACACCCCAGAGCCGCCGGTGGACGCGGCGGCCAGGTCGAACTGGCCCAGGTTCTGCTTGTCGTAGTACCCGGCGCTCGGTTGGCCGGCGGCCTTCACCTGCAGGCCGAGGGTCTGCTTCCAGGTGTTGATCAGGATGTCGGCGTAGTTGCCCCAGCCCCAGTCGGAGTTGAACAGGATGCTCGGCTGGTACCGCTTGCCGTCCTTGACCAGCGCGCCGTTCTCGATCGTCCAGCCGCCCTTGGCCAGCTCGGCCTTCGCCGCGGTCGCGTCGACCTTCTGGACCTTCCCCTTGTACGCCGGGTCCAGCCAATCCGCGAACAGCTGCTCGGAGAGACCGGTCGGTCCCGCCTCGGTCCCGGGGCGCTGCAGCGTGGTGACGACCGCTGTCCGGTCGATCGTGAGGGCGAGCGCACGCCGTACATGGACATCGTCGAAGGGAGCCTTGGCGGTGTTGAAGAGCACGGACATCGCGCCGCCGTTGGAGTAGAGCTGGTACAGGTGCTTGTCCGGGTCCTTGGCGACGTACTCCTTCTCACCGTTCGGCCAGCTCGCCGACGCCCAGTCGATATCGCCCTTCAGCAGTTGGGCTTTCAACGCGTCGGCGCTGGTCGGGATGATCTTGTACGTCGTCATCGGCAGCTTCCCGCCCCAGTAGTCGGAGCGCGCCTGCAGGGTGATCTGCTGCGGCTTGAACTCCTTCACCGTGAACGGGCCGGTGCCGATCGGGTCCGGGTTCGTCCAGGTGTTGAGGTTCTGCGTCGACCAGATGTGCTTGGGGACCATCGGGAGCAGGACGTTGGCGAACTGGTTCAGGGTCGCGTACGACGGCTCGGCGAAGACGACCTTCACGGTGCTGTCGTCGACCTTCTGCACCGACTTGTAGGTGACACCCGCAATGCTGAAGTCCGGCTTCTCGATCGGGAGACCGAGCGAGTAGACGACATCGTCCGCGCTGAACTTCTGCCCGTCCGACCAGGTCACGTCGGTGCGGAGCTTGATCGTCAGCGACTTACCCGCGTCCGAGAACGCCCAGCTCTCCGCGAGCCACGGCTTCACCACACCACCGTCGCCGTAGTCGACCCGCATCAACGGCTCGTAGACAAGCTCCATGTTCGGCGCCTTGTCCGTCGCCGGCCCCATCACGTTGTAGTTGCGGACGAACGTCGTACCGCCGTCGGTCTTCGCGTAGACAACCGCCGCACCCGCCGCTCCACCACCACCGGCCGGCGTGGCAGCGGGCCCCGAACACCCAGCCAGCACCACCGCACCAACCACCAGCAAAACCCGCCACCGACTGCGCATATCCCTCACCCCAGACTAGAGCGGCTGCACGTTCATACGTATGAGCACTCATATATGAGCACATTCACCTCTGCTCTTACGTATGCGCAGGAACCTACGAACGTTACGCACACATGTCAAGACCGTGACGAACCCAGGAGCGTTTTATCCCCCATCCGAGACAAAATCGCTGGGCACGGGAGTGGATATCCCCTCGTGTTGGGGGTTCTCCCCTCGCACACCAGCAGAGAACCCCCAAGACGAGGGGATATCCGTCTCTGTGTGTTTGGAGCGTGGGCGAGATGGAGCCGGTGCAGTGTGCCTGGCTCAGCGGGGGTGGGCGACGACTATTTGTGGGTGGCGGCCGGCGACTGTGATGTTGTGTTGGGCGTGGATCGTCCAGTCGGTGGTGAGGTGTGGGGTCTGGTGCTGGTTGAGGATGGTGATGAGGAGACCGTTGGGGTGGAGGGCTTGGTGCCAGCGGCGGGTGTACGGCGTGAGGTCGCCGATTGGCACGCGGACGTTCCAGGGCGGATTGGTGATGATGCGGTCTGCAGGAACAGTCAGGTGACGGGCATCGCCGACGCACCAGCTGATCGAGGCTTGGGACCCGTTCGTGCGAGCGGCGTCGATCGCTGCGGGGTCTCGGTCGAGACCGACGTACGTCGCAGCTGGTTCTAGTCGGTGTGCTTCTAGGAGGAGGGTGCCGGCGCCGCAGAAGGGGTCTACTACTTGGTGAGCGGGGGTGAGGTCTGCGAGCCGCGCCATCGCAGCGGCAACGGGTGGGTGCAGACTCCCCCGCACCGTCTGTTGGCGCCACGTTCGGCGGTGTAGTGGTACGGCGTACGGGCGTTTGGCCACCCATAGCGTCTTGCCGTCCAGGACGACTCGCCACTCGGAGCGGTCGGCGGGTGGGGCGGTGCCGTGGCGGCGTGAGTGGTAGCGGCCGCCGGTGAGTTCGGCGATCTGCGCTCCGACCAAGTCCTCGATGTCGAAGCGGTTGAAGTTTCGTGGGCCTGCGAAGGACGCCGACACGGCGAACGCGCTGCGGTCACCGGGCGACTCCAACACCTGGCGAAGGGCGGCGGCCGCACCAGCCAGGGCGGCCTTCGTGTGGCCAGGGTCCGCAATCGCGGCGTACACAACGAACAAGTCGTCCGCCAGCCGTGGCGGTGACTTGGTGAGTGAGTGGGACGTGGGGTCTACGACGAGTTGTCGTTTGCCGATCTCGACTACTCGGTGGCCGGCGGCGGTCAGTTCTTCGGCCGCCAACTGCTCCAGACCCGTGACGGTACGCACCAGCACCAACTGCATGGAGAATCTCCCGGACAGCGCCCGGGAACAACCAACTGGTCACTCCCGCATCGCTGACCGCGGGAAACCTCGAACAGGCCAGCGGAAGCTAGCCCACGCGGAAGAAGTATGTCTCCATGGACGGAGATGATGGCACGCTGCCGACGCCGGAGCCCACCGAATTATCCGACCGTTCGCCGCAGATCACGGACCACCGGTCGACGGAACCGGACGCCGTCTTGAGTAACCGGCCTGAATGGTTTCAACTGCAGGGTGATCCCCCCGCCCCGGAGGTGTTCTCGTGCATACGAAGCTGTCCTGGATCGGTCGGCGAGCGCTGCTCGTCACCGCTGTGCTCCTCGGAGCCTCACCCCTCGCACCCGCGCAAGCGACGCCGATCTCGGTCACCGCGCCGACCGTCCAGAGCGCCCCGCCCACGGTCGCCGCGCCGGCCGTCCAGAGCGCACCGCGCGGCGCCGAAGTCGTCGCAGTCCGGCAGGTCGCGGATCGGCTGACTGACCTGTCCGTACGATCCCAGGCTCTCGGCGGCCGCACCGTCAACGTCCGGCTGCTCACGCCGGACGGCTGGAATCCGGCGGACCGCAGTCAGCACTGGCCGACGTTCTGGCTGCTGCACGGCTGCTGCGGGGACTACACGTCATGGTCCGGCACCGACATCGCGAAGATCCCGAGCCTGCGCAAGGTTCTCGTCGTGATGCCCGAGGCCGGCTGGAACGGCTGGTACAGCGACTGGTGGAACTACGGCGCCGGCGGCTACCCGGCCTGGGAGACGTTCCACACCGTCGAACTTGCGCACCTCCTCGAACACGGCTGGGGTGCGAGCTCGAATCGCGTCGTGGCCGGCCTCTCGATGGGCGGCCAGGGAGCCCTGCTGTACGCCGCTCGCCATCCCGGCATGTTCCGCGCGGCCGCGGCGTACTCCGGCTCGGCCCACCCGCTGCTGAACGACGAGTCGATCAACCGGATCAAGGGGTTCTTCGCCGGGCAGGGCAACGACCCGCTCCGCGTCTGGGGAGACCCGGTGGCGCAGCGCGGGATCTGGGAAGCGCACGACCCGTACTACTTGGCGCACCGGCTCAAGTCGCTACCGGTCTACCTCTCCTGTGGTGACGGCACCGCCGGACCGTTCGACCCGCCCGGTAAGACGGACGCACTAGAGGCCGACTTCAACCGCCAGAACCACGCCCTCGCGGCCCAACTGGAGCAGGTCGGCGCCAAACACCTGACGACCAACTTCTACGGACCGGGCACGCACGGCTGGGCCTACTGGCAGCGCGAGCTGCACGCCTCTCTACCGATGCTGCTGAGCGCCCTTCAGAGATAGGTCTGGGTGCTCGGCGGAGCCGATTCCATCCAGGCCAGGACGCCGGTGAGGGCTTCTTCGGTCATGGCGAAGTGGACGGTGCGGCCGCGCAGGTCGGCGTCGACGATGACGTGTCCGGCGTACGTGACCAGGGGCTCGTTGCCCATCGGGCGGCGGGTGGTGACGCCTTCGAGCTGGCGGCGGTTGACCACGAGTTTCGGCCACCAGGCGAGGCTGAAGACGCGGAACCACTGCAGGTCGTCGCCGACGTACCGGGCCAGTCCGAGGGCCCAGCCGCGGCCGTGTTCCTTCTGCGCGAGTTGCAGGCTGCAATCAAAAGTTCCGCCGTCCCTGGACAACCAGCGACGGCGGAACGCGACAAGCACGATGAACAGTACGGCGGCAAGCAGACAGACCCCGACGACATCGAGGACTACCCTCATACCTTGCCGACCCCATTTCCGGTGCCCTGTTTCGGTACTGCCCCGGGCACCCCGGAGAACCGTACTGCCAACTGACGATATTTGATTATGGCAGGTGCGATCAGGACGTCTGCTCGGCGGCCCGGACTCGCGCCTCGGCGAGCCGCACCTCGTCCTCGTCGACATCGGTGTCGGTGCCGGTGGCCAAGGCCTGCTCGAGTTCGCGACGCGCCTCTTCGAGGTCGATGTCGTGACCCATCTCGGCGTTCTCGGCCAGGATCGAGACCCGGTCGTTCGCCACCGAGATGAACCCGTCCGGCGCGGCCGCGACGAAGTACTCGTCGTCGACAGTCCGCACCTGGACGGTGCCGCCCTGCAGCAGGCCCAGCAACGGCGCGTGGCCGGGCAGGATACCGACGTCACCGTCGGTGGTACGGGCGATGACGATCTTCGCCTGTCCCTGCCAGACCGTCCGCTCCGCCGCGACGAGGGCTACCTCGAGGTGCTTCGCGGAATCATCGGCCATCTCAGTTTTCCTTCTGCAGCTCGGCCCACTTGCGCTCGACGTCGTCGAGCGAACCGACGTTGAAGAACGCCTGCTCGGCGATGTGGTCGCACTCGCCGTCGGCGATCTTCTTGAAGGACTCGATGGTGTCCTTCAGCGGCACCGTCGAACCCGGGATGTTGGTGAACTTCTCCGCCATGTAGGTGTTCTGGGAGAGGAACTGCTCGATCCGGCGCGCGCGGGCGACGGTGATCTTGTCCTCTTCGGAGAGCTCGTCGACACCGAGGATGGCGATGATGTCCTGCAGTTCCTTGTTCTTCTGCAGGATCTGCTTCACCCGGACGGCCACGTCGTAGTGGTCTCGGCCGATGTACTGCGGGTCGAGGATCCGCGACGTCGAGGTCAGCGGGTCGACGGCCGGGTACAGACCACGCGACGCGATGTCACGCGACAGCTCGGTGGTCGCGTCCAGGTGAGCGAACGTGGTCGCCGGCGCCGGGTCGGTGTAGTCGTCCGCGGGCACGTAGATCGCCTGCATCGAGGTGATCGAGTGACCCCGGGTCGACGTGATCCGCTCCTGCAGCACGCCCATCTCGTCGGCCAGGTTCGGCTGGTACCCCACGGCCGACGGCATCCGGCCGAGCAGCGTCGAGACCTCTGAACCGGCCTGGGTGAACCGGAAGATGTTGTCGATGAAGAGCAGGACGTCCTGCTCCTTCACGTCGCGGAAGTACTCCGCCATCGTCAGCGCCGACAGGGCGACGCGCAGCCGGGTGCCCGGCGGCTCGTCCATCTGGCCGAACACCAGCGCGGTGTCCTTGAAGACGCCGGCCTCGTCCATCTCGGTGATCAGGTCGTTGCCCTCACGGGTCCGCTCCCCGACGCCGGCGAACACCGACGTACCACCGAAGTTGTGGGCGATCCGGTAGATCATCTCCTGGATCAGAACGGTCTTGCCGACCCCCGCACCGCCGAACAGGCCGATCTTTCCACCCTGCACGTACGGCGTGAGCAGGTCGAGCACCTTGATACCGGTCTCGAGCATCTCGGTCTTGGACTCGAGCTGGTCGAAGGCCGGCGCCTTGCGGTGGATCGGCCAGCGCTCGGTGATCTCGAACTCGGACTCGTCCTGGTTCAGGCACTTGCCGGTCACGGACCAGACCCGGCCCTTGGTGACGTCGCCGACCGGCACGGAGATCGCCGCGCCGGTGTCGCGCACCTCGGCACCGCGGACCAGGCCGTCGGTCGGCTTCATCGAGATCGCCCGGACGATGTTGTCGCCGACGTGCAGCGCCACCTCGAGGGTGATCGTCTGGGTGAGGTCGCCGATGGTGATGTCCACCTCGAGCGCGTTGTACATGTCCGGCATCGCGTCCGCGGGGAACTCGACGTCGACGACCGGGCCGATCACCCGGGCGACGCGACCGATGCCGGTGGCACCCGCCGCGTTGTTCTTCTCGGTAACCGTGGCAGTCATCTCTCTCACTCGCTCCCGGCGTTCGCGTCGGCCAGCGCGCTCGCGCCACCGACGATCTCGCTGATTTCCTGGGTAATTTGGGCCTGGCGGGCCTGGTTCAGGTCCCGCGTGAGCTTCTCGATCAGGTCCTGCGCGTTGTCCGTCGCCGACTTCATCGCCCGCTGGCGGTTGGCCAGCTCCGACGCCGCCGCCTGCAGCATGCAGTAGTGGATCCGGCTGGCGACGTACTTCGGCAGCAGTCCGTCGAGGACCTCTTCGGCGGACGGCTCGAACTCGTACAGCGGCAGTACGTCGTCGGCCGCCGGCGCTTCCTCGCCCTCGACGACCTCGAGCGGCAGCAGGCGGATCACGTCCGCGCGCTGGGTCAGCATCGACACGAACCGGGTGAAGACGATGTGGATCTCGTCCACGCCGCCCTCCTCGGTCGGGGTCAGGAAGGCCTCGATCAGCGCGTCGGCGATCTCCCGGGCCCGGGCGAAGCTCGGGTTGTCGGAGTCACCGGCCCACGACTGCGCGACCTCGCGCTGCCGGAACGTGTAGTACGCGATGCCCTTGCGGCCGCTGATGTACGGAACGATCTGCTTCTCGTCCTCGCGGAGCAGCTGGTTCAGCCGCTCCCCTTCGCGGATCACGTTGGCCGAGTACGCACCGGCCTGACCGCGGTCGGAGGTGATCAGCAGGACCGCGGCACGGCGCGGGTTCTCCTTCTCGGTGGTCAGCGGGTGGTCGACGTTCGAGAACGTCGCCACCGCCGACACGGCGCGGGTGAGCTCACGCGAGTACGGACCGGCCGCCTGGGCGCGTTGCTGCGCCTTGACGATCCGGGACGCCGCGATGAGCTCCATCGCGCGGGTGAGCTTCTTGATCGTCGAGACCGAAGCCTTGCGATCGCGAAGCTCCCGCAGATTGGCCGGCATCGGTCAGCCCCGCTTCTGCTTGACGATCTGCTCCTGCTCCACGTCGCCCTCGTCCATCGCCTCGGCTTCCGCCTCGGTACCGAGCAGCGTGCCCTCGGAGGTCTGGAACGTCGGCTTGAACGCCTTCAGCGCGTCGGTGACGGCCTGTGCCTCGTCGTCGCCGAACAGCCCGGACTCACGGATCGCGTCGAGCACCTTGCTCTCGCGGCGCAGGTAGTCCAGGAAGTCCCGCTCGAAGCGGAGCACGTCGTTCACCGGTACGTCGTCGAAGTGGCCCTTGGTACCGGCCCAGATGGAGACGATCTGGTCCTCGACCGGGTACGGCGAGTACTGCGGCTGACGGAGCAGCTGCACCAGGCGCTGACCGCGGTCGAGCTGCCGCCGCGAGGTGGCGTCCAGGTCGGACGCGAACATCGCGAAGGCCTCCATCGCGCGGAACTGCGCCAGGTCGATCTTCAGCGAGCCGGACACGTTCTTCATGCCCTTGACCTGCGCGGCGCCGCCGACCCGGGATACCGAGATACCGACGTCGATGGCCGGCCGGATGTTGGCGTTGAACAGGTCGGACTGCAGGAAGATCTGGCCATCGGTGATCGAGATGACGTTGGTCGGGATGAACGCCGACACGTCGTTGGCCTTGGTCTCGATGATCGGCAGACCGGTCATCGAGCCGGCGCCGAGCTCGTTCGACAGCTTCGCGCAGCGCTCGAGCAGCCGGCTGTGCAGGTAGAAGACGTCACCCGGGTAGGCCTCGCGGCCCGGCGGGCGGCGCAGCAGCAGCGACATCGAGCGGTACGCCTCGGCCTGCTTGGTCAGGTCGTCGAAGACGATCAGCACGTGCTTGCCCTGGTACATCCAGTGCTGGCCGATCGCCGAGCCGGTGTACGGCGCGACGTACTTGAAGCCGGCCGGGTCGGACGCCGGGGAGGCGACGATGGTGGTGTACTCCATCGCGCCGGCCTCTTCGAGCGCACCGCGGACCGACGCGATCGTCGAGCCCTTCTGGCCGATGGCGACGTAGATGCAGCGGACCTGCTTCTTCGGGTCGCCGGACTCCCAGTTCGCCTTCTGGTTGATGATCGTGTCGACCGCGATCGCCGTCTTACCGGTCTTGCGGTCGCCGATGATCAGCTCGCGCTGGCCACGGCCGATCGGGATCATGCCGTCGATCGCCTTGATACCGGTCTGCAGCGGCTCGCGGACCTCCTGGCGCTGCATCACGCCGGCGGCCTGGAGCTCGAGCGCGCGGTCGCCCTCGAGGCCCTGGATCTCGCCCAGGCCGTCGATCGGCTTGCCCAGCGGGTCGACGACGCGGCCGAGGTAGCCCTCGCCGACCGGCACCGACAGCACCTGACCGGTACGGCGGACCTGCTGGCCCTCCTCGATCCCGTCGAACTCACCGAGGACGACGACGCCGATGTCGCGGACGTCGAGGTTCAGCGCGATCCCCCGGGTGCCGTCCTCGAACTCGAGCAGCTCGTTGGTCATCGCCGAGGGCAGCCCCTCGACGTGCGCGATACCGTCACCCGCGTCGACCACGGTGCCGACCTCTTCGGCGGCGGTCTCGGCCGGTTGGTACTCGGTGACGAACCGATCCAGGGCGTCCCGGATCTCCTCCGGCCTGATCGTGAGCTCAGCCATTGTGTTTCCTGCTTCCTTGACCCTTGCTGGCCTGTTGTGGCTCTAAGAGGCTTTCCCGACCCTTAGCGCCGCTGTATGTCGTTAAGGGGGTTCAGCCCGCGATGCGCCGTTGCGCGTCGTCGAGCTTGGCCGCGATGGTTCCGTCGATCACTTCGTCGCCGATGTCCACCCGGACGCCGCCGACCACACCTGCGTCGACGATCACGTTCAGCTGGATGTCCCGGCCGTACTGCCGTCCGAGCGCCGTCGCGAGCCGGGTGCGCTCCGCCTCGGTCAGGTCCGTGGCCACCCGCACCGTCGCGATGCTGGCGTTCCGCCGGGCCGCCGCGGCGACCTGGTAGGACCGCATCGACGCCGCGAACCCACGGCCCCGGCCGTCCACGGCCCGCTCGGCGAGCCGCACCGTGGTGGCGTCGGCCTTGCCCTGCAGCAGTCCGCGGATCAGCTCCTGCCGGTGCTCGGCCGGGATGCCGCGGTCGCCGAGCTTCTCGGCCAGGGCGCGCTCGGCGGCGACCACCCGGTCCAGCCGGAACAGCTCGTCCTCGAGGTCGTCGAGCTTGCGCCGGCTGTCGGCGTAGGCCACCTCGGCCTCGACGCTGAGCTGGTCCAGGGCGTTACCCAGGTCCCGGCCGCTGACCCAGCGACCCGACACCGCGGCGGACAGGATCTCCAACGCCTGGGCGGAGATCTTGCCGCCGAACAGCTGTTCGGCCAGTGCGGACTTGGTCGCGGCCGGCCGCGCCGGGTCGGTCAGAGCGCGCCGGAGCGCGCCGCTGCCGTCCAGCAGCTTGGCGATCGAGAACAGCTCGCCACCCAGGCCTTCGGCCGGGGTCGCACCCGCCAGGACCTGTTCGGCCCGGGCGAGTGACTCGTTCGACGCGCCGCGCATCAGCCGTCCGTTCCGACAGCCTGACGGGCGGACTCCGAGGATTCCAGCTCGGCCAGGAACCGCTCGACGGTCCGGCGCTGCCGGGCCTCGTCCTCGAGGGACTCACCGACGATCCGGCCGGCCAGCGTGGTCGCCATCGAGCCGACCTCGCCGCGCAGCGAGGCGACCGCCTGCGTCCGCTCGGCGTCGATCTGCGCGCGGGCGTGGGTGACGATCCGCTCGGCCTCGGCGTTCGCCTGCTCGCGCATCTCCGCGATGATCGCCGCACCCTGCTCGCGGGCGTCCTCGCGGATCTTCGCAGCCTCCTGGCGAGCCTCCGCCAGCTGCGCGTTGTACTTGTCCAAAGCCGCCTTCGCCTCGGCCTGGGCCTGCTTGGCCGCTTCCATCCCGCCTTCGATCGCCGTGGTCCGGTCGGCGTACGCCTTCTCGAACCGGGGGACGACGACCTTGGCGAAGGCGATGGCCAGCAGGACCAGGAAGACGAAGCCGAAGATGATCTCAGCCGTGTGCGGCAGCAGCGGGCTCGGCGCCTCGGCCGCGGCGGCTGTCAGCGGCAGAACTAACGTCAGCATGTCTGGGTCCTGTCAGTCAGGGGGTAGGGGTCAGCCCTTGAACACGAAGGCGAGGGCGATACCGATGATCGCGAGCACCTCGGTGACGCCGAAGCCGATCCACGCGATCGACTGCAGCTTGCTCTGAGCCTCGGGCTGACGCGCCGTGCCGTTGATCACGGCGGCGAAGATCAGGCCGACGCCAACACCCGGGCCGATGGCAGCGAGGCCGTAGCCCAGAACGGCGATGTCACCGGTGATTGCGAGAGCCATGTTGCTCACCATTGCGGTGTTTCCTTTCGGTACGGATAGCGGCTATCCGGGTTTGTCGTTACTACGGGTCTGGGAGTACTGCGGGTGGTGCGGATCAGTGCTCGTCGGCGATCGCGCTGCCGATGTACTGCGCGGTGAGGACGACGAAGATGTAGGCCTGGATGGCCTGGACGAACAGCTCCAGCCCGGCGATCGCCAGCGCCATCAGGAAGGTGATGATGCCGACACCGCCGATCGCGATGTTGCCGGACTCGAAGACCATGTACTCGCCGCCGAGCACGAACACCAGCAGCAGGATGTGACCGGCGAACATGTTCGCGAACAACCGCAGGCTCAGCGAGATCGGCCGGACCAGGATGTTCGAGATGAACTCGATCGGGATCATCAGCGGCATCAGCCAGATCGGCACGCCGGCCGGCATGGTCTGGTGCTTGAAGTAGCCCCACAGGCCCTTCTTCTTGATGCCGACCGCGTTGTAGATGACCCAGCTCATGATCGCGGCCACGTACGCCCAGCCGATGTGGCTGAACGTCGGGAACTGGATCAGCGGGATCGTCGCGGCGACGTTGTTCAGCAGGATGAAGAAGAACAGGCCGGTCAGGTACGGCACGAACTTCATGTAGTCGGCACTGCCGATCGCGTCCCGGGCGATGGAGTTGCGGACGAAGTTGTAGCCGAGCTCGCCCGCGAACTGCAGCTTGCTCGGCACGATCGCGGCCTTGCGGGACGCACCCCAGAAGAACCACAGGATCACCACGACGGACAGCGCGGCCACCAGCACGGGCTTGGTGAACCAGTCGACACCGTGGATGATCGGCGGGGTCTCGAAGTTCTGTGGACCGGGTGGGATGAACTCGGTCGGAACGCCGGCGGTCACCGGGTCTCCTCTCGCGTCGTGCTCAAGTCGGACGCCTGGTTGGGGGCAGGGCGGCTCAGGGCATGGCGGTCAACAACGTCAGACCCGGTAGGGATCAGATCCGAGGTCAGGACCGCGACCCGTACCGGAAGTGCAACATCAAGATGGTGAGCCCGGCACCGAGGACGATGCCCACCGGAAGCAAGAATTCGGTGCCGAAGAGGCGATCCAGCCCGAAGCCGATGCCCCCGTAGACCAGGACACCGCCGATCAAGTAGGACAGGACCCGCCAGCCGTCGCCCGAATTCGGGGGTGATGGCTTCGGATCCTGATGCTCGCTCATTGGCACCCGAAACGTACCAGTTGGTGACATCGACGGTCACATCGGGCCCCGTAATCTCCACCACAGCAGGGAAATCGTTACCGAGGGTGCTCACGCCGTCACCTCCTTGTCGAGGTCGTAGATCGGCACGCGGAGCCGGGACCAGGCCCAGATCTCGCCCGCCATCCAGCCCATCACGACAACCATCGCGACCAGGCCCAGCACGGTCAGATTCACATGCTTGGCCAGGCTGTCGGAGTTCAGCGCGAGCGCGAGCAGACCGCCGAAGACCGCGATCCGCCCGGTGTAGCTCGCCATCGCGACGGCGAGCTGCATGGTCGGGGAAGTCTTGCGGGAAAGGTGGAGGGCGAGCAGGCCGGCGCCGGAGAAGACGACGACCGTCAGCAGTCCCAGCAGAGCACCCAGGAGGCCGGGAACTCCGGCGGCGACCGTGGACACGGCGGCGGCGTTCACGCCGACCACCAGCGCGGCGACCAAAGCGCCACGCAGCATCGCCAACGCCGGGTGCTTGGTCGCTTGTCCGGCGGGTTTCGGGCTGTGGGCCGTAGGAGCCATCTGGTGGTTCCGTCCTGCTGGCGTGCTGGTCTCGCGGCCAGCTCGTCGGGTGGGCGGGGTCAGGGGTGTCGCTGTACTTCGCTGGTGCTTGTGAAAACTAGCACAAAGTCTGCACGGTCAGCAAAACGAGGTCCCTGCCGCTGTACAGCCACACCTTATCGGTAGGCCACACAGATGAGTGGTCTGGTCCCTCTCAGCTGGGACTCAGACTTTGGCGAGCGGTTTCCCGGAACGTCTCGGCAGACCCGTCGTGAGCAGCACCGCGGTGACCGCGACGGCCAGGACGAGGAGGGCCGTCCACCAAGTGAGGACGAGTCCCAGGACCACCACGCCGTACGCGATCAAGGCGGTCCACAGGTACATCAGCAGGACGGCCCGGCGGTGCGAGTGGCCGCGTTGCATCAGGCGGTGGTGCAGGTGCTGCTTGTCCGCGGCGAACGGTGAACGGCCGGCCTTGGTACGGCGGATGTAGGCCATCGTCAGGTCCAGCGCGGGGATCGCGAGGATGGCGATCGGCAGCACCAGCGGGAGCAGCGCGGGCAGCAGGCTGGAGCCGCCGACCTCGTACGGGACCGCGTTCGGGTCCATCTGGCCGGTCAGGCTGATCGTCGACGCGGCCAGCATCAGGCCGATCAGCAGGGCGCCGGAGTCGCCCATGAAAACCCTTGCGGGGAAGAAGTTGTGCGGCAGGAAGCCGAGGCAGGCGCCGGCCAGCGCGACCGTGATCAGGGTCGAGGTGGTGGCCCGGTCGAGGTTCTCGTGGACGTTCAGCAGGTACGAGTAGACGAAGAACGCGGTCGCGCCGATCGCGGTCACACCGGCCGCGAGACCGTCCAGGCCGTCGACGAAGTTCACCGCGTTGCAGGACACCAGCAGGATGCCCGCGGTCAGGACCGCGAGCTGCGCGGGCGACGGCGAGATCACGCCGCCGGGTAGCGGGAGCCAGTACAACTGGATGCCTTGGACAACGAGTACGCCGACCGCGAGCACCTCGCCGGCCAGCTTGGTGATCGCGTCCAGCTCGTACAGGTCGTCGACCACGCCGACCGCGCAGATCACCACGCCGCCGACCAGAATCGCGCGGGCGTCGTGCGCGACCTGCAGGCTGTTGCCGAGGAACGGCAGGTTGCTGGCGACCGCGTACCCGGCGATCAGGCCGCCGAGGATGGACAGGCCGCCGAAGTACGGGATCGGGACCTTGTGCACGTCCCGGGCCCGGACCTTCGCGACCGCGCCGTACCGCAACGCGATCTGCCGGGCCACGCCGGTCAGCAGAAAGGTCGTGGCCATCGCCACGAACAGGACCAGCAGGTACTCGCGCACTAGTCCGCAGGCCTCACATCAGGATCGGTCTTGACCTCGTCCACCTTGGACGCCACAACCGGCTCCGAGGTTGGCTCGTCCTCCGCCGGCTTCTCGTCCTCCGGCTTTTCTTCTGCGGGTGTTTCGTCGGCTTCTGCGGCTACCTCGGGGACTACTGCGCGGAGTTGGTCGAGGGTGAGGGCGCCGATGCGGACCACGCGGGGGGTGTCGCCGGTGAGGTCGACGATGGTGGACGGTTGTCCTCCGGTCACCTCGCCGCCGTCGAGGTACACGGCGACCGACTCGCCCAGTTGCTCCTCCGCGTCGTACACGTCCAGCGCCGCCGGCTGACCGGACTTGTTCGCGGAGCTGACCGCGAGCGGCCCGGTCCGGGACAGCAGTTCGCGGGTGTTCTCGTGGTCCGGCACGCGGAGCGCGACTGTGCCCTGGGTCTCCCCCAGGTCCCACATCAGCGACGTCTGCGCGTGGCAGATGACGGTCAGCGGTCCCGGCCAGAACTCCTCGCAGAGCTTGCGGCCGTTGTCCGGTACGTCGGTGGCAAGCGCGTCGAGCGACTCGACCACCGAGATCAGCACCGGCGGCGGCATGTCCCGGCCGCGCCCCTTCGCGTCCAGCAGCCGTTGGACCGCGTCGGCCTTGAAGGCGTCGGCGGCCAGCCCGTACACGGTGTCGGTCGGCAGCACGACCAGGTCACCGGCCTCGATGGCGTCCACCGCTGCGCGGTACGCCGGTGCCAGTTCGTCCCCGGTGAAGTCGAAGCGCTCACTCACGCACCGAATCGTGCCACTCACGCAGGCCCGAACTGTAACCGGGCCGGTTGCTGACACCGGATTGTCAGCTTTCCAGCACAACCGAGGCGGTTCTCCTTAGGATCCCGACCATGACTGTGTCGCATGAGTTTCTTGCCGGGTTGCCGAAGGCCGAGCTGCATGTCCACCACGTCGGGTCCGCGTCGCCGCGGATCGTCGCCGAGCTGGCCGCCCGGCACCCGAACTCCCCGGTGCCGGCCGATCCGGCCGCGCTGACCGAGTACTTCAAGTTCAGCGACTTCGCCCACTTCATCGACATCTACCTGTCGGTCGTCGAGCTGATCAAGACGCCCGAGGACGTCCGGCTGCTGACCTACGAGGTCGCCCGCGAGATGGCCGAGCAGCAGAACCTGCGGTACGCCGAGCTGACGGTCACGCCGTACACCTCGGTGATCCGCGGGATCGCCGCCGAGGCGTTCTGCGAGGCGATCGAGGACGCGCGGGTCGCGGCCGAGAAGGAGTTCGGCCTGGTGCTGCGGTGGATCTTCGACATCTCCGGCGAGGCGGGGATCCCGGCCGCCGACGAGACGTTGCGGATCGCGACCAAGATCCGGCCGGAGGGCCTGGTCGGGTTCGGGCTCGGCGGGCCGGAGATCGGCGTACCGCGGCCGCAGTTCCAGCCGCACTTCGAGGCGGCGGTCGCGGCCGGGCTGCACAGCGTCCCGCACGCGGGTGAGACGACCGGTCCGGAGACGATCTGGGACGCGGTCCGGGTACTGAAGGCCGAGCGGATCGGCCACGGTACGTCGACCATGCAGGACCCGGCGCTGGTCGAGTACCTCGGCGAGCACCGGATCCCGCTGGAGGTCAGCCCGACGTCCAACATCGCCACCCGTGCGGTCGCGTCGTACGACGTCCACCCGCTGCGCGCGATGGTCGACGCCGGCCTGGTCGTCACGATCAACTCCGACGACCCGCCGATGTTCGGAACGGACCTCACCAGCGAGTACGCCGTCGCGGCGCGCCTGCTCGACCTGGACGAGGCCGGGGTCGGCGAGCTGGCCAAGACCGCTGTCCGGGTGTCGTTCGCCGAGGACTCGGTGAAGTCGGCTCTAGAGGCCGAGATCGATACCTACCTAGGTGAGAACGCGGTGTAGCTGACAGACTGTCGTCCGTGACGGAGGACCTGCGGCTCGACCTGCTGGGTCCTCTGCGCGGCTGGTCGGGCGACCACAGCCTGGAGCTCGGGCCGCTGCGCCAGCAGGCCTTCCTGGCTGTGCTGGCGCTCCGTCCGAACCAGGTGGTGCCGGCCGACGAGTTGGTCGAGCTCGTGTGGAACGACGCGCCACCGAGCAGCGGGACCCGGATCGTGCCGACGTACGCCTATCGGTTGCGGCAGTTGCTGCCGAAGGGCGTGCTGGTCAGCTCGCGGGACGGGTACAGCCTGCGGATCGCTCCGGACGCGCTGGACCTGACCAGGTTCGAGCGGCTCGTCAGCGCCGCACATGCGACCGACAACCTCGATGAAGCGGCAGAGAACCTGTCGGAAGCCCTTGCGTTGTTCAAGGGTGAGCCGTTGAGCGGCCTGCCCGGGCACTACGTCAATGTCGAGCGGCACCGGCTCACGGAGCGCCGGCTGAAGGTGCTGGCGGAGCGGATCGACCTCGACCTGGAGCGCGGCCGGTACGGCGACCTGGTGCCCGAGCTGGTCGCGCTGGTCGAGGCTGATCGCCTGCGTGAGCAGTTCGCTGGACAGCTCATGCTCGCGTACTGGCGCAGCGGCCGGAGTTCTGAGGCGCTAGGCACCTACACCCGGACACGGGCCGAGCTGGTCGAACAGCTCGGTGTCGAGCCCGGTCCGGCGCTCCGGGCGATCCACGAACGCATTCTGCGCAACGACGAGCCAGTTGCCCGTCCGGCGCTCCCCGACGAGCTCCCGTACGACGGTGCGACGTTCGTCGGCCGTGACGACGTACTGACCCAGGTGGTCGCTGCACTGCGCACCCCAGGACCTGCGGTCGTTGCGATCGACGGTATGGCGGGTGTTGGCAAGACTGCGCTCGCTGTACGCGCTGCACGTCAGCTGGCGGACGTGTACCCGGACGGACGGCTCTTCATCGACCTGCACGGGTACACGCCCGGCAACGAGCCGGTGCCGGCGTTGCAGGCCCTGGATCGCTTGCTGCGCACGCTGTCGGTGTCGGCGGACCGCATCCCCGCTGACCTCGAGGAGCGGGCCGCACTGTGGCGCTCTGAGTTGTCAGGCCGGCGCATCCTCGTAGTACTCGACAATGCACCCGACAGTGCCGCAGTACGGCCGTTGCTGGCCGGGAGCCCGCAGTGTGGCGTGCTGGTAACCAGTCGGCGGCAGCTGACCGCTCTGGACGCGACTGCTCGGCTCGCACTCGACGTACTGCGGCCAAAGGACGCACAGGCGCTACTGGTGGAGATCGTCGGACCGGACCGTGCTGGTGACACAGCTGCTGCGGCCCGGGTGGTCAGCCAGTGCGGACACCTGCCGTTGGCAATCCGGGTGGCTGGTTCGCGGCTGCGGCATCGGCCGAGCTGGACGATCGAGCATCTGAGCAAACGACTCGATGCCGAGGACAGGCGGCTGGCCGAGCTCAGCACGGACAGCGGTGGCGTCTCCCCCGCGTTCGCCTTGTCCTACGAGCATCTGCCGTCGGACCAGCAGCGCCTGTTCCGTTTGCTCGGTGCCATGACCGGTCAGGACGTCGACATGTACGCCGCGGCCGCACTGGCCGACGTGGACCCGGTTGACGCGGAGGACCTCCTGGAGCAGCTCGTCGACGCCAACCTGTTGCTGCAGCTGCATCCTGGCCGTTTCCAGTTCCACGACCTGCTGCGGCAGTACGCACGGACGCTGGAGCCCGAGCCGGACGCAGTACGGCGTTTGCTCGACTACTACCTCTACGCGACAGCAGCCGCGAGTACGGCGATCTTCAGCAGCCAGCTGCAACCGCTGCCGGAGCCGGTCCCGGTGCGGTTGCCTGAGTTCACCTCGGCGTCCGACGGACTGGAGTGGATCGATACAGAGGGTGCGAACGTGCTGGCGACGATCCGGTTCGCGGACTCCTCGCCGGAGCATGCGTGGCGGCTCGGTCTGGCTGTGGCGCCCTGCTTCTACCAACGCGGACGCGTCTACGAGATGGACGAGGCGCTGGAGCTCGCACTGCGCGCTGCGCCGGATCCATCGACGGAGGCACGGGTGCTGTTGTCGATCGGGAGCCTCGGGCGCTACCGCCGCGGCGCTGAGGCGAGTCTGCGGACGCTACAGGACGCACGCGACCGGCTGCCGCAGGACGCGGACCTGGCGTTGCGGGCACGGTTGCTCGCGTCGATCGGCTACAGCCTGGCGAAACTGCATCCCGACGACGAGGCGATCGGCGTACTCGATGAGGCGTTGGAGGTCGCTCGGCACGCTGGTGACGCCGGCATCGCCTCACGGGTGCTGGCGTACCTCGGGGTGACGTACGGCGACCGCAGGGAGTTCACTCGGGCGCTATCGGCGTACCAGGAGTCGCTGGAGCTGGGTGATCCCGCCGTACGGGGAGAGGTGCTGAACGGGATCGGTGAGTGCCTGCTCGAGCTAGACCGTGTGGACGACGCTGTGCGAGCTCTGACGACGGCCAGAGACCTCGGAGTGGAGCGGGGAGCCGACTACAGCCTCATCTACACGTACGCGTTCCTAGGTACTGCGTACGCGCGCCAGCGTCAGTGGGCCGAGGCGATCGACGTCGGACGCAGGTCGCTGGAGCTGGCGTTGGAGAGTGATTCGAAGCAGTCGCAGCAGAACGCGCACCTGCGGCTGGCCGAGACTTTGCTGGCGAAGGGCGATCTGACGCAGGCACGACCGCATTTCGCGCGTGCACTGGAGCTAGTGCTGGATGAGGGCCCGGAGTCGATGGTGCAGCGGGCAGCCAGTGGACTGGAACGGACCGCCCACGCCGCATGAGGTGTGGTTGGCTTGTGCGGTGCGGAGAGTCTGTGTGGCGCTGGCCGTCGTACTGCTGGGTCTGGTGGCGTGCAGCGACGACAAACCCGCACCGGCCGCGCCACCTCCGACGACTGCGCATTCCAGCCCCACTCCCCCACCAGCACCGGACGGACTGCCGCGCGGTGGGCGAGTGATCTTCCCGAAGTACCAGCTCGTCGCGTACGTCGGACTGCCGGGCTCACCTGCACTGGGGCCGCTGGACAAGGACCTGGACGCGAAGGCGGCCAAGCTGGACAAGCTGTCACGCGCTTACGCAGCAGGGCGGACGCCATTGCCCGCGCTGGAGCTGATCGCGGTCGTCGCGAGAGGATCGCGCGGCAAGGACGGGATGTACCACGGGCGGCTGGACGACGCGAAGATCGAGCAGTACCTGGCGGTCGCGCGGAAGCACAAGATGCTGCTGCTGCTCGACATCCAGCCCGGACGCGCGAAGATCCTGCCCGAGGTGCAGCGGCTGGAGCGGTGGCTGAAGGAACCGGATGTCGGGCTGGCATTCGACCCCGAGTGGGCGGTCGGCCCGAACCAGGTGCCGGGTCGGGTGTTCGGGCACACCACGGGCGCGGAGCTCGACAGCATCGCGGCGTACCTCTCGGGGCTGGTGCAGGCGAACGACCTGCCGGAGAAGGTGTTCGTGTTCCATCAACTGTCCTTGCGGATCGTCACCGCCGAGAGCGCTCTGAAGGCGCATCCCGGCGTGGTGACGATCAAGTCCGTCGACGGGATCGGCGCACGCACGGACAAGCTCAAGACGTGGACCAAGCTCACCACGGCCCTCCCGCCGTCGGTCCACTCCGGTTTCAAACTGTTCTACACCGAAGACACCCGCCACGGCCCCCTGATGACCCCCGCCCAGGTCCTGTCCCTGAAACCCCGTCCAGAACTGGTCGTCTACGAATGATCGCGATCGCCTTCGCCAACATCGCCGGCGGCCGGCTGGTCGGCCCCGACGGATACCACGCCGCCGACCGTACGGCGGACTTCGGGCAGGCGCTCGCAGGACTGCAACCGGACGTGCTGATCGTGACCGAACTGGACCCGGACGGCGATCAGCTCGAACGGCTGACCGCGGCGGCCATGCCGGGGCGAAAGGTGTCGCACCTGCGGCACGGTTTCTCGGACTCGCACATTCCTGGCGTGGAGCGGCTGGGGGTCGGGATCGCGTCGACGTACCCGCTGACCGAGCTCGAGCGGATCGACCTGCCGAACCCGTCCATCGACTTCCTGCACTGGCGGACCCGTGAACCGATGGACCCGCATCCGAAGGGGTTCCTGGTCGCGCGGGGTGACTTCGGGGCGCTCGGTACAGTCGACATCGTGGGCGGGCAGGTGTGTCCGATCCACATGTTCCGCAGCGCCTCGGCGGTCGGGTACACGTATCGCGAGGGCCCTGGGCGGGAGTTCGGTGCGCAGATGACGGCGTACCTGCGGGAAGAGTTGGCGGCGCGCGGTGTCCGTCGGGCGGTGGTGGCGGGTGACCTGAACATGCCGAACCCGCGGGAGTTCTTCGGCGAGACGCTCGGTCTGGTCGACGCGTTCGGCGACCCGCCACCCGTCACCACCCCGGACGGCCGTTCGATCGACCGGCTGTTCTCCACACCGGACCTGGTCGCGCGCGGGGTCGAGGTCGTGCAGGTGCCGGGCGCGGATCATTTCCCGGTCGTCTGCCGCCTCACCCGCCGTTCCCTAGAGGCACCGGCGACCGGCCGCATCCGCGAACAGGACCTCACCAGACCACCCACCCGCCCCACCCCCAGAGCGCCCCGCCCCGGCTTCACCCGCTGACAAATCCGCGGCTCGACAGGAGGTGTCGGCCGATTGGGTAGTGCACCTGAGCGTAAACGCGCCCCCGCGTACACCGTCCCACCGGTGCACTACCTGTCGAGCGTGCACATCCCGCCGACCGCGAGCAGCCGCGCCACCACCAACCCGATCCCCAGCCGGCGCCAACACCCACACATCCGGCAGAAGACCGGATATGGCTCTTGTGACCGATGTGTGGGTGGTCGACAGGTCCCAGGGCGGTACCGGGCTCGGCGTGATGTGCAAGCTCGACAGGAGATGTCGGGCGGCCGGGTAGTGCACCTGAGCGTGAACGTGCCCGCGCGTACACCGTCTCGCCGGTGCACTACCTGTCGACCTTGCACATCACCCCGCCACCACGCCACCACCAACCCGATCACCCAGCCGGCACCACCACACCCACACCTCAGGCAGAAGAACGGATATCCCCTCGAATAGTGGGTTCTCTGCTCGTACACCAGCAGAGAACCCCCAACGCGAGGGGATATCCGGTCTTGTGACGCAGGTGTGGGTCGGCTGGGCTGAGTTGGGCGGCGCCAGGTGACCCGGCAGCCGGGCACAGGGCCGGATAACCCCTCGTGTTAGAGGTTCTCCCCTAGAACGCCAGGAGAGAACCCACAACTCGAGGGGATAACGGTTGGTTTGCCAGGTCCGCGGGTCAATGCCTGCCGGTATCGCCCCGGGTTCATCGCGGGTCCGCCGCTTGACAGGTGCTGCCCCGTCGAGTCGTGGGCATTGGCGGTCACCTGCAGCCTCGATTCACGACTCGCGGTGTCGAGGGGCAACCAAACGCCACGACTCGACCTGAGGCCGCACGGGCGGCCCGCGTGAGCCGGCGCGGCGGGGAAAGAAATCGTCGTTCCGTGCAACTTTGTTTCCCCGCTCCGGAGGATTGGCGCGGATCGAACAGGAGTTCTCCCCACCGACCTCCGTCATTCACGGGTGAGCCCGCGTGGTGGGCAGCCGCCCCGCACAACCTGTCCCGGGCCCCTGGTGGGGCGACGACCACCCACACATCGCACAGAAGACCCGGATGTCCCTTGCTCTGTTGGCTTCTCCCCTCGTATACCAACGGAGAACCCACCGCCGGATATCCCCTCGCGTGCGAGGGCTTTCGTCGCGCCCGGCCGGGGCCGGCCGGCGGGACGGACGGGGCGGTGGATGCTCCGGACGGTGGCCCGGTGCAGGCGGTGGTGCGGTGCGTGGGAGCGGTGCGTGGTGCGGTGGGTGGTTAGATGCGGCGGCCGGTGGTGAAGCGGGGGCGGGTGGATAGGTCGGGGTGGTCGCGGACTTCGGTGAAGAGGGTGGTGGCGGCGAAGACGGCGGGGGCTGATTCGCCTTGGACGTCGGCGTGTTCGCAGGCGAACCAGCCGCCTGGCTTCAGCAGGCGGCCTGCCGTGGCGGCGACGACCTTGATCTCGTCGAGGCCGTCGTCGCCGGACCAGAGTGCCAGCGCGGGGTCGTGGTCGCGGACCTCGGCGGTCACGGATTCCCAAGCGGTCAACGGGATGTACGGCGGGTTGGAGATCACCGCGTCCACCTGACCGTCGAGCTCCGGCAGGCACCCGTCGATGTCCCCCTCGTGCAGGATCGCGCCCGTGCCCTCGAGATTGCGGCGAGCCCACGCGACCGCGTCCGGCGACAGCTCGACCGCGTGCACCGTGCTGTCCGGACGCTCGGTCGCGACCGCACCCGCGATCGCCCCGGACCCGGTACAAAGGTCGACCACCAACGGATTGTGAACACCGGCGATCCGCTCGAGGATCCAGCCGACCATCACCTCGGTCTCCGGCCGCGGCACGAATGCTCCGGGCCCGATCGCCAACTCCCGGTACCGGAACGCCGCCGTACCTGTCAGGTGCTGCAACGGCTCCCGAGCGGCACGTCGCGCGATCAAGGCGTCGTACTGAACCTGCTGGTCAGGTGTCGGTTCACGCAGGTTCAGCCGACTGGAACCGGTGACGAAGGCGAGCAGTTCGGCGGCGTCGAACTCGGGCGAGGCGACCCCCGCCTCCCGCAGCCGCGCGGCCGCCCCGGAGACCAGAGTCTTGCTGCTCACTGCGCAAATCTCACTGTGAATCAACGGCCTCGAGCCGGGCGGCCAGGTCGGCCTCGGTCAGGGCCTGGATCACCGGTGCGAGTTCGCCGCCGAGGACCTGGTCGAGGTTGTGCGCCTTGTAGCCGACGCGGTGGTCGGAGAAGCGGTTCTCCGGGAAGTTGTAGGTGCGGACCCGTTCCGACCGGTCGACGGTCCGGATCTGCAGCCGGCGAGCGTCGGACGCCTCCTGGTCGGCCGCTTCCTGGGCCGCGGCGAGCAGCCGGGACCGCAGCACCCGCATCGCCTGCTCACGGTTCTGCAGCTGCGACTTCTCGTTCTGCATCGAGACGACGATGCCGGTCGGCAGGTGCGTGATGCGTACGGCGGAGTCGGTCGTGTTCACGCTCTGCCCACCCGGACCGGACGACCGGAATACGTCGATCCGCAGGTCGTTCTGGTCGATCTCGACGTCGACGTCCTCGGCCTCCGGCATGACCAGTACGCCGGCCGCGGACGTGTGGATCCGCCCCTGCGACTCGGTCACCGGCACCCGCTGGACCCGGTGCACGCCGCCCTCGAACTTCAGCTTCGCGTACGGCGCCTCGCCCGGTTCCGGCGTACCTTTCGCCTTCACCGCGACCGTGATCGACTTGTACCCGCCGAGGTCGGACTCGGCCGAGTCCAGCACCTCGGTCTTCCAGTTCTGCGACTCGGCGTACTTCAGGTACATCTTCAGCAGGTCGCCGGCGAACAGCGCGGACTCGTCGCCGCCCTCACCCGCCTTGATCTCGAGGATCGCGTCCTTGTCGTCGTTGGGGTCCCGCGGGACGAGCAGCGTCTGCAGGCGCTCGGCGAGCTCCTCGCGGCGCGCGGTCAACCGGACCGCCTCCTCGGCGAACGTCGAGTCCTCGTGCGCCAGCTCACGCGCGGCCTCGATGTCGTCGCCGGTCTGCAACCACTCGTCGTACGTACGGACCACCGGCGCCAGCGCGGCGTACCGCTTGCCGACCCGGCGGGCGTTGGCCTGGTTGGAGTGCAGCTCCGGCTCAGCCATCTGCCGCTCCAGCTCGGCGTACTCCGCCTTCAATGTCTCGACCGCTTCGAACATGCCGCACTCCTCCTCTCGAACAAACCCTGACAACACAAACCGCGCGCCGGTCCCGCCCATGACAGGCGAAACCGGCGCGCGGCAGGAAAGCTACTTCTTGGCGTACCGCTTCTCGAAGCGGGCCACCCGGCCACCGGTGTCGAGAATCTTCTGCTTGCCGGTGTAGAAGGGGTGGCACTGCGAGCACACGTCGGCGTGGATCACGCCGTTCTCCGCGGTCGAGCGCGTCGTGAACGAGGCGCCACAGGTACAGGTCACCGTGGTGTCGACGTACGTCGGGTGGATGTCGCTCTTCAAGACAGTCTCCTAGGTATCAGGTGTCCCGGGTCGTCCACACGGTGCGAACGTGAACCGGAACCAGCTCTCTAGTCTGCCATGAGCAGGCAATTCACCGGAAATCCGGGTCAGCGCCCACCCTCCTCAGCCGCCTCCGCCCCGCTCGCCGGAGCGCCCCGCGGCGCCGGCATCGCGCTGTCGGCACCCTTCACGCTCTTCCAGATCGCCTCGTTGAGCTGCTGCTCCGGCGCCACGTCCGCCTGGGAGAAGTTCATCCCGGACGACTCCGCCGCCATCGGGGAGCTCGCAGTGTTCTTCTCGTCGAGCGATTGCGACGGGGTGCGGGCGTCGTACGGCGCGAAGTCCGGCCGGCCGGTGAAGCTCGCCGTCATCGGGGTCGCCGCGGCGTCGAACTGGGTCAGCGGCCCGATCCCGGCGATGAGCTCCATCGTCCGCATCATCGCGACCGTGCTGTACATCGTCGAGTCGACCTTGCCGGTCTGGGTGTACGGGCTGACCACCAGCGCGACCGTGCGGTGCGCGTCGACGTGGTCGGGCCCGTTCTGCGCGTCGTCCTCGGTGACGAAGATCGCGGTGTCCTTCCAGTGCTTGCTGTGCGACACCGCGTCGACGATCCGGCCCAGTGCGAGGTCGTTGTCGGCCACCGCGGCCCTCGGCGTCGGCTTGCCGACCGACGTACCGAACGTGTGGTCGTTGCCGAGCCGGACGAACTGCATGGTGGGCAGGGTGTCGGCCGCGGTGAACTCCTTCAGCCATTCGTCGACGCGGGTGTTGTCCCGGATATCGCCGTTCTGCGCGGCGTAGTTCGGGTCGGTGTGCGCGGACAGCCGTGGCTCGGTCGCGAACACCTTGGCCGGCAGCGGACCGCCGGCCCACATGCCGTAGTTGCGGTACGGGATACCCGAGTCGTCGAGCCGGTCCCAGATCCGCGAGTCACCGGTGATCTTGCCCGGGTCGGTCGCCTGGTTGGTGTACACGTCATCGCCCCGGCCGCGGCCGCTGTACGCGACCGGCCAGAGGTGCTCGTTGTACGCGTTCGACTCCGACCCGGTCGCCCACTCCCAGCCGTCGGACGACACCGCGCCGTCGGCGTAGAAGTTGTCGAGCGTGACGAACTGCCGTGCGAGCTGCCGCTGGTTCGGGGCGGACTCGTCGCCGAACAGGTTCAGCGACGGGTCACCGTCGCCCTTGCCGAGCGAACCGAACACCTGGTCGTACGTGCGATTCTCCTTGACCACGTAGATCACGTGCTTGATCGGGCTCGGGTCACCGGGCCGGACCGGGACCACATTCGCCGGGCCGTTCGGGTGTACGGCGCTGTTGAAGCCGTCGTTCTCGCGCACCTTCTGGGTGTAGTGCGCCAGCTCGTCCCGGCTCGGTACGGCGACGTTCGACAGCGTGCCCATGATCATCGAACCGACGTACTGTGAGTAGTCGACGACCGGATTCGTCGGCTGCGGGCCGCCCGGGTTGGGTCCGGCGCCGAGGCCCTTCGCGTTCGTGACCAGCAGCCGGTTGCCCTTGGTGAGCGTGACTGTGGTCGGGTACCAGCCGGTCGGGATCAGTCCGGTGACGTGGTTCTGATGCGCGAGGTCGACGACCGCGACGTCGTTGTTCCCGGCGTTGGCGACGTACAGCGTCTTGCCGTCCGGGGTGATCGCCAGGCCCTGCGGGCTGGAACCGACCGGCGCGTGCCGGTACGGCGCGAGCTCGATCGTCCGCGTGATCGCATCGGTCGCCGGGTCGATGCCGACCACCTTGTCGGCGTCGGTCACCGCCACCAGCAGCTCGCCGGTGGCCGGGTCGCGGAGGATCGCGGTCGGGTGGCTGCCGACCGTGAGGGTCTTGCGGACCGTCAAGGTCGCCGTGTCCACTGCCGAGACCGTGTTGGTCCCCCAGTTCGAGACGTACGCCGTTTTTCCGTCAGCTGTTAGTCCGACGGTGAACGGGTTGGGTCCGGTCGCGACTTTGCCGAGCACCGCACCGGTCGTGGTGTCGACGGCCGACATCGTGCCGTTGCCGTTGCCGGCGACGAAGAGCTTGCCGCCGTCGGCGCTGATCGTCAGGCCGGCGGGGAACGAGCCCTTCGGCAGAGTGATCGGCGCGGCCTCGGTCAGCCGGCCGTTCCCGAACGCGTAGACGCGGATCTTGTCGTTGCCGCCCGCGGCCGCGTAGAGCTTGCTGCCGTCCGGGCTCCAGGCCAGGCCGATGAACAGTGCCTCCGGGCTGACGTAGGAAAGGCTCTGGACGACCTTGCCGGTGGCCGCGTCGACCAGCGAGAGGCTCTGGGTCCGTGTGCCGTCGTTGCTGATCGCGAGGTACTTGCCGTCGGGGCTGAGGGCCGAACCGAACGGCTTCTCGCCGAGCTTGGTCTGGTCGCCGGCCGGCGTGACCCGCCAGCCGTACGTCGTGATCGCGGAGCCGTCGGGCCGCGGGCCGGCGTGCCGGTCGGGCAGCACGTTCGCGGCCGCCATCCCGGTGGCCGCTACCAGCGCGATCCCGACGGCCGCTCCCCATCGCCATCGCCGCAGTATTGTGCGCATTCCAACTCCCGCCGAAGTCTGTGAGTACTTGACGGGTTGGACACTTCCGCGGGGGAGAATCCTTCGGGTGAGGTCCAGATGAACCTCGGGAACAGCTTTTCTCAGCCTTTCTCAGCTAGCTGAGGACGCCCTCAGCCAGCCGAGAAACAGACCGCTCAGTCGCCGTCGGTGGCGCCGGTCGACGGGGTGGTCTTGTTGACCACACCCGTCCCTTCCGTCTTTCAGTCGCCGTTGGTGGTGCTGTGGCTGGCGCCGGTCGACGGGGTGGTCTTGTCGACCACACCCGTCCCTTCCGTCTTTCAGTCGCCGTTGGTGGTGCTGTGGCTGGTGCCGGTCGACGGGGTGGTCTTGTTGACCACACCCGTCCCTTCCGTCTTTCAGTCGCCGTTGGTGGTGCTGTGGCTGGTGCCGGTCGACGGGGTGGTCTTGTTGACCTGGAGCAGGAACTCGATGTTCGACTTGCTCTCCTTGAGCTTGCCGATCAGGAGCTCCAGCGCGGCTTGCCCGTCGAGTGCGGACAGCACCCGGCGCAGCTTCCAGACCACCTGGGTCTCGTCCTTGGACATCAGCAGCTCCTCGCGGCGGGTGCCGGAGGCGACCACGTCGATGGCCGGGAAGATCCGCCGGTCGGCGAACTCGCGGCGCAGCCGGAGCTCCATGTTGCCGGTGCCCTTGAACTCCTCGAAGATCACCTCGTCCATCTTCGAGCCGGTCTCGATCAGCGCGGTCGCGAGGATGGTCAGCGAGCCGCCGTCCTCGATGTTGCGGGCCGCACCGAAGAACCGCTTCGGCGGGTACAGCGCCGACGAGTCGACACCACCGGACAGGATCCGGCCGCTGGCGGGCGCCGCGATGTTGTACGCACGCCCGAGCCGGGTGATCGAGTCCAGCAGTACGACGACGTCGTGGCCGAGCTCCACCAGCCGCTTCGCGCGCTCGATCGCCAGCTCCGCGACCGTGGTGTGGTCGTCGGCCGGGCGGTCGAAGGTCGAGGCGATGACCTCACCCTTGACCGTGCGCTGCATGTCGGTGACCTCTTCGGGCCGCTCGTCCACCAGCACGACCATCAGGTGTACTTCGGGGTTGTTCGTGGTGATCGCGTTCGCGAGCGCCTGCAGCACCATCGTCTTACCGGCCTTCGGCGGCGAGACGATCAGGCCGCGCTGGCCCTTGCCGATCGGGCTGACGATGTCGACGATCCGGGTGGTGAGGATCCCCGGCTCGGTCTCCAGGCGGAGCCGCTCGGTCGCGTACAGCGGGGTGAGCTTGTTGAAGTCCTGCCGCTGCTTGGCGATCTCCGGGTCCGCACCGTTGACGGTGTCGATCCGGACCAGCGGGTTGAACTTCTCCTTGCGCTCGCCCTCCTGCGGCTGCTTCACCGCACCGGTGATCGCGTCGCCCTTGCGCAGGCCGTAGCGCTTCACCATCGAGAGCGCGACGTACACGTCGTTCGGGCCGGGCAGGTAGCCGCTGGTCCGGACGAACGCGTAGTTGTCGAGTACGTCGAGGATGCCGGCGGCCGGGACGAGGACGTCGTCCTCGCTGATCGTCGGCTCGGTGTCGTACCGCTCGCCGCGGCCACGGGTACGGGTGGTGTCGCGAACGCTGTCACGACCGCTGTCCCGGCCCCCGGTGGGCTGGCCGTCGCGGGTGCGTTCCCGGTCGCGACCCCGGCGGCGCCGGCGACGGCCCTCGCCTTCCTCGCCCCGGTCGTCCTGCCGGTCCTGACGTTCCTGCCGGTCCTGACGTTCCTGCCGGTCCTGCCGGTCCTGCCGGTCCTGCCGGTCCTGCCGGGTCCGCTGGTTGTCACCGCGGTTGTCCCGGGTGTTGTCGCGGTTGCCGTCGCGGCCGTCGCGGGTGTTCTCCCGGTTCGCGTCGCGCTGGCTGTCCCGGTTGTTGTCCCGCACCTGCTCGCGGTTCTGGCTGCCGTCGCGGTTGCGGTCACGGCTCTGGCTGCCGTCGCGGCTGTCGCGGGTGTTGTCCCGGCCCTGCTCGCGTGCGGTGTCTCGGCCCCGCTCGCGGCTGCGGCCCTGGTTCTCACCACGGTCCTCGACCTCGGTGCGGGTCTCAACCCGCTCGACTGCACCGTTCTGAGCGCTGTTCTGGGCAGCCGCCTCCGGCTGCGTGACGACCCTTGCGGCCGGCGCTTCGACGGCGGCCTCGGGGGCAGCACCGTTCGGCGCGGCGTCGGGCGTCGCGTCCTTCTGTGCGGCGGCGCGGGTCCGGCGGCTGCCGCCCTCGCGCTTCGCGGGCGCCGCGGTCTTCACCGCCGGCGCCGCAGACTCAGCGGCCTCGTCCAGCGTCGCCTGCGTAACCTTCGCCTTCGAGCCACTCGTCGGGCCGCCCGCAGAAGAGCCGGCGGACCCGCCGGTCTGGGCGGCCTTGATCGCCTCGATCAGCTGGCCCTTGCGCAGTGCGCCGGTGCCCTTGATGCCGAGCGTCCCGGCGAGCTGCTTGAGCTCGGGGAGCAGCATGCCCTCGAGGCCGCCTCCGGCTTTCCGGCGACGCGTCGCGGTGGTCGCCGCGGCGTCAGCTCCGCTAGAGGCTTCAACAGTTTCTGTCACGTGAGGTCCTTCCCACACGGATCGTCGATGTCCGACACGGCTCATCGACACATTTCATTCCACCCACGGCCGCACAACGGGCACGTGGTGTACAAGGTTGTCTCGCTCGATCTGAGGTCCCCCCGGACATCTCCGACGCAGGCGGCGCAAGGTCACATCCACAAGGGGGTCGCCACACAACACAGGGTGCCGGGAGCACAGCCCGGATCGTGACGAGAGCACACCGATCACCTGGAGGGGATCGGGTGAGTCGAGACTAGCACCACAACGGGTCGTTCTGCCGACTCAGTGGGTCAAACGCGTGTCAGCAGCCCGACATTCCCACCTCAGCCGGATTCCATCGACCAGACCTGTACGCCGACTGGATCGATCTCCAACTCGTACTTCGTCCAGCCGTCCGGCGCATCCGGCGTACCGCGGAAAAACTCGTCCTGACCTGTGCTCTTACCGTCATGACCACCCAGTACGGCGACGGTCGGACCGGCACCGCTGACGATGGCCGCGAGCCCACTGCCCCGCAGCTTGTGCACCAGCGCGAGGCTCTCCGGCATGGCCGGCTCGCGGTACTCCTGGTGCAGCCGGTCCTCGGTCGCGGTCAGCAGCAACTCCGGCCGCCCGGTCAGCGCCGCGACAAGAAGAGCGGACTTCCCCGCATTGGCTGCCGCATCACTGTGGGGAACAACGCCCGGCAGCAGTCCGCGCGCCTGTTTGGTCAGCACGCGATTGTCCGGTACGTAAGCAACTACAACCGTTCCAGCCGCCGGCTCCAACCTGACCGCGCGGCCAGTTTCGCCTTCCGTCCAAGCGATTGTGAGCCCACCTAGGGCAGCCGCAGCCACGTTGTCGGGGTGCCCTTCGAGCTCGTTCGCCAGTACGACGAGGCGCTCGCGATCGACCGGTTCGCCGGCCAGCGCGTACGCCGCCGCGAGCCCGCCGACGATCGCGGCCGACGACGACCCGAGACCGCGTCCGTGCGGGATCCGGTTCTCGCACCGCACGGTGAATCCGGGCACCGGAGCACCCAGCGCCTCGAGCCCGGCCCGGATCGACCGCACCACCAGATGCGTCTCGTCCAGCGGTACTTCGCCGTCACCGCATCCGGTCACCTCGACGGTCACCCCGGAGCCGCACGGGGTGACGACCAGGTCGTCGTACAAGGTCAGCGCCAGCCCGAACGCGTCGAAGCCGGGACCGAGGTTCGCACTGGTCGCAGGCACCCGAACCCGCACCTGATCACACGGCCGCCGGTTGCCGCTCGAACCGGCCGACTCGTCCGCGATGAGCCCTGCCGGCGCATTCACGTGCTCTCCCACCACGGCTGCTCAGGCCAGGCCCGCGATGCGGGCCACCGCATCTGTATCGGCGGGGGTGACCGGGGGTTCCTCGAAGGTGAGGTGGCCGAGCGCGGTGTCGATGTCCTTCAGGCCGTGGCCGGTGACGGTGATCACAACGGTCGACCCGCCCGGCAACCAGCCCTGCGCCTTGGCGTGCAACAGTCCGGCGACCCCAGCCGCCGAGGCCGGCTCGACGAAGACACCTTCGCGGGCGGCGAGTTCACGCTGTGCGGTGAGGATCTGCTCGTCGGTGACCGCCTCGATCCGGCCGCCGGACTCGTCCCGCGCGGCCTCGGCCAGCGTCCAGGACGCCGGGTTCCCGACCCGGATCGCGGTCGCGGCCGTCTCCGGCTTCTCCACGATCGAGCCGCGCACGATCGGCGCCGCCCCCTCGGCCTGGAAACCCCACATCTTCGGCGTCCGGGTGGCGAGCTTGTCCTTGGCGTACTCCTGGTACCCCTTCCAGTACGCCGCGATGTTGCCCGCGTTGCCGACCGGCAGCAGGTGCAGGTCCGGCGCGTCGCCGAGCGCGTCGCAGACCTCGAAGGACGCGGTCTTCTGCCCTTCCAGGCGGACCGGGTTGACCGAGTTCACCAGCGCGACCGGGTAGTTCTTGCCGAGCTCGCGGACGATCCGCAGGCAGTCGTCGAACCCGCCGTCGATCTGCACCAGCTTCGCGCCGTGCACGACCGCCTGGGCCAGCTTGCCCTTCGCGATCCGGCCGGCCGGGATCACCACCAGCGGCAGCATCCCGGCGCGGACGGCGTACGCCGCAGCCGACGCCGAGGTGTTGCCGGTGGAGGCGCAGACGACCGCCTTGTCACCGGCCTGCGCGGCCAGCGAGATCGCCACCGTCATGCCGCGGTCCTTGAACGAGCCGGTCGGGTTGTTGCCCTCGACCTTGAGCCAGACCTCGCAGCCGGTCTGCTCGCTCAGCCACTGTGCGGCCACCAGCGGCGTCCCGCCCTCGCCGAGCGTGACGACCGGGGTATCGGTCGAGACCGGCAGCCGGTCACGGTATTCCTCGATCACGCCACGCCACTGGTGAACCATTTGACTACTCGCCTTCTACCCGCATCACACTGCTGACTTCACGGACGATGTCCATGTTCCGCAAGGACTCCACGGTCGCGGACAACGCGGCGTCGGTCGCGGTGTGGGTGACCACCACCAGTTGCGCGTCACTGCCCCGGCCCTCCTGGCGGACGGTCTGGATGGACACGTCGTGCTCGGAGAAGGCCTGGGCCACCGCCGCCAGCACACCGGCCTTGTCGGCCACGTCCAGCGACACGTGGTAGCGCGTCATCGCGTCGCCCATTGGCCGCACGGCCCGCTGGGTGTACGACGACTCGCCGACCCCCGGCACACCCTTGAGCCGGTTGCGCGCGGCGGACACCAGATCCCCGAGGACTGCACTGGCCGTCGGGGCGCCGCCGGCACCACGACCATAGAACATCAGCCGCCCGGCTGCCTTGCTCTCCACGAAAACCGCGTTGTACGCGTCCCGAACACTGGCCAACGGGTGGGTGACCGGAATCATCGCCGGATACACCCGCGCGCTCACCGAATCCGTCGCCTCGTCGAGCTCGCAGATCGCCAGCGACTTCACCACGCAGCCCATTTCGCGGGCCGAGGCGATATCGGTCGCGGTCACCTCGGTGATGCCCTCGCGGTGCACGTCGGCGATCGAGACCCGGGTGTGGAACGCCAGGCTGGCCAGCAGCGCGGCCTTCGCGGCGGCGTCGAAACCCTCGATGTCCGCGGTCGGGTCCGCCTCGGCGTACCCGAGCGCCTGGGCCTCCTCGAGCGCCTCGTCGAAACCGGCGCCGGTGGTGTCCATCTTGTCGAGGATGAAGTTCGTGGTGCCGTTGACGATGCCCATCACCCGGGTCACGTCGTCACCGGCGAGCGACTCGCGCAGCGGCCGCAGGATCGGGATCGCGCCGGCGACGGCGGCCTCGAAGTACAGGTCGCGCTCGTACTTCTCCGCGGCGGCGAACAACGTCGGGCCGTCCTCGGCGAGCAGCGCCTTGTTCGCCGTGACGACCGAGGCGCCGTGCTCGAGTGCTGTCAGGATCAGGCTGCGGGCGGGTTCGAGACCGCCGATCACCTCGATCACCAGGTCCAGGTCGCCGCGGGACACCAGCGCCTGCGCGTCGGTGGTGATGAGTGCCGGGTCGACGGCGATGTCACGGGCGCGGCCGGGACGACGTACGGCGATGCCCGCGATCTCCAGCGGGGCGCCGACGCGGGCCGCAAGATGGTCCGCCTGCTCGGTCAGGATCCGCACCACTTCGGTGCCGACCACTCCGCAACCGAGCAGGCCCACCTTGAGAGGTTTGTCGTTCATTCGGCCCCCATATCAAGGCGTAACAGGTCGTCTTCGGTCTCACGGCGTACGACGACGCGCATGTGGCCGTCCTTGACCGCGATCACCGGTGGCCGCGGTACGTGGTTGTAGTTGCTCGCCATCGACCGGCAGTACGCACCGGTCCCGGGAACGGCGATCAGGTCGCCCGGCTGGACGTCGGAGGGCAGGAACTCGTCCTTCACGACGATGTCGCCGGCCTCGCAGTGCTTGCCGACCACGCGCGCGAGCGTCGGCTCGGTGTCGGAGTACCGGTTGGCGAGCGTGCAGGAGTAGTCGGCGTCGTACAGCGCGGCGCGGATGTTGTCGCTCATCCCGCCGTCGACGGACACGTACGTCCGGGCGGCGCCGGCGTCCAGCTCGACCTCCTTGACCGTGCCGACCGAGTACACCGTGCACATCGCCGGGCCGACGATCGCACGCCCGGGCTCGATCGAGACCTTCGGTACGTCGACCTCGAACGCGCGGCATTCGTGCTCGACGATCTTGCCCATCTCGGTGGACAGCTGCGCCGGGTCGGACGGGTCGTCCTGGGTGGTGTACGCGATCCCGAAACCGCCGCCAAGGTCGAGCTCCGGCATGTCGACGCCAAGCTCCTCGGAAACCCTTGCGTGCAAGGCGATCACGCGCTTCGCGGCCACCTCGAAACCGGACGAGTCGAAGATCTGCGAGCCGATGTGCGAGTGCAGCCCGAGCAGCTCCAGCTCGGGCGCTTCGTTGACCCGGGCAACGGCTTCGAAGGCGGCGCCGGAGGTGATCGAGAAGCCGAACTTCTGGTCCTCGTGCGCGGTCGCGATGTAGGCGTGGGTGTGGGCCTCGACGCCCGCCGTGACCCGGATCATCACCGGCGCGACCGTGCTGCGCTCGGCGGCGAGCTCGATCAGCCGGGTGATCTCGTACTGCGAGTCGACGACGATCCGCCCGACGCCGGCGTCCAGCGCGCGGGCCAGCTCGGACACCGACTTGTTGTTGCCGTGGAACCCCAATCGCTTCGGGTCCGCACCGGCGCGGAGCGCGACGGCCAGCTCACCACCGCTGCAGACGTCGAGGTTCAGGCCCTCCTCCATCACCCAGCGGACAATCGTCGTACTGAGAAAGGCCTTGCCTGCGTAGTAGACGTCGAAGTCCTTGAAGGCGTGCTTGAACGCGCGCGCCCGGGCCCGGAAGTCGTCCTCGTCCAGCACGTACGCCGGGCTGCCCTGCTCGGCGACCAGGTCGCGCAGGTCGACACCGCCGACCTCGAGCGCGCCGTCACCGTTCTTCTTCGCGGTGGTCGACCAGAGCGACGTGACCAGGTCGTTGGGGTCCCGCGGCGCACGCAGCCAGGGCGGTGCCTTGTGGCCGATGTCGGCGTGCAGCGCGCCCGCCTCGTGCGCCCTCACATCCGCTCCGGTGCGGAGACGCCGAGCAGGTCGAGCCCGTTGGCGAGCACGGTCCGGGTCGCGGAGACCAGGGTCAGGCGAGCCTTGTGCACCGGCTCCACCTCCTCGTCGCCGCGCGGCAGCACGCGGCAGCTGTCGTAGAACTTGTGGAACGCGGACGCGGTGTCCTCGAGGTACCGCGCGATGCGATGCGGCTCGCGCAGCTCCGCCGCGGTGGCGACGACCCGCGGAAACTCGGCCAGCGCGCGGAGCAGGTCGCCCTCGCGGTCGTGGCTGAGCAGACCCGGGTCGAACTCGTCCAGCTTGATGCCGAGCTCGTCGGCGTTCCGCAGGATCGAGGCCAGGCGGGCGTGCGCGTACTGGACGTAGTACACCGGGTTCTCGCTGGCCTGCCGGGTCATCTCCTCGATGTCGAGGGTCAGCGGCGAGTCGGTCGGGTAGCGGCAGAGCGTGTAGCGCAGGGCGTCGACGCCGCCCTCCTCGACCAGCTCGGCGAGCGTGACGATGGTGCCGGCCCGCTTGGACAGCTTCATCTCCTCGCCGCCCTTGAGGATCTTCACCAGCTGCCCGATCAGGACCTCGATGTTGTGCGCGGGATCGTCGCCGGCGCAGGCCGCGATCGCCTTCAGCCGGTTCACGTACCCGTGGTGGTCGGCGCCGAGCATGTAGACACAGGTCTCGAAACCACGGTCGCGCTTGTTCACGTAGTACGCCGCGTCGGAGGCGAAGTACGTCGGCTCGCCGTTCGAGCGGATCAGGACGCGGTCCTTGTCGTCGGAGAAGTCCGTCGTACGCATCCAGAGCGCGTCGTCCGCCTCGTACAGATGGCCCTGCTCGCGGAGCTTCTCGATCGCGTGGCCGACGCCGTTCTGCTCGTGCAGGCTGCGCTCGGAGAACCAGACGTCGAACTTGGTCCGGAAATGCTCCAGCTGGGCCTGCTGCTCCTTGAGCTGACGCTCGTACCCCGCCTCGCGGAACGCGATCACCTGCTCGTCGTCCGGCAGCTCGGTGATCCCCGGCACCTCGGCGACGATCTGCTTGGCCAGGTCGAGGATGTACTCCCCGTGGTACCCGTCCTCGGGGATCGGCTCGCCGTTCGCCGCGGCCTTCAGGCTGGCGCCGAACTTGTCCATCTGGTTGCCGCGGTCGTTGATGTAGAACTCGCGGGTGACGCTCGCACCGGCCGCGGCCAGCACCCGCGCCAGCGCGTCGCCGACAGCGGCCCACCGGGTGTGGCCGAGGTGCAGCGGGCCGGTCGGGTTGGCCGAGATGAACTCGACGTTGATCGTGCGGCCCTGGAGGCTGTCGGTGGTGCCGTACGCCGGACCCGCGTCGAGGATGGACTGCGCGACCTTGCCCTGCGCGTCCGCGGCGACCCGGAGGTTGATGAAACCGGGTCCGGCGATGTCGACGGCCGTGATGGCCTCGTCGTCGCGGAGCCGGGCGGCCAGCAGCTCGGCGAACTGGCGCGGATTCAGCCCGGAGCGCTTGCCGAGCTGCATGGCGACGTTCGTCGCGTAGTCCCCGTGCTCGGGGTTCTTGGGTCGCTCGACCTTCAGCTCGCGCGGCAGCCCGCCCTCGACGGTGATGGCGCCGTCGGCGGCGAGCGCGGCCAGGGCCTGCAGGATCTTCTCAGCGAGCTGTTCCGGGGTCACCGCCTCAGCCTAATGGCCCTCCGCCGAAACCCTTGACTCACCATCCACAGCCCGGTACGACGCTCATTCCCAGGGATTGACGAGCTTGACCCCGGTGCGGATGAAGTCCTGGGTGTTCCGGGTGGCGAGCGCGGCCTGCTCGACCAGACAGATCGCGGCGATCTGCGCGTCCATGGGTCCGATCGGCAGACCGGCCCGGCGGCGGTCGCGGACCACCACCGAGTAGGCCATCGCGGCTTCGGCGGTGAACGACAGGACATCGGCCTCGACGAAGGCGAACGGCTCCTCCGCGGCCAGCCGCACCTGACCACGCCGCCGGCCGGTCGGCATCCGCTCGATGCCGTCGTGGATCTCGGCGACCGAGATCGCCGTCGTACACAACTCCTCGCCGAGATTGCCGTTGACCCAGCGCCAGACGGCCGGATCGGGGGACGCCTTCATGAGCTCCGAGATGACATTGGTGTCCAGAACGATCATCAGTCGAACTCGACCACCCGGTGCCCACCGCTGCGTGGCGGAATGTCCAGTTCGACTCCACCGATCGCCGCGCAGCGCTCGTGCAGCAGGAGCAGCCAGTTCTTGGGCTCCTCCTCCGCGGACACGGCGTCGAGGAGGATCGCCCGTGCCTCGGCCTCCATCGACCGGCCGTGCTTCGCCGCACGAATCCGCAGCCGGTGCTTCACGTCGTCATCGAGACTTCGCACAGTGATTGCCGCCATACCCGATCCCCTTTGCCGTCGGTGATAGCAAAGAGCGTAGCATTGATTGCACGAATCAGTGACGTACGGTGACAGCGATGTGGCTGTTGCGGGTGAGTGGGGTGCTCCAGGGGGCGGGTTTGCCGTCGACGGTGATCTTCAGGGCGGTGCAGGCGTCCGCGAGGCAGTTGGCGTCGTACCGGAGGCCCCAGAGCGTGAAGAACTGGGCGAGGGTGGGGTGTTCGGCGGCGGTCTTGGCCTCGACCCAGACCTGGCCGTCGGTGGTGTGGGTGTGGATCGCGGCCTGCTCGGCGCGGAGCTTGTCGACGCCGATCCCGGCCGGGATCTGCACCGGCTTGCCGTCGACCGTGACCGCGATGGTCAGCGTGTACGGCGACGGGCCGGAGAAGTCGAGCGGGAGCCGTTCGAACCCCGCCTTGTCGATGTACGAGACCGCGTCCCGGGGAGCGTCCCAGGGCGGTGCACCGGTCCGGAGGTCGGCGGCCGCCGGCGCCGCGGGGCCGACCTGACAACCACCCACCACGGAGCTCGTGAGAAGCAGCGCCGCTGCCGCACCGACCGCCCGGCGCCCCCTGCCTGCTCTCATGGAGAGTCAGGTTGCCAGGTACACCGCGACGGCCGGTGAGCGGGGTCAGTCCTCTGACGGCAGCAGGATCCAGAGCGCGATGTAGATCAGGAACTGCGGGCCGGGCAGGAGGCAGCTGATCACGAAGATCAGGCGCATCGTGTTGGCGGAGACACCGAACCGGCGAGCCAGTCCGGCACAGACACCGCCGATCCAGCGACCGTGTGACGGGCGGACCAGAGAGCTAGCCATGAGAACCGTTTTCCTTTCCACCGTTGAGCTTACGTCCAGTACGACGACGCCAACAGCGGATCTGATCCCACTCGGCAACGGTTCCAGGGTCAGCTCAGGGGGTCCCGGGGCCCTCGATCAGCGACGCACCGGGTGCCCCACCCAATTCGGGAAATCAGGTGACTTCCTGCTACTGTTCTGCACGTTCCTGAGCCCCCGTAGCTCAGGGGATAGAGCACCGCCCTCCGGAGGCGGGTGCGCAGGTTCGAATCCTGCCGGGGGCGCGCGACAAGCAGGCCCGGGTCAGCAGACCCGGGCCTTTGTGTTGTCCGGGTCAGCGGCGGAAGCGGTAGGTCTTGCTGTCGATGCCGATGCAGATGCCGGGCGACATGATGACGACCCGGAGTGTGCCGTCAGGCTCGTAGTAGTCGATGCCCTCGACCTCGAAGTTTCCGGAGCAGCCGCTCTGCAGCGGGAGTTGGCCCAGGGACGTGACGTGGCCGGTCACGTCGGCGGAGCCCACCGGTTCGGTCAGGTCGACCTGCAGTAGCGGCTTCGTCGTACCGAACAGGCTGCCGTCCGGGTCGTCGGACGAGCACAGGAGCTGAGTAGCTGTCACGAAGTCACAGCCCTGTACGTCGCGCACCTGGTGGTCGAGGCGGATCGCCGACGCATACGGGAGGTTCTTCGACGGGTCCGTCGCGGCCACGCCCGGCATCGGGAGGACGAGGAGGCGGTCCATCGTGCCCCACTCCCCCGTCACCATCCACTGCGCATCCGGGGACACTGCGGCGAAGCTGTTGTTGTTCGCCTCCCAGGACTCCAGGGCGTGCGTGTAGTTGGACCAGATACCCGCCGGCGACTGCACGCGGTACAGCTTCCCGCCGCGGTCATCGCGCTGGTACGGCTCGACGTACCAGCCCTGGGCGGCACCCGGATCGCCGACATGGTTCCAGCCACGGGTCAGCAGGTCGGCGGGAATGGTGCCGACGCCGGTGTAGCGGTACGCCGTAGTTCCGCCACGGGTCACCGTGGCGAGTCCTTGGCTTTCGTCGAGCGGGCGGGCGTTGTCGGACCCGACGACGGTCCATCCGGTGACGGCGTGAGCCTGAGCGGGTATGAGCAGGGCGGCGAGAGCCACCGCGACGATGATCCCCAGTTTGCGCATTCACTCGTTGTAGCAGGTCAAAGACCCTCTGCCACCACCGAAGAGCTGAAATTTGTTCGGTCTTCCCCTGGGGTTCGACCGGAGGGTCAGTCGTCGGGTAACGAGAACATCGAGAGGACGACGCGGTCCTTGCCTGGGGACTCGGCTAGGTAGGGGGCGATCAGGGCTGCGAAGGCTGAGCGGAATGCCGTCATGTCGTCCGGGCTGAGGTAGAGGGCTAGTTGGGAGTAGCCGAGTTGGTGGATGCGCGGGTAGAGGTCGCCGCTGTCCACTACGCGGTCGAAGTCGGCGGCCAGGCGGGTCAGGAGCATCAGGAAGGCCTGGCGGTGCTGGTCGGGGGTCATGGCGCGGGCCTCGCGCTCGTCGATTCGGCCGACCTTGGTCTGGTCCAGGGTGAGGGTGCGTTCGGTGGTGCCGCGGATCTTTCGTTCGCGGACGACCGTGAGGTAGCCGGCGTCGATCAGGGCGGCCACGTGCCGGTAGAGGGTGGTGATGGGGACGTCGGGGAGGTCGCGTTTGAGGTCCGTGGTGGTGACCTCACGGCCCAGCACGCGTTGCACGATGCGCCAGCGGATCGGGTGCAGCAGGACGTCCAGCACCGGGGTCGGTGACTCCGCCATCGGCTCTCCATCAGGGTTCTTTCAGGGTATCCATTGATACCAACAATGGTAATAATAGCGGCATCGGAAGCATTCCTATTCGCCCGAGGAGACGTTGACGTGTCGCTCACCCGTCGTACCGTGCTCAAGTCCGCCGCCGCTGCCGTACCGGTCGCCGCATTGTCCACCACCCCCGCCTCGGCGACCGGTCGCGAACCGGCCGCGATCGGGCGGCTGGCCGAGAAGATCGAGGCCGGGATGGCGAAGTACGCGATCCCGGGGGCCGGCCTCGGCGTCTGGTACCGCGGCCGTGAGTACGTCCGCGGCTTCGGCGTCACCAGCGTAGACACCGGCGAACCTGTCTCCGGCGACACCGTGTTCCGGATCGGGTCGACCAGCAAGACGTTCACCGCGACCGCGATCATGCGGCTTGTCGAGCGCAGCCGGATCAGCCTGGACCGGCTGGTCCGCGCCTACCTGCCGGACTTCGCGACGCAGGACCCGTCGGTCGCGGCGCGGGTCACCGTCAGGCAGCTGCTGAATCACTCGGCCGGCTGGCAGGGCGACTACTTCGAGGACACGGGTCAGGGCGACGGCGCGCTCGCGCAGTGCGTCGCCGGTATGGCGAAGGTCCCGCAGCTCACGCCGCTCGGCAAGGTGTTCTCGTACAACAACGCGGCGATCGGTGTGGCCGGGCGGATCATCGAGGTGGTGACCGGGAAGCCGTACGAGGTCGCTGCCCGCGAACTGGTCGTCGATCCACTGGGACTCGCGCACAGCCGGTTCTTCCGGAGCGAACTCGACGGTTTCAGCGTTGCCGCGTCGCACAACATCGTCGACGGGAAGCCGGTCGTCGAGCCGTCGTTCGACGCGATGCCGCGTGCGCTGCACGCGATCGGCGGGCTGATCTCAAGCGCCCGGGACCAGCTCAGGTACGCGCGGTACCACCTGGGGCACCGGGACCTCCCGCAGCTGCTCAGCGACCGCAGCAGGCTCGCTATGCAGTCGCACCCGGGTCCGGGCGGCACGCTGTTCGTTGAGCTGAACGGGGTGGGCGTCACCTGGATGTTGCGCCCGACCGCCCAGGGCCCGACCGTGGTGCAGCACGGTGGGGACTGGTCTGGTCAGCACTCCGGCTTCCTGTTCGTACCGCAGCGGGACTTCGCGATCACCTTGCTCACCAACTCCGAGAGCGGGCCGTCGCTGGTGGCAGAGCTGTTCGCGGACGACTGGGCTTTGCAGGAGTTCGCCGGCGTCACGAACCTTCCCGCCGTACCCCGTGATCTGCCGCCTCAAAAGCTGGCTGCTTACGAAGGCACGTACGTCTCTCACCAGATCGGTTTCGACGGCAAGCCGGAGGAGCTGGGTCTCGACCTCGCCGCCGACAGCGGCGAGCTGGTTGCGGGTGTGGGCGGACAGGCAGTGTTCCGATTCGCCTTCTACCGCAAGGATTACGTGCTCGCACAGAACCCCGACGGTACGCCGACGCACGTCCGCGCCAACTTCGTCCGCGGCACCGACGGAAAGGTCGAGTGGCTCCGGTACGGCGGCCGCCTGTTCCGCCGTCAATCAGCCACCAAGAAGGCACTCCGGACGGCCAAGCTTCGCCACCCCGCCTCGGTCTGGTAATTCACCCGACCCGGATCGAGACTGAATCCGGGGGTGGGTTCGGATGGACGCAGTGGGGGCTGTGTCCCGGGATGCCGTCATCGTGATCCCGGGAATCATGGGGAGTTCGCTGGCCGACGTCGAGTCGGGCGATGTCCTGTGGGGCTTGGACGACGCGAGCTGGTGGGTCAGCGCGTGGACGACAGGAAGAGCGCTCAAGCGTTTGGCTGTCACGGACGACGAACGGGCCGGCCGGACCGGCCGCGTCCGTGCGACGGGGCTGTTGCGCTTCCCGGCGTTCGCGCCGGTGCTGAAGGGTTTCGAGCCGTACACGAAGTTGCTGACCGGGATCGGACGGGTGCTCGCACATCCGGATGCGTTGTGCGAGTTCCCGTACGACTGGCGGCTGTCCGTGGAACACAACGCGCAGGAACTCGGGCGACTGGTCGACCGGCACCTGTCCCAGTGGCAGGCGCATCCGTCCGGCAGCGCCGATGCGAAGGTCGTCCTGGTCGCGCACTCGATGGGTGGCCTGATCGCCCGGTACTACCTGCATGTGCTCGGCGGTGCGTCGAGCGTGCGTACGACGGTCACACTCGGCACGCCGTACTACGGATCCGTGAAGTCGGCGTACATCCTGAGCTCGGGCGACGGCATACCGCTTCCCCGCAAGCGGCTCCGCAAGCTCGTCCAGGACATGCCCGGCCTGTACGACCTGCTGCCGTTCTACCGGTGCGTCGACGAGGGTACGACGGCCCGCCGGCTCGAGCCCGGCGACATCGCAGCTCTGGACGGCGACAGGGAGCTTGCGAGCGAATCGGTCGAGCGGCACGACAAGCTCATGCAAGGAGAGGCCGGCAGTCTGCGGTTGCTCATCGGCGTCGAGCAGCCGACGATGCAGAGTGTGTCGCTGCGCGACGGCGTACTGGCACCGCTCATGCACACGTGCATCACCGATCCGGCCGGAGTGATCAGAGAGCGGCCGGATCTGCGCGGTGACGGCACGGTGTTCCGCCGGTCGGCCGCCGGGTTCGGCCTGTCGCCCGGCACGCTCCCGCAGTCGCATGGTGCCGTCGCCGCCACCGAGGAAGCCATCTCGCATGTGCGCGACATCCTCACCAACGACACCGCCGGTCCCCCACTCGGACCTGGGGAGATCGGAATCGACGTACCCGATGTCGTCTCCGTGTCCGAGCCGCTCACGATCGCCGTGACTGGTGCGGACGCTACCGGTACGACGTGCCGGGTCGTCGACGCGTTCAGCCGTTGGCAGGTCGCGGTGCCTCCGTTGCAGCTTCGCGACGGAGTGCTGACCGCATCGGTCGTACTCGGGGAGCCAGGTGTCTACCGGGTCGAGGTGAAGGGCGGTGGCGCATCGGCGGTCACCGAACAGGTGCTGGCGGTCCCGCCCGAGGAGGCGGGCCAATGAGCGAGCCGGCTTTCACGATCTTCCCCATCCCGATCGCCGCCTACAGCACCGAGGTACGACGGCCGTTCGCGTCGATCCCGGCCGACGACGACGCGAAGGCGATCGCCGACCTGCTCACGCCGTACGGCGGTGTACTGCACCCCTGGGCCGACGGCCGGCCGGACGCCGACTGGGTGAAGCGGGAGCTGGGCGCCTGGGCTGATCGGGACGGGCCGCGGAGTTCGGTCCTGGTCTGGGTGGGCCATGGCGAGTCGGACACCGAGGATGCCTGGCTGGCGTCGTACAACAGCACGCAGCACATGAGAAGCTCCGGTCACAAGGCGGAGGAACTGGCGGATCACCTGGCCGACGAATGGGCCGGCCGCAGCAACGACCCCGGGGCCTGGACGTTGGTCGTCATCGAGGCCTGTGGCGCCGAGCGGTTCGTCCAGCTGCTCGCGGCGAAGGTCCTGTCGAAGACGAATCCGGCGGGACGCTTCGCGCTGCTCGGTGGTGGCGGCACCGGATCGGGCTTCCTCAAGGCGGTGCCGAAGGCTCTGGACCTGGCGTTGAAGTCCTTCACGGCCAATGACGAGGTGATCCGGGTGGCCGACCTGGTCGGCCGGCTGGAGAGCTTGCTGGCGTTCGGCTACGCGATCCCGATCGGGCTCGGGCGGGCCCGGCCATTGACCCCGCCGCCGCGGCCGCTCGGTGCGGGCGTCACCGCCACCCAGGACGTCTATCTCGAACTGGAGGCATTCCTTGCCGGTCTGCCCAAGGATCAGCGCAAGTTCTTCGTGCCCAAGGCGCAGGGAGCGGAACTCGGTGAGCCGACCTGGTACTTCGAGGGGCGCAACCGGGAGCATCGCGAGATCACCGACTGGCTGCGCACCACCAATTCCGGGCTGCTCGCCGTCACCGGGCCGGCCGGCTCGGGAAAGTCCGCCGTACTGGGCAACCTCGTCGTGCACAGCAACCCGTCGCTGCGCGAGCTGCTGATCCGCACCGATCAGGTCGAGCGGCTGGCCGAGCCGGAGCAGCCGCCGGACAACGTCTTCGAAGCCACGGTCCTGCTCACCGGCCTGACGACCACCGAGGTGATCAACCGGCTGGCGGCCGACCTCCAAGGCGAGCAGGACGTTTCCACCACGCTCGACGGTCTGCGGACAGCGGTCGAGGGCCGCACGGTCATGGTCGACGCACTGGACGAGGCTCAGGCTCCGCTCGCGGTGGCCGCCGTACTGCGGCAATTGTCCGAGGTCCCCGGCTGCCGGGTCGTCGTCGGTACGCGCCGTTCGACCAACGAAGGACTCGACCTCCTGGAGCCGGTCGACACCAACCTGCTCGACGCGCTCGAACCGACCGCCACGGTGACCGTGGACCTCGATGCCGAAGCGGTGACGAGATACGTCGAGCATCGGCTGCGGGCCCTGCCGATCGACTCCGGCACCGCGGCCGCCGCGGCCCGGAGCGTCGGCGCGCACAACCGGCACTTCCTCTACGCCCGGTTGGCCGTGCACGAGATCCTCGCCCGGCCCGACCTGCTCACCGCGGCGGCGCAACCCGAGCTCGCAGAGCTGCTGGAGCAGGACAGCCGCGGACTGTTCGCCACCGCGGTGGAGCGACTGACAGTTGCCGACCGCAACTTCCGGCCGTTGCTGGAGGCCCTTGCCCATGCCCGCGGCCGGGGCCTGCCGCGGGCCGACGGCACCTGGGCGACGGCTGCCGGTGCGTTCATGGACAGCCCGCCCGGCGAGTCCGACCTGGACCGTTTGCTGGTCGCGGCAGCGCCGTACGTCATGCTCGACGGGGAGCACGGCCAGAGCACGTACCGGTTGGCCCACCAGACGTTCGTGGAGCACTTCCACGCGCAACCGTCGTACGCCGCCGGCCACCGACGGATCGCGCGAGCGCTGGCCGCGCGGCAGCGGGCGGCTCTGGACGGTTGGGCGGACGCGAACTTCTACGCGGTTCGCTACCTCGCCGAGCATCTGGTGGCCGACGCGGACCGGATTGCACCCGCTTCCCAAGCGGTCGTCGACCTGGTGACCGATGCCGGCTGGCTGACCCGCGCGGTCGACCTGCTGGGCGTCGACCAGACCGACGCGGTCATCACCGCGGCCAAGATCGTGACCGACGAGGGCACGGCCCGTGACGACGCCGACTCGATGGTCCGATGGATGACCACGTTCCAGCCGATCGATGTGATGGAGCGGGCCCTGCGTCGGAGCCGGACCGCTCTCACGCGCGACCCCGCCCAGCTCGCGGGCCAGTTGCACGCCCGGTTGAAGGACTACCCCGGCGCCTCGATGACCGGGCTGGGCAATGCGGTCGGCCGGCTCGCGGCCACACCTTGGCTGCGGATGGTCAAGGGCAGCCTCGACTGGAGAGCAGATCTCGAGTCGACCTACGGCACGACCGGCAAGGTCCGTGGTCTCGGCTTCGGCCACGTCGACGACCTGCCCGTGGTCGCCATCGCGGTCGAGAAGCGGATCGAGTTGTGGGACCCGCGGACCGGCGTACCGGATGTCACGTCGATGATCGCGCTCGACCACAAGGCGACCGCTGTCGCGATGTCCGTCATCGACGGTCGCCCGGTCGTGGTCACCTCGGCCGGGTACGACCGGATCCTCGAGGTGTGGGACGCCCGCACCAAGGAACGGATCGCCGCGGCGGACGTCGGCCTCGGTCACGCCATCGGGATCGGCCGGGTCGACGGGCGGCTGGTCATCGCCGGTGTCGACATCGGCCGCACGCTGACGATGGTCGACGCCGTGACCTTGCAGCCCGTCGACCTTCCGCCGGGGCTCGAGATCCTCGACGTTCGCGGCTTCGGGGTCGAGGACGACGGCGCGTTGGTGATCCTGGCCGTGCAGGACGAGCCCGCCCCGGACCGCGCCCACCGCATTCTGCTGATCGATCCTGCCGCCGGCCGCGAGGTCTGGCGGACCGATCCGATCCAGTTCGACGGCGGCAGCCTGCTGGCCGTCATGGCCGGGGCCCGGATCGGGGCGCCGTTCGTGGTCGCCGCGGGGATCGGGAAGCAGCTGTACTGGTTCACCGAAGGGCACGTCCACGTCGAGCAGTCGCCGTACCAGGAACGAAGCCGGGCCATCGCGATCGGTGTGGTCGGCGGACATCCGATCGTCGCGGCGGCGCCCGACTACGACGACACCGCCCTGGTGCAGTTGCAGCAACTCGAGTACGACGCGAACCGGGACGGTGTCACGCTCTCGCGGCTGCGCAGTGGCTCAACCGCGCAGTGGCGCTACGACGGGTTCGTGCCGACGACGGTCCCGGAGGAGCTTTCGGGCGAGAGACGGGACGAGGGGTTCTCGCGGGACGGGTCTCGCCGTCGGCCGCTCGACCTGGACCGGCCGGAGGGCTGGCCGCACTCGGTCGCGGCGGCCGGTGAACTCGACGGCATGCCGGTGATCGCGACGGGATCGGTCGACGGCGCCGTCTGGGTCTGGGACCGGCGGACCTTGGCTGGGGAAGGCGAGCGTCCGCGGGCGATCGCGGGGCCGTTCGTCGAGCTGCCGTCGTACGTTCTCGAGCAGGGCTGGGACCTGCTGTACGTGAAGCCGAACCTGGAACAGGCGACCTCTGTGGCCTTGGGCAACCTTCCGGGGTACGGCGGGATCGTCGCCGTCGCCTGCGGCGGGCAGGCGCGCGTGTACTCGATCGCGGACGGGAAGCGGATCGAGAACCCGGCCGACCGCGCCTCGGCGGTCCAGTGCGTAGCGATCGGAACGCTGAACGCGCGGACCGTGCTGGTCACCGGATCGACCGGCGGCAACGTCGCCGTGTGGGATCCGGCGGCAGGCAGCCGGATCGCCGGGCTGTACGTCGACGACCCGATCACCAACCTGGCCGTCGACTCCGACTGGATCCTGCTCCGGACCGCCACCCACGGCGACTACGCCCTCGAACTCAAGGAGCCGTGACCATCCAGAGGTGTCCGTCGGGGTCGGTGAACGTGGCCATGTAGGTCCACGGCTTGCGAGTCGGTGCCGTCACCTGCACCGCCCCGGCGGCGACCGCCTTGGCAGCCAGTTCGTCGGCCGCCTCTTCGCTGTCGACCTGCACGGTGAGGATGCACTCGCTCTGGCCACGCGGTGCCGCCGGCTGATCTCCCAGCACCCAGCCGAAGCCTCCGGTCGGGATCAGCATCATCCTCACGTCGTCGGCCAGCTGGAACTGCAGCGGTTCGGGGATGCCGTCCTCGTCCCACTCCTCGCCTACCGGTGTCAGGCCGAGCGCCGCCTGGTAGAAGGCGTACGAGCGTCGGCGGTCCTCGATCGGGAGGCTGATGATCATCGGGTCACTCCAGCGGTGAAGCGGTCGGCGTCGCGACCGGACAGGTGGTTCGGTGGGAGGGTACGGCCGCTGAGGACCAGCAGGAGGTCCTGTGCGATCCGTCATACCTCACCGACGAACAGGTTCGGCCGGGACAGACAGTCAGTCCGACAGGTATTCGGACGGCTTCAGCAGTGGGATGCCCTCTGAGCGCTTGCAGGCGTCGAGCAGCGCGGTGAATTCGGCGTCGACGGGAGTCCTGCCTTCGCACGCCGTGAAGTAGTCGGTCAGGAACTGCACCAGCAGCTCGGGGTCGAGCCGCCCATCGGGGCAGACCTCCGGGGCGGCATGGAACACCATCAGCAGCAGGTTGCGGACGCGTTCGGCTCCTGCGGACAGGGCCGGCTGCACGTACGGGAGCGGCAGGATCAGTCCGCCGAGACCGTCGTACAGCCGCATGCGAGCGTCCGCGTCGCCGTACCCGGCTGCGTCGCTGTCGGCGTGGAAGCGTGGATCTTCGACCTCCGCGACCGCCAGCGCAGGTCGGTAGCGAGCGATCCACCGCGGTACGGCGTCGCTCGCGAGGCCGGTGCCGACGCCGCGATCACGGAGCCCCGACAGAACGGCCAGGTAGGACAGCAACAGGACGCCCGCACCCGGGTAGATGTCGGCGATGATGCCCGCCACGGCTCGGCCGGTTGGGTCGACCGCGACGCGACAGCAGACTCCGCTGTCCTCCTTCGCCAGCCGCGGCAACAGCCGGTCGCGCGGCACCAGCTCGTCGACGGGGAAGCTCGGGTTGAGCACCTCGTCGTACAGCCGCTCGAGCTGCACCGGCGCCAGCAGCCAGGAGTCGACGTACTCCAGCTCAGGAATCGCCACTGTGTCTGCCTCCCGAGCGTCCCAGCAGCGCGAAGGCAACGGCAATCGCGACCGCGGCCAGCAGGACGAACCCGAGCTCGAGCGTGGCCACACCCACTGACACTCGTTCCGCGACGGGCGCCATGACGAACTGGTTGATCGCTTCGAACAGGCCGACCAGGGACAGCGCCGCCAGCAAGCCCAGAATCACCTGGATACTCCGCTGGTACTTGCTGGTTGCTTCCTCGTCCGCCCGCGCCCTCTCCTCCTCGACAACGCTCAAATGCGCGGCGACCAGCGCGTAGAGTGCCTCGACCTCACGGATCTCCGCCTCGAGCTCGTCCTCGTACCGGAGCAGACCTGCAGCGTCGTACAACCTGTCCACCAACCGACGGTGCACCGCCGGCCGGCACAACGCGTTGCTGTGCAACTGATCGAGGCAGTAGCGGACGTCCGCCACGTGGCGAGCCAGTTTCAACCGGTCGGCCTCCACCTGCCCGCGCTTGGTCTCCTCCATCCGTCCGGGTGTCAACGAGGCGGCCAGCGCGTCCTTCGTCGCTCGCAGCTCGCGGCGCCATCGCTTCAGGAGTGGGGGGAGCGAGGCAACGAACTCGACCTTCTCCTCCTGGCCGAGGTAGACCCAGCTCGGGCTGCCCGGAAGCACGACCAGCGTGGTGTTGTCGGTCCTGGCGACGAGGTCGGTGTCGTACCCGGCGTCCCCGATCAGGTTGCCCACCTTGTCCGGCATCGGCCGGCGGGTCCATTCCTCGAGCGCGGTCGCGTAACCGGTGACGGGATTCAGCAGCAGCTGCCCGGCCGTGTCGATGACATCCTGACCGGTCGCTGCGCGCTCCCGACCGTCCGCGCCACGGATCTGCGCCTGCCTGATCTCCAGTACGACGTTGAAGTCGTTGCCGAAGTCCGCGCGCCACTCACCCGGGTTCAGACTGTCGACCTGCTGGGCGAGGTCCTGGTGGATCTCGTCCGCGAACTCGTGCAGCCGCTGCCACGATCCGGTTCCACCAGCTTCGAGCGACGTGACTTCCTCGTCACCCATCGAGTGCGAGGCCCGCCGCAGCCCTTGATAGATCTCGTGCAGTCCGAGCTCGTCGCCGTCGTTGTCGTACTCGATCCTGATGTAGTGGTTGCCGAACTTGCTCAGCCGGAGCTCGACTGTATGGCGAAGATCGATGCCTGCTGTCGTGCGGACGTTGATCGGCGGCAATGTCACCACCAGACCCTGGTAGATGTCGCTGTTCCAGATGTCGGAGAGATGCAGCTTGTCAACGAGCTGCGGTCGCGCACCGGCCAGAACGCGCGCCTTCCCGAGGTCCTCCCAGCTGATCCGCGCCGGAGTCGCGAACGGATAGCAGTAGACCAAGCGCGCCTCGCTGATGGTCAGCTCCGGCACTGTCGGACCGGGCGTGTGCTCGGTCAGTCTCTGCAGCGCGTACCGGTGCGCTCGCAGCTCCGAGGAGTAGACGTCGTCGGCCAGCAAGGGGCTCGACTCCGCCTTCTCGAGCCGCGTCATGCACGCTTCAAGCTCGTCGAGGGCGGCCGGTCCTTCCAGGATCCAGCCCAGTACGCCGTGCGCGACCGCGGCGATCGCGTCGTACGTCACGAAGTGCTTCTCGACGATCTCGGACAGGAAGCCGACGAAGCTCTCGGCATCTGGTTGATCGAGGCCCCTGATCTCTCGAAGGACCTGGGCGTTGGCGTCCGACACCGCAGCGGCATGGGTCTGCAGCGCCACCGGACAGGAGCAGTTGATCGCCCCCTCGGCGTCCATGCAGTCCGGCAGCGACGCGGCGTGCTGCAGGAACAGGTCGGTGGCCTTGTCCTCCCAGCCGAGCGGCCGCTCGCAGCGATTCCATCCGGCGCGGGCGCTGTCGATCGTCGCCCTGATCCCGTCGTAGTTGCCCGTCCGCTCCCACGCCGCCTGACAGCGCGCGTAGAGATAAGCAGCCAGTACGAGCGTCGCTCCGGGTTGCCGGCCGGCCGCCGTCCAGGCGTGCTCGAACTCCGTGGAACTGTCGCCGGCCCTGGCCAGCGCGTGATCGACGACCTCCCGCAACGCACCGTTGCTCTCGAGTGTCGTTGTCAATGCTGTCAGCTCGCGACGGCTGAACTCACCGCCGATCGCGACCCAATCGGTCTCCCCCATTGCGTCCCCTCCCCCAGTTGTCAGGGTACGCGCGGGACGGCATTTCACAGGAGCGAATCAGCCAACCGCTTCTCCAGGTACCGGCGTTCGGCTTCGGTGGCGGCCAGGGCCAGGGCCTCGCGGTAGGCCGTGGCGGCTTCGGTACGGCGGTTCAGGCGCCGGAGGAAGTCGGCCCGCGTGGCAGGGAGGAGGTGGTAGCCGGTCAGCGGTCCGGCAGCCAGCTCTTCTACCAGCCGTAGACCGACCGCTGGGCCGTCTGCCATGCCGATCGCCACAGCTCGGTTGAGGGCGACCACAGGGGTCTGCGGGAGCTGGGCGTACAGGGCGGCGATCTGCGGCCAGTCGGTGTCGGCTGCGGTCCGGGCGGTCGCGTGGCAGGCAGCGATCGCGGCCTGGACCTGGTACGGGCCGGGCTCGCCGCGGCGCAGTGCGGAGTCGAGGAGGTCCACGCCTTCGGCAATCCGGGTGCTGTCCCACTGAGTACGGTCCTGCTCGTCCAGCGTAACCAGAGCGCCGTCCGGTGCCAGGCGGGTGTCGCGGCGCGCGTCGTGCAGCAGCATCAGTGCGAGCAGTCCAGCCGCCTCAGGTTCGTCCGGCATGAGTTGGACGAGCAGTCTGGCCAGTCTGATCGCTTCACCGCTCAGGTTGCTCCGGACAACGTCGGAGTACCCCTCGTTGAAGAGGAGGTACAGGACAGCCAGTACGGCGGGTGTCCGCTCCGGCAGGAGGTGTGCGGGTGGGACGCGGTACGGGATGCCGGCGTGCTGGATCTTCTGCTTCGCACGGGTCAGCCGTTTCGACATGGTCGTCTCCGGCACCAGGAACGCCCGCGCGATCTCCGTCGTACTCAGACCGGCCAGTGTCCGCAGCGTCAACGCCACCCGTGCCTCCATCGCCAGTGCGGGATGGCAGCAGGTGAACATCAACCGCAGCCGATCGTCCGGTACGTCGTACGGCGGCTCTGAGTCATACGTCATCGCAACCACCTCCCGCAGCTTCTGTGCGCCCACTGCCTCGCGGCGCAGCCAGTCGATCGCACGGTTGCGTGCGGCCGTAGTGAGCCACGCACCAGGCCGATCCGGTACGCCGTCGCTCGGCCACCGCTGCAGCGCCGAGGCGAACGCTTCTTGCGCGCACTCCTCCGCCAGCTCCCAGTCACCGGTCAGCCGGATGAGAGTGGCGACCACCTGGCCCCACTCCTGCCGGTAGATCTCCTCGAACGTCACACCGGCGGTTCCAGCACCGGCCGGATCTCGATCGTGCCGTAGCCGGCCGCAGGGTGCTTCGACGCGATCTCGATCGCCTCGTCCAGGTCGGAGCAGTCGATCAGCACGAACCCACCGATCTGCTCCTTAGTCTCCGCGAACGGCCCGTCCGTGAGCAGCAACTCCCCCTCCCGCACCCGCACCGTGGTGGCCTCGTCCGGCGGCCGCAACCCAGCCCCACCGGCCACGACTCCACGAGCCGCCATCTCCTCCGTCCAGCCACCGCACCCCTCATCAGCATGCGCAGCAGCCGACTCGTCACCACAGATCATCAGCAGGTACTTCACAGGCTCATCCTCTCCGTCACCCCACCGACGAACGTCTACGCCGGAAACAGACACGAACACCGTAATCCGTGACCTCTGGCTGGTACGGCGTACCGGGGCTAGCGTCGGTCGGTAGTGGCGTACCGACGGGAGGGGCTGTGATGACAGGGCGGATCGTGCATTTCGAGGTGCCGTACGACGATGGGGACCGGGCGCGGGCGTTCTACCGTGAGGCGTTCGGGTGGAACCTGATGGAGATGCCCGGGATGGACTACACGATGGCGTCGACCGGGCCGGTGAACGAGCAGTCGATGCCGGCCGAGGCGGGGTTCATCAACGGCGGGATGTTCCAGCGCACCGACGAACTCAAGGGTCCGGTGCTGACCGTCGACGTACCGGATATCGACGCGGCCTGGAAGACGATCGAGAGCCTCGGCGGCGAACCCGTCGGCGAGAAGCTCCCGGTCGGCGACATGGGATTCGCGGCCTACTTCAGGGACCCGGAAGGCAACATCCTCGGCCTCTGGCAATCAGCCTGACGCCCGGGCGTCACCGGAGGCACCTAGACTGCGAAACAGTGTTGGCTCCGGTGGCGTCCTCGGGAGGACTGAATGCCTGACCGTACTCAGACCATTGCGTATCCGGCGCCCGGGTCGCGGCCGTCGCGGCGGGACCCGGAGCCGTTGGCGCCGCATGTGATCGTGCTGTTCGGGGCCACCGGCGACCTCGCCAAGCGCAAGCTGCTGCCCGGACTCGCGTACCTGCAGCATTCCAGGTTCGCGCCGGACGTGCGGGTCATCGGGACCGCCACCGAGGACCTGAGCTCCGACGAGTTCCGGGATCGCGCGCGGAAGGCAGTCGAGACGTTCGGCACCCACAAGATGAGCGACGAGGAGTGGGCGCAGTTCGCGGAGCGGCTCGAGTACGTGCCGGTGACCGCCGGGCCGGAGGCGCTCGCGTCCGCGGTGAAGGCCGCCGAGGAGCTGCTCGGCCCGGACACCCGCCGGCTGCACTACCTGTCGGTGCCGCCGAAGGCCGCGCAAGCGGTGATCGCGATGCTCCGCGACGCCGGCCTGGTCGAACGCGCCCGGGTGGTGATGGAGAAGCCGTTCGGCGACGACCTGGCGAGCGCGATCGACCTGAACGACTTCGTCCACGAGACGTTCGACGAGTCGCAGATCTTCCGGATCGACCACTTCCTCGGCAAGGAAGCCGCGCTGAACATCCTCGCGTTCCGGTTCGCGAACGGCCTGTTCGAGCCGATCTGGAACCGGAACTTCATCGACCACGTGCAGATCGACATCCCGGAGTCGCTCGGCCTGGACCAGCGCGCCACCTTCTACGAGCCGACCGGCGCGTTCAAGGACATGGTCGTCACGCACCTGATGCAGGTGATGTCGTTCGTCGCGATGGAGCCGCCGACCGCCCTGGAGCCGCGGGCGATCTCGGAGGAGAAGAACAAGGTCTTCCGGTCGATGCTGCCGATCAACCCGGGCGACGTGGTCCGCGGGCAGTACTCCGGTTACCGCAGCGAGGAAGGCGTCGCGCCGGACTCGGACACCGAGACGTTCATCGCGCTGAAGGTGGAGATCGACAACTGGCGCTGGGCCGGCGTGCCGTTCTTCCTGCGCACCGGCAAGAAGATGGCCGAGGGCCAGCGGATCATCTCGATCGCCTTCAAGGAGGCGCCGAAGACGATGTTCCCGGCCGGTTCCGGCGTCGGCTCGGAAGGCCCGGACCACCTGACCTTCGACCTGGCCGACTCGTCGCGGGTGTCGCTGTCGTTCTACGGCAAGCGGCCCGGTCCGGGTATGCGGCTGGAGAAGCTGTCGATGCAGTTCTCCACGCAGGAGACCGGCAGCGCGGGCGACGTACTGGAGGCGTACGAGCGGCTGATCCTGGACGCGATGCGCGGGGACCACACGCTGTTCACCACGGCCGAGGGCATCGAGTCGCTGTGGGACCGGTCCGCGCCGCTGCTCGACGACCCGCCGCCGGCCAAGCCGTACCAGCCCGGCACCTGGGGCCCGAACGCGATCCACCAACTGATCGCCCCGCGCGCCTGGCGTTTGCCGTTCGAACGCGAATGGCGGCAGGCCAAGCACTAATTTCCCGTTGACGCTGAGCCACACCCCATGCACTCTATGAATCCACGGGGATAATTCCTGGGGGTGGGGACTGTGGTCCGGCGTCGAGTCGTTGCTCTGCTCACGTGCCTGGTCGCGTACGCCGCGCTGTCCGGCTGCGCCCCAGATCCACCCGGCGAATCCGGTACGGCGAAGTCCGGCGGCAGCGGTGACGGCAAGCGTGGGAGCGGCTGGCTCTCGTGGGTGCCGTTCGGTCCGCGGGACGGAGAATCCCCGACGCCGACCTGGGCGGCGTACACCCCGTTCGCCGACGGCAAGTGTGCTCGGCTGCAGAGCAATCTGCGGACCGATACGGCCGGCCTCAAGGGGACCGGGATCGCCACCGCGATGCTCGCGTTGTGCCGAGCCGCGGTGGACGGAAGAGCGGACCAGTGGGTGCTCGTGGAGAAGTACGCCACCGCGGATCCGGCGCCCTTGGGGGATGATTGCGTGGCGGCACTCGTGACCGAGGTGCTGGCTCGCGCGGTCGTGTGGCACAAGGCGCATCCCGGCCAGAAGCCGGAGGTGAAATTCAACCGGGTCGAAGGCAACACGGAATGCATGAAGAAACAGATAGCCCTGCAGACCGCGGAGCCGACCGGATGACTCAGCCGACTGCGACCCCACCGCAGACCAACGGTCCGGCGAACACCGCGGGCGCCGTGCCACAACCGGCGTCGCCGTCGGTGCCGGTATCTGCCACCCCCGAACCGGTCGGGAGTGAATCGCCTTTGCAGGCGGTGGTTTCGGTGGTCACGACCTTGGGGCCGCCGCTGACGATCGCCACCGGGCTGATGATCTACTTCGGGTGGGCCCGGAGCAGGACACAGGCCCGGGAGATGGGGCTGGACGTCAGCCTCTTCGGTTTCTCCACGCAGGACTACGTACTGAACAGCATCAGCACCCTCTACCTGCCACTGCTGTTCATCGCGGGTGTCGGACTCGTCGGTCTGGCCGTACATCGCCGGATCGACGCCGCACTCCACCGTACCGAGGCCAGACGGGCGCTCCGCAAGTCTGCCCGGATCGCCCTCCTCGGCGGACTCGGCTCCATCGCGGCGGCCGTGGTCGCCGCGGCGGTCATGCGGCACGCGGTGGACCTGTTCGCTCCCCTCGTCGTTGCCGGCGGCACCGTTGTCGCGGCGTACGGCGCCTGGCTGCGGGCAACCGCGAGCGACGCCCCCTCGACGCCCGCGCAGCCGGCCTGGCACCACGCGCTGCGGATGTTGCTGGTCGGCGGTGTCGTCACGGCGGCGCTCTTCTGGGCGGTGTCCGACTTCGCGACGATCGTCGGCCGCGGGTACGCCCTGCAGGTGCAGGCGGATGTGCCCACCATGCCGCAGGTGACCGCGTTCAGCAGCACGCCGCTCGGCCTCGAAGCACCCGGCGTCGTGGAGACCCCGGTCACCGGAGCCGGCCATGTGGGGCACTACCGCACCACCGGGCTGCGGCTCCTGGTCAGCTCCGGCGGGCGGATGTTCCTGCTGTACGACGACTGGAAGGTAGGCAAAGGCCCCGTCATCGTGCTGCCCGACACCGAGCAGATCCGCTGGCAGTTCTCCCGGTGAACGCCGAGGCATTGCCGCCGCGCATACCACGGGCGCACTATCGGGGTGTGATGTAGGTCACGAACACCTCGGGAGGGTGAGGAGGTGGGTGAATGACCGGGACCAAGACGCATCTGACTGGGGAGCGGGCGCCGTGTGGGCGGCTCGGAGATGCCGATCGAAGCCAGGAGGACGACTTCGAGGGCTTCCGGCTCGACGACATGCTGTTCGCCTGTGGGTGCCGGCAGATGCGGCACGAGTTCCACGACGGCAGCGTACGGATCCGGACTGTGCGGCACGACGGCAAAGTGCTGATGGACGAGCACAGCGGCGACCACGAAGCCTGACCATGGCGAATTATCATGATGTTGTCGTGGTCGGAGGCGGCGGTGCCGGGTTGAGAGCTGCCATTGCGGTGGCCGAGACCAACCCGGCACTGCGCGTTGCGGTGATCTCGAAGGTCTACCCGATGCGCAGCCACACGGTGTCCGCCGAGGGCGGTGCCGCGGCCGTGGCCGGGCCCGACGACACGCTGGACGAGCACGCGTACGACACCGTGTCCGGCAGCGACTGGCTGTGCGACCAGGACGCCGTCGAGGCGTTCGTCGCCGAGGCGCCTCGGGAGCTGCTGCGGCTCGAGCACTGGGGCTGCCCGTGGAGCCGGCAACCGGACGGCAGGATCGCGGTCCGTGCGTTCGGCGGCATGAAGAAGAAGCGCACCTGGTTCGCCGCCGACCGGACCGGGTTCCACCTGCTGCACACGCTGTTCCAGACCGCGCTCTCCTACTCGGACATCGTCCGGTACGACGAGTGGTACGTCACCAAGATCCTCGTCGACGACGGACGCGCGTACGGCGTGGTCGCCATCGAACTGGCCACGGGGCGGACCGAGACCATCACTGCGAACGCGGTGATCGTCTGCACCGGCGGCTGTGGCCGGGTGTTCCCGTTCACGACCAACGCGAACATCAAGACCGGTGACGGGATGGCCCTCGCGTACCGGGCCGGAGCGCCGCTCAAGGACATGGAGTTCGTCCAGTACCACCCGACCGGCCTGCCGTTCACCGGGATCCTGATCACCGAGGCGGCCCGCGCCGAAGGCGGCTGGCTGCTCAACAAGGACGGCTACCGGTACCTGCAGGACTACGACCTCGGTACGCCGACGCAGGAGCCGGTACTGCGCAACATGGAACTCGGACCGCGGGACCGGTTGTCCCAGGCGTTCGTGCACGAAGTCGAGAAGGGCCGCACGATCGATACGCCGTACGGACCGGTCGTCAACCTGGATCTGCGGCACCTCGGGGCGAAGCTGATCGACGCCAAGCTGCCGTTCGTCCGGGAGTTGTGCTCGAAGTACCAGAACATCGATCCGGTGCATCAGCTCGTCCCGGTACGCCCGGTCGTGCACTACATGATGGGCGGGATCCACACGGACCTGCACGGCGCGACCCCGCTCGACGGCCTGTACGCCGCCGGCGAGGTGGCCTGCGTCAGTATCAACGGCGCCAACCGGCTGGGGTCGAACTCGTTGCCGGAGTGCCTGGTCTTCGGCAACCGGGCCGGCCGCGCCGCCGCCGTGTTCGCCGGGCGCTATCACCGCGCGGTGCCGGCGTCGATCGTCGCGCAAGGCCGGGACGAGGAGCGCCGGCTGGCCGCGGAGTTGGGTCGGCGCGTCGAGGGGCACCAGCGGATCGCGGACGTCCGGACCGAGATGCAGTCCACGATGGAGAACGGCGCCGGGATCTATCGCGACGGCGACTCGCTGACCAAGGCCGCCCATGCCCTGGCGGAGCTACGGCTGCGTTTCCAGCACGCGGCGATCGACGACCACAGCACGAACTTCAACACCGAACTGATCGCGTGGCTCGAACTCGGGTTCATGCTGGATGTTGCCGAGTGCATCATCGACAGCGCAGCGCTCCGGGAGGAGTCGCGCGGCGCGCACCAGCGGACCGACTTCCCGGCCCGCGACGACGAACGTTTCCTGGCGCATTCGCTGGTACAACGCCAACCGGACGGAACCAGCCACGTCGGGTACCTCCCGGTGACGATCACCCGCTGGCCGCCGGGCGAACGCGTGTACGGGAGATAGCGATGGCAACCGAGATCACGCTGGAGGTCGCCCGCTACCGGCCAGGAGTCGACACCGAGCCGGTCATGCAGTCGTACCAGGTCCCGCTGCGGGAGCATTGGGCGATCCTGGACGGCCTCACCTACGTGAAGGACCACCTGGACGGCACCCTGTCGTTCCGATGGTCCTGCCGGATGGGGATCTGCGGCAGTTGCGGCATGACCGTGAACGGCGAGCCCCAGCTGAGCTGTGCGACCTTCCTCACCGACTACGCGCCCGGCCCGATCCGGGTCGAGCCGCTGCACAACTTCCCGGTCGTCCGCGACCTCGTGGTGGACATCGACGACTTCATGACCAAGCTGCCGAAGGTCAAGCCGTGGATCGTCCGCGAGGTGCAGAGTCCGGTCGAGGAGGGCGAGTACCTGCAGACGCCCGAGGAACTGGACGAGTACCAGCAGTTCAGCATGTGCATCAACTGCATGCTGTGCTACTCGGCCTGCCCGGTCTACAGTCTCGAACCGGACTTCATCGGCCCGGCGGCGATCGCCCTGGCACAGCGCTACAACCTCGACTCGCGCGACGAGGGTGCCGACGAGCGTCGCGACGTACTGTCCTCGCCGGAAGGGATCTGGGCCTGCACGTTCGTGGGCGAATGCAGTGCCGTGTGCCCGAAGGGTGTGGATCCGGCCGGGGCGATCCAGCGCTACAAGCTGACGGCGGCGACGCAGTCGATCAAGGACCTGCTGATGCCGCGTTCGCGGAGCAGGCGATGAGTGTCTACCAGCGGCCGATTCACCTGTTCTGGTGGCTCGAGCGCCGGGCGTACGTGCTGTTCGTACTGCGTGAGCTCAGCAGCGTCTTCGTTGCGTGGTTCGTGGTGTTCCTGCTGTTGCTGGTGAATGCGATCAGCGACGGCGCCGCGTCGTACCAGCGCTTCCTCGACTGGAGCGGGCAGTGGTGGGTGGTCGCGATCAACGTGATCGCGATGCTGTTCGTGCTGCTGCACGTCGTGACGTGGTTCGGCCTGGCGCCGCGGGCGATGGCGATCAAGGTGCGCGGCAGCCGGGTACCGGCGCGGCAGATCGTTGCCGCGCACTACCTGGCCTGGTTGGTGTTGTCGGCCGTCGTCGCATGGCTGGTGCTGCGATGAACCGCAGGTCGCCTGAACCGTTCCTCTGGATGCTGTTCAGCTCCGGCGGCATGGTGGCCGCGCTGATGGTGCCGATCCTGCTGTTCCTGTTCGGTATCGCGATCCCGCTCGACCTGTGGTCACCTTCGCACACTCATTTGCTCGCGGTACTGCGGAATCCGCTCACCCGACTCGTGCTGTTCGGGCTCTGCGCATTGGCACTGTTCCACTGGGCCCAGCGCTTCCGCTACACCCTGTACGACGGCTTACAGCTGAAGCGGTACGCCGTACCGATCGTCGTCCTGTGCTACGGCGGCGCCATTGTGGGATCCGTCATCGCGGCCGGACTGCTGCTGACGGTCTGACATAGGCTGCGGCGCATGCGGGAGATTGTGGTGGTCGGGGTCGGGGCGGGCGATCCGGAGCAGGTGACGATGCAGGCCGTGTCGGCGCTGAACCGGGTCGACGTGTTCTTCGTGCTGGACAAGGGCGAGGTCAAGCAGGAGCTCGTGGACCTGCGGTCGGAGATCCTGCGGCGGTACGCGACGTCGAAGGACTACCGGGTCGTCGTCGGGCGGGACCCGGAGCGGGATCGTACGACGTCGGCGTACGTCGAGGCCGTCGACGACTGGCGGCGGCGCCGGGCCGACGTGTGCGCGGACCTGATCGCGAGCCAGCTGGGCGAGGGCCAGGTCGGGGCGCTCCTGGTGTGGGGCGACCCGTCGCTGTACGACAGCACGCTGGCGATCCTGGACGACATCTTGGCGCGCGGCGAGCTCGCGTTCTCGGTCGAGGTGATTCCCGGCATCAGCAGCGTGTCGACCCTCGCCGCCCGGCACCGGGTCGGGCTGAACCAGGTCGGGCGCCCGATCCAGATCACCACCGGCCGCCGGCTCGCTCAGGAGTGGCCGGCCGGAGTGGACGACGTCGTGGTGATGCTCGACGCCCAGACCGCGTTCACGGAGCATGTCGATCAGGACGCCGACATCTACTGGGGCGCGTACCTCGGCACACCAGACGAACTCCTCATCTCCGGCCCACTCCGAGAGGTCGCACCCGAGATCGAGAAGGTCCGAGCAGAGGCCCGAGACCGCAAGGGCTGGATCATGGACACCTACCTCCTGAGACGCCACTCGTAGGGGTTGGCGGGTGCAGGGACGCGCGCCCAGGAACGGGCCGACACGGAGGCGCAGGTTCGCACTCCGTCCCCTGAGGGTGTCAGGATTACCACCATGGCGAACTCACTCCTCGATCGAGCGATCTACTCGTATCCCGACGTGGATCGCCTGGTCGGTTTGCACTCGGGCACTGCCCGGCGCTGGCTCGAGGGCTACGAGCGTGGCGGTCGGTTCTATGACCCGGTCCTGCGCGCGGAGCCAACTGGCACCGATGCAGTGACCTGGGGCGAGATGGTCGAGGCGCGGTTCCTCGCGGAGTTCCGAAGTCGCGACGTGCCCGTTCAGCGCCTTCGCCCGGCGATCATCCGACTCCGCAACGACTTCGGCCGCTACCCGCTCGCACACGCCCGCCCGTTCCTGGATGTCGAGGGCCGTGAGCTGGTCAGGATCGTCCAGGAGCAGGTCGGGCTTGAGCGCTCCCTGCAACTCGTGGTCGTCCGCAACGGGCAGCTCGTGCTGGCTGAGTCCGCCCAGCGGTTCAGCTCGGCAGTCGAGTACATCGACGACATCGCCGGCCGACTGACGCCGGAGATCCGCACCCCCGACGTGGTGATGGACCCGCAGCGCTCGTTCGGGCAGCCCTCCGTCCGTAATGTGCGCACCGAATCCCTTGCCGAGGACTTCCGAGCGGGCACCACCCGGGAGGACTTGGCCGACCTCTACGATCTCAGTCACACGCAGGTTGACGAGGCCATCCGCTTCGAACTGATCGCCGGTCGCGCCGGCTGATGGCAGCAGATCTCGGCTCGGTGTACTTCACCGACGAGAACACCCTCGGTCTCGGCAAGCTTCTGCGTCGCAGCGGTCGCGACGACGTGCTCTACCCCGGGCACGACAAGCTACCTGAGGTGCCACTCGGCACCCTGGACCTTGACTGGATGCCTGTCGTAGCCGAGCGCAACCTCGTCGTGCTGACCCGAGATCGGCGGATCCGTACCAGGCCCGCCGAACTGCGCGCGTACTCGGAGCTGGGCATCCGCTCGGTCTGGATCGGCGCAAAGCGGGATCTCGGCCCGCGCGATCAGGTGGACTTGTTCCTCAAACACGAGGCTCGGCTTCAGCGCGAGATCATCAAGCGGGGTGCCGGGCCGTGGGCACTCGCGATGAGCGCGTCCGGAGTGAGACCGCTGAATCTCCGCGATCATTCGTAGGTCCGTACGAGAACGGTGTGCGGACTGTTTCGGACTGAAGGCTAGACCAAAGTCTTAGTGGCTCTGGCCGGTGGGTCGAAGTCGGGGGCGGGTGGTGTGGGCGACGCTCCTGGCATGAAGAGACTCTTGGTGGGTATGGCGGCCGCGGTGGGGCTGTTGGTGGGACTGGCCGGACCGGGTGAAGCGGCACAGCAGAGCGTTGTGCGGATTGACGGCGGGCGGGTGGCTGGTAAGAGCGTCGGGGACGCGTTGGTGTACGACGGGATTCCGTACGCCGCTCCCCCGGTCGGCGCGTTGCGGTGGAAGGCGCCGCAGCCGGTGCAGCCGTGGACCGGCGTACGGGCGTCCAAGGTGGGCAGCGTGTGCGCGCAGCAGGCGAACTCCGAGGCGCCGAAGGGTTCGACCGCCGAGGACTGCCTGTATCTGAACGTGACGACTCCCGCCAAGCCGTCCACGAAACCCCGGGCCGTCGTCGTGTGGATCCCCGGCGGCGGGTTCTTCTCCGGCGCCGGCAGCAGCTACGAGGCATCGAAGTTCGCCGCGCGCGGTGACGTGGTCGTTGTCACGGTCAACTACCGCCTCGGCATCTTCGGCTTCTTCGGGTACCCAGGTCTGCCGGGCTCCGGCACGTTCGGCCTGCAGGACCAGCAGGCCGCCCTGCGCTGGGTGCAGCGCAACGCCGGTGCGTTCGGCGGCGACCCGCGCAACGTCACGGTGGCGGGTGAGTCCGCCGGCGGGATGAGCGTGTGCGCGCAGCTGACCTCCCCGACCGCAACCGGCCTGTTCGCGAAGGCGATCATGCAGAGCGGCTCGTGCGCCTTCAACTGGGCCGACAACAGCCAGTACCCGGGTCAGGCCGCAGACTCCCCCTTTATCCCGGTCAGCCGGGTACGGGCGAACGGCAAGGAGTGGGCGGTCGGCAAGAGCTGCACGACGCTCGAGTGCCTGCGCGGTCTGAAGGCCGACGTACTGGTGGACGACCTGCTCCAGTTCACGCAGATCGGGTACGGCGGGACTCCCGTCGTACCGTTCAGCCCGGCGAAGGCAGTGGAGGCCGGACTGTTCCACCGGGTGCCGATCATCTCCGGGAACAACCACGACGAGGCGAACGGCTGGCTGGCCGCGTTCGGGGACATCAAGGACTACCCGGCGCTGGTGAAGAACATGGTCGGCGCATCCAAGGCGCCTCAGGTACTGCGGCAGTACCCGCAGTCGCGCTACGAGTCAGCGGCTGCAGCGTGGGGTGCTGTGACGACGGACCGGATCTGGTCGTGCACACAGGTCGCGACGGACCAGCAGGCGGCGCGCAAGGTCCCGGTGTACGCGTACGAGTTCGCGGACAAGCACTCCCCGATCGCAGCGCCCGGACTGGGAGCCGCACACGCCATGGAGCTCCCGTACCTGTTCCGCCTCGGCGGCTACGACCTCCCGATGTCGGAGACGCAACAGACGCTGTCGAACCAGATGATCGACTACTGGACGGCGTTCGCGCGGACCGGCAACCCGAACGGTCCGGACCGGCCGCACTGGTCGCCGACCGGAGTACAGGCCGTCAACGGGCTCTCACTCGCGCCGACGGACCAGGGCGGCGTCCAGCGGGTCAATCTGACTGCTGAGCACCAGTGCGGGTTCTGGAGCGGCCTTTCCACACCCGCATGACGATTGGCGACAGCAGGAGCAGGAACATCGCGTAGAAGTCGACGCCTGGAACAAGCGTTGCCAGGAGATAGGCGAGCACGGTCAACCCGGTCATCAGCAAGGAGCCGACAAGCTCCTGCTGTCCGATCGGGTTGTCCGGCTTCTCCAGCTCCTTGTGGCCGTGGACCATCCAGGTCAGCGCGGACTGGCAGACACTGAGCGCCAGGATCGTGCCGATGTACAGGCCGGCGGTGAACTCGTCGGTGTCGAAGGCGCCGACGATCTCGGTCGGGAACGGCAGTATGACGATCGTGAGCAACCAGAGCAGGTTTAGCCGCATCATGGCGGGGGTGTACGCGCGGATGTGCTCGAAGAGCCGGTGGTGCCCCATCCAGAAGGTCGCGATCACCACGAAGCTCAGCAGGAACGTGAAGATCTCCTGACGGTGGTCACTGATCACGCTGACCGCGTCGCCGCCTTCCGACTGCACCTCGGGCACCAGGTCGACCAGCGGCAGCACCAGCAACGTGATGGCGATCGCGACGACCGCATCGCTGAACAGAACGAGGCGGTCCGGGTCTCTCGAGGTACTCACGGCCGCCACAGTAGCGGTCAGCGGTGGCTCGTCCGGAGCAAACTGATCGACAACAGGGTCGCTGCCAGGACGAATCCGGCCGCTGCGAGCCAGGCTGCGCCGTAGCCGTCGCGTAGCGCCAGCAGGTCGCCGGCGCCGGCGGCGAGGCGGTGTGACGTGGTGGATGCGGCCAGCGTGGCCAGTACGGCGGTGCCGACCGCTGCACCGGCTTGCTGAGCGGTGTTGTTGAGTCCCGAGGCCAGTCCGGCGTCGCTGGCGTCCGCACCGGACATGGCCAGCATGATCGACGCTGGGATGGCCACACCGATACCGGCACCCATCACTGCGAGCACTGGCCCGACGTTGACGACGTACGAGCCGTCTACTGGTGCACGGCTGATCCAGAGCAGCGCCAGCATGAAGACGACCAGTCCGGCGAGCAGCATCTTGCGTGGGCCGAAGCGGACGGTGAGGCGTGGTGCGAGGGACAGGGACATCAGCCCGTTCATGAGCGGCGCGGGCAGGAAGGCGAGGCCGGTGGTGAGCGAGTCGTAGCCGAGTACGCGCTGTACATAGAGGGCAGTGGTGAATTGGAAGCCGAAGCCCGCGGCGAAGAGCAGTACGACGACACCGTTGGCGACGGTGAGTTGACGGCGCCGGAAGATGCGCAGGGCAAGTAGCGGGTTCTTGATCCGCGCTTGGCGTACGACGAACGCGGCCAGCAGCACGAGCGACGCAGCGGCCAGCAGCAGCGTGCGGGTCAGCGTCGCATGTGGTTCTGCGGTTTGGACGATCGTGTAGACGCCTAGGGAGAGGCCTGCGGTCACCAGTACGGCGCCTAGTACGTCGGCACCGTTTGCGAGGCCGAGCCCGGGCTGGTGCGCGAGGAGACGTACGGCGAAGGCCAGTGAGACCACACCGATCGGGACGTTGATCAGGAACGCCCAGTGCCAGCCGATGGTCTGGGTGATCACCCCACCGAAGATGAGGCCGATCGACGCGCCGCTGGCGGCTGTGAAGCTGTAGACGCCCATGGCGCGCGCCTGCTCACCAGAAGCCGGGTAGAGGTTCACGATCATCCCCAGGATCACCGCCGAGGCCAGTGCCCCGCCGACGCCCTGCAGGAACCTGCCGGCGATCAGCACCTCCGCATTGCCCGCCACCCCGCACAACAACGACGCCGCGGTGAACAACCCGAGTCCTGCGACGAAGACCCGCTTGCTCCCGATCAGATCCCCGATCCGCCCCGCCAGCAGGAGCAGTCCGGCGAACGCGATCAGGTAGGAGTTCATCACCCACGCCAGCCCCGCCTGCGAGAACCCCAAATCCGCCTGAATCGTAGGCAACGCAACGGTCACCACGGTCCCGTCCAAGATGATCATCAACTGCATCACGCACAGGACGACAAGCGCCTTCCCGCGCGCCCGCACCGCCACCGACTCCACTACAGCCACAACCCACTCCCATCGCTAGCCCGATGAGAGAGACCATAACAGATAGTCCCGTAAGAGACGATCTTCTAGTGGATAAATAATCCAGCTGCAGCCCGCTCAGGTCGCGGCTAGAGTCGCTGGGATGAGGGACGAACCCGCCGAGATCTCCTGTGACCTGGTGGCCGGAATCCTCAAGGAACATTGGGGTTTCCAGGCCACAGAGGTGGTGTATGCGCCGGTCGGTTTCGGCAGTTACCACTGGATCGCCTCCGAGGCCGGCGAGCCGCGCTGGTTCGTGACCGCGGATCGGGTTGGGTCGGCCGGCGTGATCGAGGCTGCGATGCAGACAACCAAGGAACTGGCTGACCGCGGCTACGAGTTCGTCGTGGCACCGTTGCCCGATCGGACCGGCAGGCTTGTCCGCGAGGCGCTACCGGGTTGGACGTTCGTGGTCCTGCCGTATCTGCCGGGGTGGAGCATGCCGGACGGCGCCTGGAACGATCCGTCGGAGCGCGACCAGATCGCCCGCATCCTGGGGCGGCTGCATGCGGCACCGGCGCCAGAAGCCTTACAACGGTGGGATCCCGTCATCCCCGACCGGGATGCACTGCTCGCCGCACTCGCGGACCTCGACCGGCCGTGGTCCTCCGGACCGTACGCCGAGCCCACCCGACTGCGGCTGGCGGGCGCGATCGGTCACGTTCACCGGCGGCTCGCGCAGTACGACGCGCTGGTCCGTGAGTTGGAGGCGTCGGACGACCCATGGGTCGTCACGCACGGCGAGCCGCATAGCGCCAACGTCCTCCGCGCTACCGACGGCCGGATGTGGCTGATCGACTGGGACACGGTGCGGCTCGCGCCACGCGAGCGGGATCTGGCCGCGATCGTCGGTGGTCCGACCGACGTGCTCCCGGCGTACCAGGCAGAGGCCGGTCCGGTCAGCCCGCGGGCCGCGGTCCTGGAGCTCTTCGACGTCTGGTGGTCGCTTGCCGAGATCGCCTCGTACGTCGAGCTGTTCCGGCGGCCGCACACCGAATCCCAGGACAGCAGGGAGTCCTGGCAGAACCTGACGGCGTACGTGCCTAGTTGATTCAGCCGACGCGCTGGCGGGAGCGGCGGACCGGCTGGGCGGTGACGGGGGTGGAGAGGGGGCCGTCGACGAGGGTGGTGATGGAGTCGACGAAGGTCTTGCGGTGCGGGGCGGTGAGGGCTTCTAGGGCGTCGGCGTGGACGCGGTCGACGATCTTCTGGCCCTCGGCGGCGACTGTCGCGCCGGCGTCGGTGACGGCGATGATGCGGGCGCGGCGGTCGGTCGCGGACGGGCGGCGTTCGGCGTACCCGGCCTTCTCGAGCGCGTCGACGGTCACCACCATCGTGGTCTTGTCCATGTAGGACAGCTCGGCGATCTGGATCTGCGTACGTTCGGCCTCGAGCGCGTGCCGCAGTACGCACTGCATCCGCAACGTCAGGCCGATCTCCGCCAGCGCCGCGGACAACTGGGTCTCCAGGACATGCCCGGCATGCGTGAGGTAGCCGGTGAGGTCAGGGACAGTACGTTCCGGAAGCTCCGCCATACCTCCGAGAGTAGCGCGATCATCCGCCCCCAGATGATCCCAAGCCAGATCATTCCCGCAGGCAACTGAGGGTGTTGGGGAGGTTTCCTTCCCGAAACGGGCAGGGAATCCTCCCCAACCGCTTTCAGTCGCGGGAAAGCGACGGCTTGGTGGATGGCGACGGCGGTGTCGCGAAATCGCGAGCTGGTCGGGTTCGCGGGCAGTTGCCTGGGATGCATGACTGTTCTGACAACGCAGGCCGCGCCACGGGCACTCCGGTGGTTCGGGGTGGGTGCGGTGACGCTGGGGATCTTCGCGATCGTCACCACCGAGATCCTCCCGATCGGCCTCCTCACCTCGATCGGCGCCGACTTCGCGCTCACCCCGGGCCGCACCGGCTGGCTGATGACGATGCCCGGTCTGGTCGCCGCCGTCGCCGCACCTGTCGTCACCCTCGCCACAGCCCGGCTGGACCGCCGCCTCATGCTCTGCGTCCTCATGGTCCTGCTGGCCGTGGCCGGCTTCCTCGCAGCAGCCGCACCGGTCTTCTGGCTCGAGTTGGTTGCCCGCTTCCTCGTCGGCCTGACTATTGGAGGCTTCTGGTCCATCGGTGCCGGTCTCGCGGGACGACTCGTCCCGGAGCGCTGGGCGCCGCGGGCGACAGCCGTCATCTTCTCCGCAGTCCCCCTCGGCTCAGTGCTCGGCGTACCAGCAGGCACCTTCGTCGGTGAGCTCGCCGGCTGGCGTACGTCGTTCGCAGCGCTCGGCGTACTCGCCCTACTGGCATTAGTCGCGCTCCGGACCACCGTCTCGCCACTGCCACCGTTGCAGGTCACCCACGCCGCAGTACTCCGCAAGGCCTTCCGCAGCAGCCGGACCGCTCTGGTCGTCACCTGTCTGATCGTCACGGCGCACTTTGCGACCTACACCTACGTCACACCGCTCCTGCGCGAGGTGGTGCGTCCAGAGCTCATCGGCCTGTTCCTGCTCGTGTACGGCGCCGCAGGTCTGATCGGCAACGTCGTCGCCGGCCTGTGGGCAGCCCGCAACCTCCTCACCACGTTCGCCACCTGCGCTGCACTGATCGCCGCAGCGACGCTCCTCATGCCAGTAGCGGGCCGCAGTACGGCGGGAGCGTTGTTGCTCCTCGTCGTCTGGGGACTCGGGTATGGCGGCGTACCGGTCTGCTCGATGACCATGTTCGCGCAGGCCGTGCCCGAGTCTCGGGAGGCTGCGACCGTGTGGTTCACCTCCTCGTTCCAGGCGGTGTTGTCGGCCGGGGCGCTGGTCGGCGGGCTCGTGGTGGACGCGTGGTCGGTGCAGGTGGCGATGGTGGCCGGGGGCGGGTGTGCCATGGTGGCGGTCGGGTTCCTGCTGTGGGGCAGAACACACCAGGTTTCGGGGACGTAGCATCACGCCTGTGGCGAGGACCGAAGTCGATCGATGCCCTGGTGTGCTGGCAGTGCACCAGGCGGCTGACGGCGGTCTCGCACGCGTACGGGTACCCGGTGGGCGGCTGACGACCAAGCAGCTCGACGTACTGCGTCTTGCTGCCGCCGAGCTGGGAGACGGGCGGCTGGAGCTCACGTCGCGGGGCAACGTACAGCTCCGCGGACTGCAGGCCGACGGGCCGCGGGACCTGTCAGACCGGCTCTTTACGGCCGGCCTGCTGCCGTCGATCGCACACGAGCGCGTCCGCAACATCCTGGCGTCACCACTCTCCGGCCTGGACCAGCAGTCGAGGTACGACGTACTTCCTGTCGCCACTGCCCTGGACCGCGCGCTGTGCGAGCGCCCTGCGCTGGCTGATCTGCCGGGGCGGTTCCTGTTCGCGCTGGATGACGGGCGCGGGGATCTGGCCGAGCTGGCAGCAGATGTTGCTGTGCGAGCGCTGGACGAGCGGACCGGCTTGCTGAGCCTCGGGACGCTTGGTGTACGGGTGGAGTGGGATGTGGTGCCGGAGCTGATGCTGGCTGCGGCGGAGGCGTTCCTTGCGGTGCGCGATCAGGAGTGGCGGATCGGTGAGGTCGCTGACGGTGAAGAGCTCATCCTGGAGCGGCTTGGGTTGCGGGCGACTGAGGCGGTGCCCACTGACACCGCGCGGGTTGTTGCTGGGGTGCATGGGCGCGCTCTGGTCGTGACGGTTCCGCTGGGGAGTTTGACGCAGGAGCAGGCTGCTGCGTTGGTGCGGGTTGGTGCTGAGGTTCGGATCACGCCTTGGCGGTCTGTGGTGGTGCCAGCTGGTAGTACTCGCCTGGAGGAGGTTGGGCTGGTCACTACACCCGGCTCGGTCTGGGAGGGTGTCACGGCTTGTGCCGGGCGGCCGGTGTGCGCGAAGGCGCTGGCCGACGTACGAGCAGACGCAACCAAGAGCGTGACAGCAGGTGGGTTGGCTCGGGTGGTTGGGCGGGGCCGGGTGCACTGGTCGGGTTGTGAGCGGCGGTGCGGGAAGCCTTCCGCCGGGTTCGTCGATGTTCTTGCGGTAGGCAACGGTTATCTGGTGGACGGGGAACGGGTGTGAGTTACGAGTACGAGCGGGACGGCGCGGAGATCTACCGGCGGTCGTTCGCGACGATCCGGGCCGAGGCGGTGCTCGACGGGCTGTCGGCCGACGTGGCGCAAGTCGCCGTACGGATGATTCATGCGTGCGGAATGACCGATCTGGTCGCCGACCTCGCCTGGTCGCCGAACGTGGTGAAGCATGCCCGGACCGCGCTCCAGAACGGTGCACCGATCCTGTGCGACGCGCAGATGGTCGCGGCCGGCATCACGCGGCGGCGGCTCCCGGCGGACAACGAGGTGATCTGCACGTTGCAGGACCCGCGCACGGTCGCGTTGGCGGAGCAGTTGGCGACCACCAGGAGCGCTGCGGCCGTCGACCTGTGGCTCGATCGGCTCGAAGGTGCAGTTGTTGCTATTGGCAACGCGCCGACCACGCTGTTCCGTTTGCTGGAGGTGATCGCGGCCGGTGGTCCGCGGCCGGCGGCGGTGTTGGGCATTCCGGTCGGGTTCATCGGCGCGGCAGAGTCCAAGGAAGCGCTGGCGGGGAACGAACTCGGACTGGAGTACCTGGTGGTCAGAGGACGCCGGGGTGGCAGCGCGATCACCGCGGCCGCCGTCAACGCGATTGCGAGTGAGGCAGAGTGACTGGTCGGTTGTGGGGGGTTGGGCTGGGGCCCGGTGATCCTGAACTGGTGACGGTCAAGGCGGCTCGGTTGATCGGGGCTGCGGACGTGATCGCGTTCCACAGTGCGCGGCACGGGCGGAGTATCGCCCGGTCGGTTGCCGCGCCGTACCTGACGCCTGGCCAGCTGGAGGAGCACCTCGTCTACCCGCTCACCACGGAGACGACCGACCACCCGGGCGGGTACCAGGGCGCGATGGACGACTTCTACGCCGACTGCGCCGCCCGGCTCGCAGCGCATCTCGATGCCGGCCGGGACGTGGTCGTCCTCGCGGAGGGCGACCCGCTGTTCTACGGCTCGTACATGCACATGCACAAGCGGCTCGCGGACCGCTACCCGTGTGAGGTGGTCCCTGGCGTCACCTCCGTCAGCGCCGCGGCCGCCGTACTCGGCCGACCGCTGTGCGAGCGCGACGAGATCCTCACCGTCCTGCCCGGCACCCTGCCGCCGGATGTACTCGCGGACCGCCTCCGCTCGACCGACGCGGCCGCCGTGATGAAGCTCGGCCGCACGTTCGCGGGCGTCCGGGAGGCCTTCGAGCTCGCAGGCCGCGCCGACGAGGCCTGGTACGTCGAACGCGCGACAACCGACGCCCAGCGCACAGCACCGCTCAACGAGGTCGACCCGGACGAGGTCCCGTACTTCTCGCTCGCCCTCCTCCCGAGCCCCATCAACAACACGTTCGCTGCCCCGGTCACCAAGACCGCAGCGGAAGGCTCCGTGACCGTCGTCGGCCTCGGACCGGCCGGTCCGGAGTGGATGACGCCGGAGGCGCGGGCCGCGATCGCCGGTGCGGACGATGTGATCGGCTACACGACGTACGTCGGCCGTCTGCCGGACAGGGCCCGTCAGCGCAAGCACGGCTCGGACAACCGCGTTGAGTCGGAGCGGGCCGCGTTCGCGCTCGACCTGGCTCGCAAGGGCTCCACTGTGGTTGTGGTCTCGTCCGGTGACCCAGGTGTGTTCGCCATGGCCAGTGCGGTCACAGAGATCGCGGCGGAGCCGGAATACGCCGATATCGCCGTACGGGTGCTGCCTGGCATGACGGCCGCACAGGCGGTCGCCAGCCGGGTCGGTGCGCCGCTGGGACACGACTACTGCGTGTTGTCGCTGTCGGACCGGCTCAAGCCGTGGGACGTGATCGCCCAGCGCCTGACCGCCGCAGCGCAGGCAGACCTGGCGATAGCGATCTACAACCCCGCCTCCAGGTCCCGTACCTGGCAGGTCGAGGCGACGCGGGACCTGCTGCTGGAGCACCGCTCCCCCGGTACGCCGGTTGTGGTCGGACGCGACGTCGGCGGGCCGGAGGAGGCGATCACTGTGACAACGCTGGCCGAACTGGATCCTCAAACGGTTGACATGCGGTGCCTGCTCCTGGTCGGCTCGTCACAGACCCGTACTGTGCCCCGGCCGGCCGGCTCGCTGGTGTTCACTCCACGCCGATACCCCGCGACGGTGAGTGACACCACCCCAGGAGACGGTTAAATCAGCGCTCCGGCTGTGTCAGGCGCGGTGCGGACGGGTAGGGACCGCCCCGAACCGACCTGTGAGGAGCCTGCGGAGATGAGTCAGCAGTACACCGGTGACACCGCCACGATCACTACGCCCGCCGGCGACGCCAGCACGCAGAAGTACGAGGAGGCCCGTGCAGCTGCGAGCCGGGCGATGAGCACGATCTCGGTCCCTGCGGAGCAGCCGCTGCGCACACCTCCGGCTGCGGCCGAGCCGGACGTCGATCCGGACCTGCTGTCGTACCGCGGGTTCAAGTTCGGTGCGGCGTTCTTCGGGTGGCTGATCGCGATCTCGATGTCGGTGCTGCTGATGGCCGCAGTGGCCGCGGCCGCGCTCGGCACCGCCCAGGTCCTGGACTACACCACCAGTGACGCGAAGGCGCAGCCCGGCGCGGCCTCGCTCACGGCGGCAGGTGTCACGATCTTCATGCTGATGCTGGCGTTCTACACCGGCGGGTACGTCGCCGGCCGGCTGGCACGCTTCGACGGCGGACGCCAGGGCTTCGGCGTCTGGATGATCGCACTGCTCGTCGGACTGCTCGCCGGCGGTGCCGGTTGGGTGCTGGACAACCAGTACGGCGTGCTCGACAACTTCAACCGTCCGGACGTGGCACTCGCCGACAACACCCTCCTGCTCGGCAGCATCGCCGCTGCGGCCGCTCTGCTGATCCTGACGCTGCTGGCCGCCGTCCTCGGCGGCAAGTCCGGCCGGCGCTACCACGACCGCATCGACCAGCTGCTCTGAGACCAGCTGCCCTGAGACCAGCTGCCCTGAGTCGCAGTCGGTTTCACACCGGGTACAGGGGAGGTACACGGGGCTTGTCCGGTGAGGAGAAGCTGACATGACCCAGCAGCATCAGGAAGACACACGTGTTGACAGGCTCGGCCCGTCCGAGCTGTACGAGGAGGAGCGGAGCGCCGCGCCGGTCCGGGAGCGGATGCACAGGCGCTCCAGAGGCGGCGGGACGTTCTACGGGTGGTTGGTCGCGATCGGGCTGACCGCGTTGCTGACCGGGCTCGCCGGTGCGATCGCGGCGGCCGTCGACTACGCGGTCACCTTCGACTGGTACGACGCCAGCGCGAACACCGCCGGCACCATCGGGATCGTGTCCGGCGCGGTGCTGCTGCTGATCCTGGCAGTCGCGTACTACCACGGCGGGTACGTCGCCGGCCGGCTTGCACGGTCCGCTGGTGCCTTGCACGGGCTTGGCGTCTGGCTGGTCGGTGTTGTCGTCACCGCGATCGCCGCCGCGCTAGCAGCGCTAGCGGGCACGCAGTACGACGTACTGGACCGAATGAAACTGCCGTCGCTGCCGATCGCGGACCAGACACTCACGACCGGCGGCCTGATCGCGGTGGTCGCCGCGGTCCTGATCACGCTGGTCGCGGCAGTGATGGGCGGTATGGCCGGCCGACGGTACCACCGCAGCATCGGCTCCAGCGACGGCTGAACCCGCCCTCGCGAACTGTGCTAGAACAGGCAGTAACCAAAGGGGCCCTCGTGGACCAGTTAACGCTCGGCGTCATCGGTCGTTCCCGCAAGGAGAACGAGCACCGGCTGCCGATCCATCCGCACCACTTCGAGCGAATCGACGAGGATCTGCGCCAGCAGATCTTCCTCGAGACCGGGTACGGCGAGCGGTTCGGGATCTCGGACGAGGACCTGGCGAAATCGGTGGCCGGCGTGGTCGGCCGGGACGAACTGATCGCGGTCGCCGATGTGGTGGTGCTGCCCAAGCCGCAGGCCGAGGATCTCGCCGCGCTCCGGGTCGGGCAGACGCTCTGGGGCTGGCCGCACTGCGTCCAGGACGACGAGATCACCCAGCTCGCGATCGACCGCAGGCTCACGCTGATCGCGTTCGAGGCGATGAACCACTGGACCGCCGACGGCCGCTTCAGCCTGCACGTGTTCCACAAGAACAACGAGCTCGCCGGGTACTGCTCCGTCCTGCAGGCGCTCGAGCTGATCGGCTCCACCGGCGACTACGGGCGCCGGCTGCGTGCGGTGGTGATCGGGTTCGGCGCGACCGCCCGCGGTGCCGTCACCGCGCTGAACGCGCACGGGGTGCACGACGTCGACGTACTGACCGGGCGTGATGTGGCCGCTGTCGCCTCACCGATCCACTCGGCGCGGATGGTCCAGTACGACCAGGACGAAGTCGAGCCAGGTGCCGCGCTCGATCCGCGCCGCAGTCACGCGTTGACCGACGAGGGCCGGGTGCCGCTGGCCGGATTCCTGGCTGAGCACGACATCATCGTGAACTGTGTGCTGCAGGACCCGGACGCGCCGCTGACGTTCCTGATCGAGGAGGATCTCGCGCATTTCGCGCCGGGCAGCCTGATCGTCGACGTCTCCTGCGACCTGGGCATGGGGTTCAGCTGGGCGCGGCCGACCGGGTTCGACGACCCAACGTTCGTGGTCGGGGACAACATCACGTACTACGGCGTCGACCACAGCCCGTCGTACCTGTGGAACTCGGCGACCTGGGAGATCAGCGAGGCACTGCTGCCGTTCATCCGCCCGGTGCTCGAAGGTCCCGCCGCGTGGCATGCCGACGCCACCATCAGCCGGGCGATCGAGATCGAGGCGGGCACCATCCGCAATCCCGGCATCCTCTCGTTCCAGCACCGCTCCCCCGTCCATCCCTACCCGCATCTCTGACCCCACGCTGCGGATCCCGGGAAGACACTGACCGGGTCCGGCGTTGCTCTTGGTGTGCTGGACGTAGCAGTGATCGGAGCGGGGCAGGCGGGGCTGTCGGCTGCGTACCACCTGGTGCGGATGGGTTTCACGCCGTACGACGAGGTCGTCGTACTGGATCGCAACGCGGACCCTGGTGGCGCGTGGCAGCACCGGTGGGACTCGTTGACGATGCACGACGTCCACGGGATCGCGAACCTGCCCGGCGTACCGGTGCCCTCCAGCGCGGGTGCGGAACGAGCCAACGAGTTCGTCCCGGCGTACTTCGCGGACTACGAGAAGCGGTTCGACCTGCCGGTACTGCGGCCTGTTGCAGTGGAGAGCGTCCGCTCGGTGGACGACGGGTTCGAACTGGACACGTCCAGCGGCCTGTACCGCGCGGCCTCGCTTGTGAACGCTACCGGGACATGGGACCGGCCGTTCATCCCGTGGTACCCGGGGATCGAGACGTTCCAGGGGCGGCAGCTGCACACTGCCGACTACCGTGGCGCTGCTGAGCTCGCCGGGCAGCAGGTCCTGGTTGTCGGTGGTGGCGCGTCCGCTGTACAGCTGCTCGCGGAGATCTCTGAGGTTGCGAGCACGACCTGGGTGACGCGGCGGCCGCCGGAGTGGCGTACCGATGAGGACTTCACCCCCGAGTACGGACGTCAGGTCGTGGCACGTGTTGAAGAGCGCGTCCGCGCCGGTCTGCCGCCTCGCAGCGTGGTCAGCGTCACCGGCCTGCACCTGCGGCCACAGGAGCAAGCCGCGTGGGCACGTGGTGTCTACACCCGTCTACCGATGTTCTCGCGCATCACAGCGGACGGTGTCGAGTGGGGCGACGGGAGCAGCCTGCACGTCGACACCATCCTCTGGGCGACCGGCTTCCGCGCCGACCTCGCGCATCTGGCTCCACTGCATCTCCGCGAGCCGTCCGGCGGCATCCGCATGAACGGCACCGCCTCCGTCGCCGACCCCCGCATCCACCTCGTCGGCTACGGCCCCTCAGCCAGCACCATAGGCGCCAACCGAGCCGGCTTCACCGCCGCCCGCGCCCTCCGAGACCTCCTCGGACCGCTGGCCGCCTAGGCGGTCCCTGAGCGAATCACTCGGTTGCGCGATTGCGCGTCGGTTCGGGCAGCGCGACTGTCGAACAGTCGTCCGAACCGTCGTACGACCCGATCGAGGAGGAGCCGGTATGTCGACCAAACCAAGCATCGTTTTCGCCCACGGACTCTGGGCGGACGGCTCGTGCTTCAGCAAGGTGATCGGCCCACTGCAGGCGGAAGGGTACGAGTGCCTCGCATCGCAGCACGGTCTCGATTCCCTGGCCGGTGACGTCGCCGCGGTCCGCCGGACCGTCGCCCGGGCCGCCAATCCGGTGGTGCTGGTCGGCCACTCGTACGGCGGCACGCTGATCACGCATGCCGGCGTCGACGACCGGGTCCGCGGCCTCGTCTACATCGCGGCGCTCGGGGTCGACGAGACCGAGACCTCGCAGAGCGCGCAGGAGAAGTTCGCGACGACCGAGGTCTTCCAGCACATCGAGATCGCCGACGGCCGCATCTGGTTGCTGGAGAGCGGGATCTCGTGCTTCGCCGGCGATCTGCCCGCGGAGGAGCAGCAGCTCGTCTGGGCAACCGCGATGCCACCGGTCGCCGACCTCTTCACGCAGAAGGTCGACGGCATCGCCTGGCAGACGAAACCCAGCTGGTACATCGTCGCCAATCACGACAAGACCGTGAATCCGGACCTGGAGCGCTTCGTCGCCGACCGGATGGGCGCGCACACGTTCGACGTCGACTCGAGCCATGTCCCGATGCTGTCGGAACCGAAGTTCACCCTCGACATCATCCGGCAGGCGGCAGACGCTGTCTGAACCGCCGTCACTGGTCAGGGGTACGTCGCCGCTCCGCCAGGCGGGCGAGTTCGACCCGGGAACGGACCGCCACCTTCTCGAAGATGTGGCGAAGGTGGGTGTTGACGGTGTGATGGGAGATGAACAACTGCTCCGAGATCTGCCGGTTGGTGCGGCCGTCGGCGACCAGGACGGCGACCTGGTGCTCGGTCGGCGTCAGCGCCTCCCAGCCTTCCCGGGGCTCGGTTGCGGACACGATCCGCCTGCGGAGGCCCAACTCCCGCAGGCGGCCGCGGATCCGGACGGCATCACGGTCCGCGCCGATGCCGACGGTGATCTCCAGGGCCTCGTCGAGCGCCGCCACGCCCTCGGCGGTCGCGCCGTCCGCGATCTGGAACCGGCCCAGGTCCTCGAGCGCGGAGGCAAGCGCCAGGGGTCGTTGCGCGGCGCGCAACAAGTGAACCGCCGCAGCGACCTCGGCCGCCGAGCGCTCGACCAGACCCCGCAGGTGATGAGCGCAGGCAGCCAGCGAGTTCACCTGCGGGTTCAGCCGATGACGCTCCTCCGCCACAGCCTGGGCCCGCGCAACGAGCTCGGTGTCTCCGACCGCGAGGCCGATCCGGACCAGCTCTGCGTCGTACGCGATGTCGTGCGGGAACAGCGGAAAGATGAACCCGTCCCCGGGCTTCTGCAACCAGGAACGCGCCTCGTCGGCGCGTCCGCGCGCCATCGCGTGTGAGGCGAGTCCCCAGGCGGCGTGCCGGCGCAGAGCGGGCGCGGTGGACGAGAGCATGCGTTCGCACATGCCTACGGCGTCCCGGGCACCCCATTCGTCCGCGGTATGGATCCTCAGCTGTGTCAGCGTGGAGAGATTGGCGGCGTCGATCAGGCCTCCGACGGTGGTCGCGTCGCCAACGACGATCCGCCCTTCCAACGCGGCCGCCGCGTCGGGCAGCCTGCCGGCCTGCAGATGAACCAGGCCCTTCCAGGATTCGAAGATGTACAGCGCCCAGTTCTGCCGGTCGCGACGCGCCGCCCGGATACCGTCGTCCGCGACCGCACGAGCCTCGTCGAAGCGATCGAGCGCGGCGAGCGGCCAGCCGCGGTAGTAATGCGCCAGCCGATCTCGCACGTCCTCGCTCGTGCCGTCCTCGAAGGCGGCGTCCAGCCGCGACAACGAATCCGTGAAGCGGAACTGCTGGTACTCCAATCCGGCCATGGCGAGCTCGACGGCGAACTTCGCCTCCTTGCTCGCGCTCGCCCGGACGGCGCTCTGGGTCCCCACCGCCAGCTCGACGGCCTCGGCCTTTCGTCCGCCGACGACCAGATTGTGCAGCTCCATGGAACGCAGCCAGGCGCGCAGGTCCTCGGACAAGCGCGGGAGTGCCAAGGCCTGCCGGCTGTTCTCGACGCGGACGTCAGGTGACAACACGAACATGCTGGCGATGCTCTGCCGGACCTGGGCCTCCTGTTCCGGCGGCATCGCCCGCCGCAGCACGGTATCGGCGTACTGCTTGGCCTCGTCGCCCATCCCCGCGGCGAACAGCGAGATCGCGCGCCGGGCGACCAGCGGGCCGCGCTGCGAATGCCGGTCCGGCATCAGCGTCAGGGCTCGTTCGGCCAGCTCGGCCGCAGCCGCCGGATCGGTGGTTCCGAGTGCCTCGGCCGCCTCGGCAAGGGTCGCGATGGCCACGTCGTCGCCGAACATCGCGCTGGCGGCCAACTGGGTCGCGGCCTCGACCGGCAGCGCACCCCGGCGGAGCAGCACATCCGCGCCACGCCGATCGAGGGCCCTTCGTACGGCGAGTGGGACGCTGGACCGCACCGCGTCCCGGACCAGGTCGTGAACGAACGAAAGCCGGTCGTCGCTCTCAGCGAGGATGTCGGCCTCCATCAGGAGGCGGATCGGCGTCAGCAGGTCCGGCACGGACATCCCTGCCAACGCCGCGAGGTCGGCCACGGTGAACCGCCTGCCCAGGGATGCCGCCGTCGTTGCCACCCGCTCGGCCGGCTCGGACAACCGGAGCAACCGCAGCCGCATGTCGTCGCTGGTACGGCTCGGCAACCGGTCCTCGGTCAGGATCGCCCGCCCGGCGACCACCGACACGATGCCCTCGGCCGCCAGCCCGCGAACGAAGTCGACGAGCAGGAACGGGTTCCCGTTGATCGTTTCGGTCTGCTTCATCAGCTGCTCGTCCGGCTCGGCGGTCAGCACATCGGCGACGAGCTCGGCCACCGCATCGCAGTCCAGCGGTCCGAGCTGCAGATGGCCTGCGCCCGCGTCGACCAGCGATGCGATCGCCGTTCGGATCGCAGCGGAACCCTGGCCGGGTCGGAGCGTGAGCACCCAGGCGATGGGCGCCGCCGCCAGCCGCGGTGGCAGGAAGCGCAGCGCTGCGGCCGTCCCGGAGTCGGCCCAATGGAGATCGTCCAGCACGATCAGCAGCGGCCCCGCATCCGACGCCACCGCCAGCAACGACTCGATCTCCTGCAGGAGCCAGAACCGCTGTTCCGGGGCGGCATGCAGGCTGCTCAGGGCCGACCGGTCCAGCAGTGCCGGGTCGTGGTCGAACAACGCCTCCATCAAGGGCGCGAGCTCGACCACCAGCTCCCCCGGGTCAGCCATCCCGCGGCCCATCCGGAAGGACAGATCGGCTGCTCGGGCCCACACCGCCTGAAGCATGCGCGTCTTACCCAGGCCCGGTCCGCCTTCGATCACCGTCACCGAACCTCGGCCGGACTGCGCATCAGCCAGCACGCGTTCCAGCGCCGTCAACTGCTCGTCGCGGCCACGCACCGGCAGGGACGGGACAGCGGTCATCGTCAGCGTTTCCTTCCGCTCTGCTGCCACTACAGAATCACCAAGCCAGGGCCCCGAACAAGCCCGGCGGCGCCCGGTGCTGCCGCGAGTACTCTCAGGAGGACACCTGTGGAGGTATCGATGAGTGAAGAGCCGTTCGACACGGCGGAGGAGTCTCACAAGGACCGTCGCGAGCACGGCGGTATGCCGTTGCACCCGGACGAGGACGAGCTCGCTCGCCGTACGGAGCAGGAACGGGTCGAGGCCGGGGTGGACGACTACGACCCCGACGACGTCCCGCCGGCCACCGACGTACCGGCGACGGACGACCCGATCGACACCGAGGCGTACCGCGAGGAGCAGGCGGAGATCAAGCGCGAGACGGAGGAGAGCGAGCTCTACCCGTTGACGGATCGCCACCCGTTCCCGCCGTCGCACTACGACAAGTCCTGATCAGCGCATGATCAGGGTCAGCAGGTCGGGGCCGAGGGTGGTCAGGGCGTCGTTGTCGAGGCGGTAGGCGACGAAGCGGCCCTGGCGTTCGGCGGTGACGAGGCCGGCTCTCGTCAGCGCTCGGAGGTGGCGGGTGACCTGGGTCGGGTGCAGGCCCCAGAGGGCAGCGATCTCGCCTGCGGTGCGTGGCTCGCTCGCCACGGCGCGGCAGACCTGCAGGCGGTCTGGGGACGCCAGCGCGTCCAGGCGGGCACGGATCTGCTGCGCGGTCGGTACGGCGGCCGCGCGGCCCGTGGCCGGGTAGATGATCGTGATGGGCTCACCCGGGACCTCACCCACGAACAGGTGCGGTGCGATGTAGTTGCTCGGGACAAGTAACAACGAGCGGGTGCTGATGTCGATGCGCTTGCTTTGCACCTTCTGTACGACGACACTGTCCGCGTCCCGCAGGTCGATCGCGCTGTCCAGCGAGCGCAGCATCGTCCCGACACCGTCCCGGACGGCCAGGTCTCGGTCGTGCCGTCCACGGGCAGCGAGCGAGTCCCGTGACTCCTCCCAGAGCGCACCGAACCACTCATGCCAGCAGGCATCCAGTACGTCGAGGAAACGGCGTACGGGCTCAGCAGGTGCGGTCAGGAGCGCCTCGACCAGTGCAGCGACGGAGCGGCCGCGGCTGCGAGCCCAGTGCTGTACGGCGTCGGTGTCGACGGAGCGGCTGCTCAGTGGGCGACCGCGCAACGGCCGGACCAGCTCAGCCGCCACCTCCTCGGGCGGACGCGAGCGGAGTGCAGCCAGCTCGTCGGACCAGGTGGGCAGGCCAGTGGCGGCGCTGGTGGCGAAGAAGCGAGCGCGTACGGCGCGCACAGTCCAGCTCCACTGCACCAGCTCTTCACGAAGCTCGGCGGACACCGGTAGCGCAGCGGCCCAGTCGACGCGGTCGTGATGGGCAGGCTCGGCCAGCACATGAAGTGCACAGCCGAGCTCGATCAGCGGCGAGGCGACGTGACGAATCCGCTCAGGCTCGAGCCGGCCAACGCCTGCTAGAACAGTCGGCACTCAGTCCTTCAGCTTGAACTGGAGGTCGGTGTCCCAGTCGTTCATGTCCGGGACCTCGCGCGGGTCGGAGCGGTAGATCTCCAGGCGGGCGGTCCAGTGCACGCCGTCGGCGTCCCACTCGAGTCCTTGCTCCTCGGCCCAGGCGAGCAGGTCGCGGGTGGCTCCCAGCAGGCCGTCGGGGTGACCGTGGTGAGAGGCGGTCGCGTAGCGTCCGGCCGGCAGTACGCCGGTGACTATCTCGCCCTCACCGGAGTGCAGGTCGTCCACCGGGAACCCGATCTCGAGCACCAGCCCGTTCTCCATGTCGACCACGTCGTACTTGAAGAACGGCGCGTCGTTCGGCGCGATCTCCTTGGCGGCGAGCCAGCCGATCACCTCGCCCATCCGGTCCGCGAACGCACCGATCCCGTCCATCGCGACCTTGCCCCGCAGAGCGACGTACGGCCGCTCCCCAATCTCGACGATCTCCGGCATGACCACAGCCCTCCCGAAACTCGATGTTGGCCACAACCTACCGGACGGCCCCGCGCCCGGCGTCTACTAAGAGCAGGGGGTCAACATGGTGAAACTCAAGGTCCTGGTCGCGGCTCTCGTGCTCGTGCTCGCCGGAGTGTTCGCCGGAGTGTTCGCCGGACTGCCCGCCGCCGGGGAGCCGACGACGCCGATCACCTACAACGCCGGTACGACGGCGACGCGGTTCACCGGATTCGCCTTCGACGCCTGTACGGCGCCGACGCTCGCCCAGATGACCGCGTGGAAGGCCTCGCCGTACAAGGCGATCGGGATCTACTTCGGTGGCGTCAACCGGACCTGTGCCCAGCCACAGCTGACCCCAGCGTGGGTCAATGCCGTCACTGCGATGGGCTACCGGCTCGTCCCGATCTACCTGGGTCTGCAGGCCCCCTGTGGCACCCGGACGTACAAGATGTCGACGACCGCGTCGAACCGCGAGGCGGTGCGGGACGCGGATGACGCGGTCGCGAAGGCCAAGGCACTGGGCCTCCTTCCAGGCAGTGCGCTCTACAACGACATGGAGAACTACGACAACACCAATGCCGTCTGCCGTTCCGCCGTACTGCACTACCTGTCCGCCTGGACGAAGGAGCTGCACCTGCAGCGCTACCTGTCCGGTGTGTACGCCAACCTGGGCTCAGGTGCGCCCGATCTCACTGCGGCGTACAACTCCCCGTCGTACGCGCGGCCGGACGCACTGTGGATCGCACGCTGGGACGGCAGCAGCCTGCTGACCAGGTGGGCTGGTATCCCCGACACGTTCTGGGCGGTCGGCCAGCGCGGCAAGCAGTACCAGGGCGATCACACGGAGACGTACGGCGGAGTGACGCTGAACATCGACAACGATCGCTTCGACGCACCGGTGGCGAGCGTTGCCTACAGGTACACCGTCCGTACGACGGTCCACTCGTACAGCGGTCCGTCGACCGCGTACCCGGTCCGCTCGACCATCGCGGCGAACACCTCGCTCCGCATCGTCTGCCAGACGTTCGGGCCGAAGATCGGTACCACCACGGTGTGGGACAAGCTCATCGACGGCACCTACGTGACCGACTACTACGTGCGGACCCCGAACAAGCCCGGGTACAGCGCACCGCTGCCCGGCTGCAGCTTCCCGTTCCAGACCATGATCGACAACCTCACCCGGCGGCACGGCCCGGGTACGGCGTACACGACATACCCGAGCACTCTGCCGATCGGCTCGCTGGCGTGGGTCACCTGCCAGGCACCTGGTTCGAAGGTCGGTACTACAGCAGTCTGGGACCGGCTGAGCGACGGGAGCTGGGTCACCGACTACTACGTCGCCACTGCGAGCAAAACGACGTACACCGCACCGATCCGGCGCTGCTGACGACTACTTGGACCAGGGTGGCTGGACCGTCGTGCCGTCGGCCATGTAGCCGGTGAAGCCGGCTGTGATGACGACGACGAGCTCCGCCTTGCTCTCACCAAGGTTGGTCAGCGAGATCGGCTCACCCGCAGGGACCACGACGGAGTCGCCGGGGCCGAGCTTGTCGCCGTCCGGGCCGAACTGCACCGAACCGCTGAGCACCGTGAAGATCTCGTCGCGGTCGAGCGTGTGCGGCGCGTCGCCGCCGTGCCCCACGTCGACGGTGAGCCGCCACGCGCACAGCCCGGCCGACCCGAGGCTCGGCGACGCGAACACCGTGAACTCGACGCCCGGCAGCTGGAACTTCGGCGCTTCCACTGCAGGAATCACGTGCATTGCGTTCCCCTATCATTTAGTCAATCTGACTTGACCAAGTCAGCTTGACTATCATGACCGGTATGACACGTTCGGGCAAGCCTGATCTCGGAATCCTCCTACTGCTCGCGGAGCAGGAGTTCGTCCGCGAACTCCGCGAGTACGTCGCCGCCCAGGGGTACGACGACCAGGGCCGGTCGGACGGCTTCGTGTTCCGGACGCTGCACGACGGCCCGACCACGATCACCGGTCTCGCCGAGCGGCTGGATGTCACCAAGCAAGGCGCCAGCCAGATCGTCGACGACATGGAGCGCCGGGGGTACGTCGAACGCCGCGCCGACCCGTCCGACGCGCGCGCCCGCCTCCTGCACCTGACCGAGCGCGGCAAGTCAGCCCTCGCCGCCGCCCGGCGATTCCACCAGACCTACGAGCGCAGGCTCCGCAAACGCCTGGGTGACGACGCGGTCGACACCTTGCGCGACGCCCTCACCGACATGGCCGGCGAGAGTCAGGTCAGCACGCCCCACTTCCGCGCGCTGATGTTCTAGGTTGCGTCCGAAGATCCGAGGGTGATCGCCCACAGATCTTCGGACGCAAGGAATCAGCTGAAGTACTGCGGGAAGAGGTCGTGGGTGGGCCAGGTCTTCACGCCGTTGGCGGCGGTCCACATGGCTGCGTCGATGTCGCCGTACGACTTGCCGCTCGCGTCGTCGCGGCGGTTGAAGAGCGCCGCCCAGCTCAGCCCGCCGGAGGTGCGGACGAGCAGCGTGTACGTGCCGGGCATGCTGCCGGTGTGCCACGTGTTGCGACCGGTGCCGCCGGTGACCGGGCGGACCTGCCAGCCGAGACCGTAGTACCAGCCGTCGGCGTTCACGCCCGTGGACGGCTTCGCCCACACGCGACCGAGTGACGTGCTGTTCAGCACGCTCGACGGCGCGTCGAACATCTTCGCCCAGCGCACCAGGTCCGGCGCGCTCGCGATCCAGCCGCCGTTCGCGTCCTGGATCCGCATGCTGAACGAGCCGTACGGCGCGGGCACGGTCTTGCCGGTCATGTCGAGCACGGTCGGACCGGAGTACTGCGACTCGTACGACGTCTCGCCGCTGTGCTTCGCGATCGAGTAGCCGAGCGCCATCCGCTTGATCTTCAACGGAGCCAGCAGCTTCTGCTTCACGTAGTTCTCGTAGCTCAGGCCGCTGACCTTCTCGATCACCCGGCCGGCGAGCGTGTACCCGAAGTTGGAGTACGCGTACTTCGTGCCCGGGGCGAAGTCGAGCTTCTGACCTGCGACGTACTTGATCACGTCGGCCTGGTGCAGTTCCATCGGCACACCGAGCGTCCGGGAGATCGTGGCGTCCTTCCACTCCGGGTCACCGGAGACGTCCCGGTCCCAGCCGCCGAGATGCTGGAGCACCTTCCACAGCGTGATCTGCGACCAGCGCGGGTCCCGCGTCAGCCCGGTGGCGGGCGTGATGTCGATGATGTTCGCGACGGGGGTGGACAGGCTGAGCTTGCCGTCCTGCGCGAGCTTCACGATCGCGGCCGCGGTGAGCGACTTGGACAGGCTCGCGATCCGGAACAGCGAGGTGGGCTGCACGGTCAGCGCGGTCGACGTACTGTAGCCGCGGGCAAGCACCAGGCGACCCTTGTACGTGACGGCGAGCTGCCCGGCCGTGACGCCACGAGCCTGCATGAACGCCTTCATCTGGCTGTCGAAACCAGCCAGCGCCGACACCGCGGTCCCGGTCGTCTTCCAGGTCGAGGCGGCATCAGCAGGCCGCCCGATCAGATAGCCGGCCCCGGTACCCACCGCAGCGGTGGCCCCAGTAGCAACAGCCAACTTCCCGAGATTCCGGCGCGACAACTCCACGAACGTCTTCTCCTTCGAGGCAGGGGTTTACGACTTGTACTGCGCAGAAGGAAGTCTTTCACCCAGAGAGGTCTACTCGACCGTGGAGGCGTAGGAGATTACGCCGCGGCGGATTTGGTCGACGACGGAGCGGGCTGTTTTGCGGAGCGGGGTGTCGCCGGCGGCGTCGGCGATCTGTTCGGTGAGGTCGATGAGTTGTTTGACCCAGCGGACGAAGTCGCCGGCTGCCAGGTCGGACTCGTACAGGACCTCGGCCAACGACGCGCCGGACGCCCAGCGGAACGCGGGCCAGCAGAAGTTCAGGTCCATCGACCGCAGGAAGTCGACCCGCATGTCCCGCTCCAGCGCGGACAGGTCCCGCCAGATCGACCCCATCCGCTCGATCGCTGCCTGTACGTCGCCACGCGGCAACCGCGGTGACGTCGGCTCGTCCTTCGAGCGCGACTCGTACACCAGCGCAGCCAGGCACGCAGCCAGTTCCGGCACCGTCAGGTCGTCGAAGACTCCTTGCCGCAGGCACTCAGCCGCGACGAGGTCGAGCTCCGTATAAATCCGCGCCAGCCGATCGCCGGCCTCGGTCGTCTTGTCGCCGTCGAGGTAATGCAACGCGTCCAGCACCTGGCAGACCCGGTCGAACTGGCGGGCGATCGTGTTCGTCCGCTGCTCGATCTTCCGCTGCACATCACGGTTCTCCCGGTCGAGCCGGAAGTATCGCTCCGCCCAGCGCGCGTGGTCCTCACGATCCGAGCAGCCGTGACACGGATGCGCACGCAACTGCGCCCGCATCTCCTGCAGCTCCGGATCGTCCGCGTGGCTGACGACATCCTTGCCGCGGGATCGCGACGGCGGTCCGTCCTCGCCGAGCAGGTCGGTCCGCGTCCGCAGTACCTGGGCCAGCTCGCGGCGCTGCTGCGGGTTGCGCGGGTTGAACTTCCGCGGGATCCGCAACGTGCCGATCGCCTCGACCGGCGCCGGGAAGTCGACCATCGACAGCTTCCGCACCTGCCGGTCCAGCGTCAGCACGGTCGGCCGCGGCCCTTCCCGCTCCGACCGCATCCCCGGGTCGAGCACCAGCGCCCAGCCCGCGCTCCGGCCGGCCGGGATCCGGATGATGTCGCCGGTCTTCAGCTTCTCGATCGACTCCTGCGCCTCGACCCGGCGGTCGAGCTTGCGCCGTTTCGAGCCGGACGCCTCGCGGTCACCGATCCGCCGGCGCAACGCGGCGTACTCGAGGAAGTCGCCGAGGTGGCACTCGATCGACTCCTTGTACCCCTCGAGCGCCTCGGTGTTGCGCTGCACCTGCCGCGCCAGCCCGACCACGGCCTGGTCGGACTGGAACTGCGCGAACGACAGCTCGAGCATGTCCCGCGCCCGCATCCGCCCGACCTGACGCACCAGGTTGACGGCCATGTTGTACGACGGGGAGAACGACGACCGCAGCGGATACGTACGGGTCGACGCCAGACCCGCGACCTCCCGCGGGTCGAACCCGGGCTGCCAGAGCACGACCGCATGCCCCTCGACGTCGATCCCGCGCCGCCCGGCGCGCCCGGTGAGCTGCGTGTACTCCCCCGGCGTGATGTCGACGTGCGCCTCACCGTTCCACTTCGACAACTTCTCGAGTACAACGGTGCGCGCCGGCATGTTGATGCCCAGGGCAAGCGTCTCGGTGGCGAACACGACCTTGATCAGGCCGCGCGCGAACAGTTCCTCGACGACCTCCTTGAACGCCGCCAGCATGCCCGCGTGGTGCGCGGCGATGCCCCGGCTGAGCGCCTCGGCGAAGTCGTGGTACCCGAGTACGCCGAGGTCCTCGTCCGGGAGGTCCGCCGTACGCTCGGCCACCACCCGCTTGATCTCGTCGCGCTCCGACGGCTTGGTCAGCCGCAGACCGGACCGCAGGCACTGCACGACCGCGTCCTCGCAGCCCTTGCGGGAGAAGATGAAGAAGATCGCCGGCAGCAGCGCGCCGGCGTCCAGCTCCTCCACCACGTCCGAGCGGTACGGCGTGAAGTGGGACCGGGCCGGCCGCCCCTTCGGCAGATCGCGACGCCGCCGTGGTTTGCGCGAGTCGTCACGGAAGATCCGATTGTCGTCCCGCGCGATCCGGACCAGCTGCGGGTTCACCAGATCCCTGAGGTCGGCCTTGACCTCCTTCGCGGGATTACCGGATTTGGACGCCTTCGCGGGAGCGCCGACCCTCGCGGTCGGCGCTTCACCGGCAAACAGGTCGTGCAGCCGCTTACCCACCATGACGTGCTGGAACAGCGGCACCGGCCGCTTCTCCTCCAGCACGACGACGGTGTTGCCGCGGACGGTCTCCAGCCAGTCGCCGAACTCCTCCGCGTTGCTCACGGTCGCCGACAGCGAGACCACCGACACCGAGTCCGGCAGGTGGATCAGCACCTCTTCCCAGACCGCGCCACGGGCCCTGTCGGCCAGGTAGTGCACCTCATCCATCACGACGTACGACAGGCCGAGCAGCGTCTGCGATCCGGCGTACAGCATGTTCCGCAGCACCTCGGTCGTCATGACGACGATCGGGGCTTCGGAGTTCACCGAGTTGTCACCGGTGAGCAGGCCGACCTTGTCCGCGCCGTACCTGCTCACCAGGTCGCTGTACTTCTGGTTGCTCAGGGCCTTGATCGGGGTGGTGTAGAAGCACTTCTGACCGCGCTCCAGGGCCAGGTGTACGGCGAACTCGCCGACCAGCGTCTTACCCGAGCCGGTGGGCGCCGCGACCAGCACCTGGTGACCGTCCTCGAGGGCGGCGCAGGCGCGCAGCTGGAACTCGTCCAGCGCGAAGTCGTAGAGCGCCCGGAAGTCCTTCACCGCGGGATGCTCCTGGTCCGAGCGGAACGAGGCATATCTCTCGGACGGAGTACTCATGCCATCAATCTATGCGACGCCACCTACAGATTTGTCGCGGAGCCGGTTCTTGATGAAGGTTGCGGCGTGCTCGAGCGCTTCGTCGGCCTCGGGCATGAGGCCGGCAAAGTACTGGTACACGTGCGGCGCACCGGCGACCACGTCGAGGCTGACGTCCACCTCCTGCTCGGCGGCCCGCGCCACGAGACGAAGTGCGTCGTCGAGCAGGACCTCCGCCGAACCGACCTGGACGAGCAGCGGCGACAGGCCCTTCAGGTCCGCGAACACCGGGCTGGCCAGCTCGTTGTGCGGGTCAGCGCCGCCCAGGTAGAGCTCAGCGGACTCAGCCATGTTGGCGCGGCTGAACAGTGGGTCGAAGTCGCTCCGAGCGTCGATGCTCGGCCCGGTCAGCGCCAGGTCGGTCCACGGCGAGAACAGCACCGTCCCGGCAGGCTGCGGCAGCCCTTCCGCACGGGCCGCGATCAGCACCGCCAGCGCGAGCCCACCACCGGCCGAGTCACCGGCAATCACGACGTTCTGACCTGCCAGCTCCCGGTACGCCGCCAACGCGTCGTGGACCCCTGCCGGGAACGGATGCTCGGGCGCCAGCCGGTACTCGAGCGAGACCGCCGGGACGCCACTGCGCCGCGACAACGGCGCGGCCAGGTTCGCACCGGTCCGGGCCGAACCGACGATGTACGCGCCACCGTGCAGGTAGAGGATCACCCCGTCCTGATCCGCACCCTCGACGCGCACATCGAGCGCCGGTACGCCGCCCAGCGTGCGCTCGACGAGCGTGACGTCGTCGCCGAGCGGGCGGTTCGCGAACAGCTCGTCGAAGCCGGCCCGCTGCTGCTCCGGCGTCTGGCCGAGCTTGCCCTTCTGCATCATGCCGCGTGCTGCTTCGCGTTCTTCAGCGCTCATCGCCGTCTCCTGATGATAGATTCCGAGGAATATAGTTCTCTGCAACTACATTCCGGGGAATCTAATTCCGTGACTGATCTCACAGCATTGTTCACAGACCTGGTCCGGTTGGAAACACGGCTCTACAACGTGCTCGACGCCCGGTTGAAGGCTGAGCATGAGCTGCCGCTCGGTCAGTTCGAGTTCCTGCGGTTCATCGCGGCACACGGGACGACGCGGGTCTACGACCTCGCGCGGGAGACGGCGATCACGGTCGGCGCCACCAGCAAGGCCGTCGACCGGCTCGAGTCCGCCGGGCGCGTCCGACGGACGGCGAACCCCTCGGACCGGCGCTCGTCGCTGGTCGAGCTGACCCCCGCGGGCGCCGAGATCCTCGCCACCGCAACCCCGACCGTCGAGGCCGAACTGCAGACCTGGGTCGGCGCCGTCCTCCCCGCGACGGTCCTCGACCAACTCGCCACCAACGTCTCAATGCTCCGCCAGCGCGCCGAACTCGATCCCCGCACGGACCGCCACCACTCATCAACCTCAGGCAACTGACGGGGCTGCCGCTCAACCACGGGCGCCGACCGGCCTCCTGCGCAGGTTGGTGAGTGCCACAGGTCCGCCCCGGACATGACGTAGCCGGGCTCTCGTCCCCTGGTGGTGCGACGAGAGCCCGGCTGCGTGCTTCGGGAGGGTGGCTAGCCGATGTGGTACGGGTCGCCGTACACCTTCCAGTCCAGCGGGGTGTCCAGGTTGAAGTTGCCCTTCTTGAGCCAGACCCGCTGCGCGGTGTCGACCCGGCTGGTGTCGCTGTGCGCCTCCTCCTGCTTCATCGCCCAGACCCGCGCATCCAGGAACGCGTTGAGGTACGTCGTCTCGCTGCCGCCCTGCGCCGGCGGCTTCGCCTTCGTGAGCGCACGCTTGCGGATGCCGCCGAAGCTGGTCGCGTCGTCACCGTCGCCGTGCATGACGATCGCGTCGTAGTAGCAGAACTGCCCGAGAGTGCGCAGCCCGTCGGACTTGCCACGGCTCACCGCCGGGTTGAAGTACACCCGGTCGCGCTCGTCGTTCTGGCACTGCTGGAACGCCGAGTCCTTGGCCGCGGTCTTCCAGTCCCTGGTGTAGTTCGGGTCGAGACCCGCGTGCGAGTCGCTGCCGTCCACCTTGCGCAGAGCCGGCAGGTACTTCTGCAGCACGTTGTTCGGCTTCCGGTCGGCGTACAGCTCGACCAGCTCGAGCATGTCGTGGGTACCCGAGCAGAACCCGATGATGCCCGCGGTGTACCCGCGACCGTCGTCGATGTCCTCGATGTACTTGTACTGCGCCTTCCAGTCCAGCGACGAGTTCTCCGCGCTGCAGACGATCTGCATCGCGATCTCCTTCTTCGCAGGATCGTCGAGGCCGGTCGCCTGCACCGCGGCGTCGGCGTGCGGCGCGTAGCGGGACACGGCGAATCCGGTGGTCGGCACGGCGGCGAGCGACAGGCCGAGCAGCAGCGTGGTCCGGCGGGTGGGGCGGTACTCCATGTGGTCCTCCGAGGGGCGTCCGAGGAATGAACTGTTAGGAAGCTTTCCTATCAGACGGAGGACGGAAATGAGAATACCTCGGACGTTAATGTTTTCGTCTCAGGCGAAGACGGTCAGGGCGCCCGGCGCGATACCGATGTCCACGGGCAGCAGGCCGAGCGGCTCACCGTCGGCGTACGCCGTGATTCCCGGCGACTCGATCCGGACCGAGCTGCCGCGGAGCGTCCGCACCGCCGGATGGCCGATGTGCGTGCCCTTCGAGAGCTTCGGGAACATCTGCAGCAGCGTCAACCGGGACACCGGCTGGATGATCGTGACGTCCAGCTGCCCGTCGTCGAGCTCGGCGCCCGCGCAGATCTGCAGGCCCCCACCGTACGTCGGGCCGGTGCCGACCGCGACCAGCATGGCCTTGGTCTCGATCACCTCGTCGTCGACCGTGACGACGTACTCGAGCGGCTTGAAGGTGCGCAGCTCGGCGAACGTCGCGACCGTGTAGCGCGCGTTGCCCTTCGGCCAGCTCATCGCATTGGCGCGCTTGTTGACGAGCGAGTCGAAACCGCCCGCCACGACAGTGGTGATGAACTCGTCCTTGGCCACCGCGAGGTCGATCGTCCGGGTCCGGCCCGCCACCACGAGGTCGGCCGCCGCGGCCGGATCCTTCAGCGGTACGCCGAGACCGCGGGCGAAGTCGTTGCCGGTACCGGCCGGGATCACGCCGAACGGCATCCCGGAGTTCGCCAGCACCTGGGCGCCGAGGTGGATCGTGCCGTCGCCACCGATCAGCGCGACCGCGTCCGCCCCCGAGGCGACCACCTCGGCGGCGATCTTCCCGACGTCCTCCGCGCAGGTGGTGGTGTGCACGTCGACGGTCAGACCGGCGGCCGCGAGCCGCTCCCGAACCGCCGGCGCGATCCGCGCACCCAGTCCCCGACCGCTGGTGGGGTTGACCACCAGCGCGATCCGCCGACTCACTTAGTCCGCCAGGAGTTCTGCGTTGCGGCGGGCGCGGCGTTTGTCGTTGATCCGGGCGATGATCTCGGCGACGAAGAACAGCAGGCACATCGGGATCGCCAGCAGGCACATCGTGAACGGGTCGCCGGACGGCGTCGCCACCGCGGCGAACACGAAGATCACCAGGATGATGTACGGCCGGAACTTCCCGAGCGCGGCCGACGGCACCACACCGACCATGTTCAGCAGTACGACGACCAGCGGGATCAGGAACGCGATACCGAAGACCAGCATGGTCCGGATCACGAAGTCGAGGTACTTGCTGATCTCGACCAGGTTCTGGATCGAGTCCGGGGTGAAGCCGAGCAGGATGTTGATGCCCTTCGGCAGCGTCCAGTACGCCACCGCGAGACCGGCCGCGAACAGCGGCGCCGCGATCGCGGCGAACAGGTAGGTCCACTTCTTCTCGTTGCGGTGCAGCCCAGGCGCGATGAACGCCCACAGCTGGAACAGCCAGACCGGACCGGACACGACCAGGCCGATCATCGCCGACACCTTGATCCGGAACGTGAGCGGGTCACCGACGCCCTGCAGCGTGAGCTGCGGCTTCAGGTTGCGCGCCTCGGCGTACGGCTTGACCGCGGTCTCGAACGGCTGGGTGAGGAAGTGGAACGCCTGGTTGTAGAAGAACCAGGCCGCGATCGTGCACACCACGATCGCGAGCACACTGATGAGCAGCCGGTTCCGGAGCTCGACGATGTGCTCGCGAAGCGTCATCCGACCCTCTGGGTCCTTCGGGTGGCGGTCCTGCTTCTCCTTCCGCCGCCCGAACTTCACCATCGACACAGGTGGAGGATTCGGCTCAGTTGGCCGTGTGCGTCGGCGGCAGGCCGTCGCCCGGCGCCTGGCCGTTCACCTGGTTCGGCTGTGCCTGCTGGGCCTGCGTCTGCTGCACAGCCTGCTGCGCCGGGGCCTGCGAGGCGTCGTCGGTCAGCTCCGGGTCCTTCTTCTTCGGGCCGACCTCTTCCTCCCAGATCTTCTTCGACTTGCCGAGCTGCTTCACCAGTGCCGGCAGCTTGGCCGATCCGAACAGCAGCACGACGATCGCGAGGATGACGAGCCACTCGGCGCCTTGGGGCATACCGATGAGCGGTGCTGCCATGTCGATCTCCCTTTCACCATCAAACACTGCCAACAGCAACTCGGGACTCGGGCCTGAGTTCGTGGCCGAATACTACGCCGGAGCGTGCACGTCCTCACGGGTCTGTCCAGACCCGGCCTCGGACTGTGCGGCATCCAGCTTGGACTGGGCGGCGACCAACTCACGCGTCAGTGCCTTGACCTGGCCCCACAGTTTCTTCGCGAGCAGGGCGAGGACCAGAAGCCACACCGCCACCACCGCGAGGAACAGCAGGAACCAGTACATACCCAGGAGCCTAGCCGGTTCCGGCCCACCGCCCACGCCCCGCGGTGGGTCTCGGCGGACAACGGTGTCGGAACGTGATGGTAAAACCGAGTGTCCCGCAGGGTCGTACGGCGGGGCTCGGCAGCTGGTTTCACGGTGGGTCAGAGCGGGTGCACGGACGGTTCGGGGCGAGGCTAGGGGTCGTGGATGGTGCGGATCGGGATCGAGGATCGGCGGAGGCGGCTCGGGCGGCGGCATCGCCTCGGAGTGGGCTGCCAGGCGGCCGATCCGGTCGAGGCGGCCGCGGCGATGGTGGCGCTGCACGCGACCGATCCGGCCACGGTTCATCTGAGCGTCGCCGCTCGGGTGCCGGGGAGTGATGTCGCGGGCACGGAGCGTGCGCTGTACGACGATCGTTCGCTGATCCGGATGCTGGGCATGCGGCGCACGGTGTTCGTCGTACCGACACCGTTCGCGCCCGTGATCCAGGCGGCGTGCACGGACGACATCGCCGTGAAGCAGCGGAAGTTGCTCGTCAAGCATCTGGCCGAGGCCGGGATCGCGGACGGCGCGGAGGCCTGCGGGCAGTGGCTGGCTGCCGTCGAGGAGTCGACGGCGACCGCGCTGGCGCTGCGAGGGTCCGCGACGGCGCAGGAGCTGTCTGCTGACGAGCCGCGGTTGCGGACGCGACTCGAGATGTCGGTCGGGAAGGCGTACGCCGCCCAGCCGTACGTGACGAGCCGCGTGTTGTTCCAGCTCGCCGCTGAGGGACGGATCGTGCGGGGGCGCCCGCTGGGGACCTGGTTGAGCGGGCAGCACCAGTGGTCACCTGCTGCGGACTGGCTGCCCGGTGGGCTCGGCGACAAGCCGACTGCGGACGAGGCGCGGGTGACGCTCGCGCGGGCCTGGCTGGCGTCGTTCGGACCAGGTACGACGGTTGATCTGCAGTGGTGGGCCGGGTGGACTCTGGGCCAGACGCGGAAGGCGCTGGCAGCTGTCGAGGCGGTCGAGGTGGAGCTGGACGGTCAGGTCGGGTGGGTGCTCCCCGGCGACGAGGACCCGGAGGTCCCGATCGACCCGTGGGTGGCGTTCCTGCCCGGTCTCGACCCGACGCCTATGGGCTGGAAAGAGCGCGACTGGTTCCTGGGTCCGCACAAGTCGAAGCTCTTCGACAACACCGGCAACATCGGCCCCAGCATCTGGTCCGACGGCCGGATCATCGGCGCGTGGGGCCAACCCGAGTCCGGCGAGGTCAGCTACCAACTCCTGGAAGACGTAGGCGCGGACACCGCTGCTCTCGTGGACGCCGAGGCCGCGCGCTGGACCAGCTGGCTGGCAGGCGTCCGGGTCACGCCCCGCTTCCGCTCCCCGCTGGAGAAGCAGCTCAGCCAGAGTTAGACGTCGTACGCCGAGAGTGCGTCGCGGGCTGTTGCGGCGATCTGCGTGGTCAGGTCTGGCGGGTCCAGGACTGTGGCGGCTCCGCCGAGGCGGAGGACCAGGCGCTGGAGCCAGGCGGTGTCGGCGACGCGGAGTTTGACGATGAGGGAGCCCTCAGGGCCTTCTTCGACGGACTCGTTCGGGTAGTACTCGGCGACCCAACGGGCCGGCGGCGCGAGCCTCAGGGTCGCCAGCAGGTCGTACTCCGACGGCTGGAACATGCCGTTGGACAGGTCCCGCGGCGTGGCCTCCGGCGGCGGCTCGCTCGGGAGGTCGAGGAGCTTGACCGCGGCGATCCGGTCCAGGCGGAAGAGCCGGACGTCCTCGGCCAGGCGGCACCAGGCTTCGAGGTACGTACGCCCGTCCGACACGACGAGCCGCATCGGGTCCACGTCGCGCTCGGTCGTCTCGTCGCGCGAAGGTACGTCGTACGTCAGGTGCAACCGGCGCTTCGTGGCCAGCCCGCGGTTGACGACCTCCGCGATCTCCGGTGCCGCCGGCTCGACGTGTACGTGCGCGGCCGCACCCTCGCTCGCCGCCGCGGCCTCGCCGGCAGCCCGCTCCAGCTTCGCGATCGCGCGGTCGACGGCGTCCCGATCCGGACCGCCCGTCACCTCGCGCAGCGTCCGCAGCGCGGTCAGCAGCGCCAGTGCCTCCGCCGCGGCCAGCCGCAACGGGCGCGCGAGGTAGTCCGCGTTGTTGATGTGGATGACGCCGTCGCCCTCGGCCGCCTCGATGTCGATCTCGATCAGATCGCCCATCTGCGCGCCCGGCAGCCCGCAGAACCACAGCACCTTCAGGTCCGCGATGATCTGCTTGGGCCGTACGCCGAACTCCTTGGCGACATCGTCGACGCGGGCACCGTCGTTCTCCCGCAAGTACGGCACCAGCGCCAGCAACCGCTGCACCTGGTCACGTGCATTACTCATGCGCCGGCCACCGTCCGCAGTCGCCAGAGCACCCCGTCCAGCACGTCGCCTGGTCCCTCGACGACCGCATCAGGTCCGTACGACGCGATCTCCTCGGCCAGCACCGACGAGTCGGCGTACGGGACGTGCAGCAGGTCCCAGCCCACCTCGTACGGCTCGATGGCGTTCGCACGGCGCCGCAGGCTCACACACGAACCGGTCCGCGCCCGCACCTTCGCCTCCGACGTCGGCCGCGGCGGGGCCAGCTCGGTCACCAGCGACCGCAGGTCCGTCCCCTCCGGCACCGTGAACGCGGCCGGCTCCCCCACTGTCTTCACGTCCCCGCCGATCCGCGACATCCGGAACATCCGGGTCGCCTCGCGATCGCGGTCGCGCCCGACGACGTACCAGCGGCCGTGCCAGGAGACGATCCCCCACGGCTCGAGCGTCCGCTTCATCGGCTCGGACGCGCCGCTGCGCAGGTGCTCGAACCGCACCGCCTGCCGCGCCACCACAGCGGCCCACAGCGGGTCGAAGGCCGGCTCGGACGCGCCGACGTGCGGCTCGATCGCGCTGAGCGCCGACTGGTCGGTCTGGATCCCGGCCGCCTTCAGCTTCAGCACCGCCGACGTGGTCGCCTCGGACAGGCCGGCGTGCTGCCAGACCCGGGCGGCAACGCCGAGCACGGCGGCCTCGTCCGGCTCCAGGTGTACTTCGGGCAGCTCGAAGACGTCGCGGCGGATCCGGTAGCCGACGTCGTCGGAGAAGAACTTGTCGATCGTGCCCATCTCGATCGGGATGCCGAGGTCGCGCAGCTCATCCTTGTCGCGCTCGAACATCTTCTCGAAGGCGTCGTCGGTCTGGCCCGCGTACCCCTCGACGACCTCGCGGATCCGCTCCTTGGTCACATAGGTGCGCGCGACCAGGAGGCAGATGACCACGTTGAGCAGTCGCTCACTCTTCCGCGCCGACACCCGACCACCTTACGGCCTCCGGGCGTCCAAAACCTGCCTTTCCGCACCAGAACTTCGAACACCTGCTCGACCCAGTAGGGTCGGGCTGTGATTCGGTGGCGGGACGGTGTGGTGGCGCAGGTCGGGCGGAGCTGGGCCGGTGCGCTGGAACTGACAGTGATGGTCGGCGAGCAGCCTGTGCGCGCGCTGGCCTACCCGGACCTGGTCGGTACGCCGGTGGCGGGCGACCGCGTGCTGCTCAACGTGGGCGCGCTGGACCGCGGTCTCGGCACAGGTGGGTACGCGCTCGTGGTCGCCGTACCGGACCGGCTGCCGGAGGACCCGCCGGAGCGCGGACACCTGGTGAAGGCGCGGTACACCCCGCTGCAGACGATGGTGCTGGGCGCGGACGAGCAGGACTCCCCCGACCACGACGTACTGCGGGACGCAGACGACCTCTTCGGTACGCCGGTAGTCGTCGCGGACCTGCACTCCGCGCTCCCGGCCGTGCTGGCAGGCGTGTACAAGGCACGGCCGACCACACGGGTCGTCTACGTGATGACAGACGGCGGTGCGCTGCCGCTGGCGTTCTCGCGGAGTGTCGCGACCCTGCGCGACGCCGGTTGGCTCAGCGGCACCGTGACGGTCGGCCAGGCGTACGGCGGTGACCGCGAGGCCGTGACTGTCCACACCGGGTTGCTGACCGCAGTACAGGTCCTCTCGGCCGAGCTGGTCGTCATCACGCAGGGCCCGGGCAACCTGGGTACAGGTACTCGCTGGGGGTTCTCCGGCGTGCAGTCAGGTGAGGCGGTCAACGCGATCGGCACACTGGGCGGCCGTGCCGTCGCCTCACTCCGCATCTCGGAGGCGGACCCGCGGCCACGCCACCGCGGCATCTCGCACCACAGCCTCACCGCGTACGGCCGCGTAGCGCTCCAGCCGGCCGATGTCGTCGTACCGGATCTGTCCGGCGATTTCGGCGACGCCGTACGGGATGCTGCCGAGCCGTTGAAGGCACGGCACCGTGTGGTGCGTGTGGGCGTCGACGGGCTGTACGACGCGCTGCAGGCGGCCCCCGTCAAGTTGTCGACCATGGGCCGCTCCCTGGACGAGGACCGCGCCTACTTCGAGGCTGCTGCCGCCGCGGGGCGGCACGCGGCCGGACTGGTGGATGTGCCGTGATCATCACCCCAGCGAGCTTCCCGACGCCGGACTTGATCAAGAAGACCAACAACCCGGCCCAGTGGGATCAGCTGAACAGATTCGCCACGTTCCAGGCCGCGGCCGCCAACAGGTCGCTCGCGTGGCTCAACCAGCGGCTCGACACCGCGACGACGCCGTTCGCGCGGAATGCCGCCTTCATCGAGCTCTACCGGAACCTGGCCGAGTGGCGGTTCCAGCTCGCGCATCAGGCAGGCGGCCGGAGCTCGAACTCGGAGCTGGAGCAGTACCACAGCCCGATCGGCGAACGGTCGATGGTGGACAGCTTCGGCCCGGGGCTCCGCAGTGAGGGCGGCGGCCGGATCAGCGTCGAGACGGGCACCATCGTGCGCGGCAACCAGACTCCGGCGAGCAAGCTGTCGGCGCGGCTCGGAGGCATCATCCACGCCCGCTTCGAGGCGGAGGCGCCGAACGCCGAAGTACTGCAGAACAAGGTCACGGTCCCCAGCGGTCAGGTCATCAACGGGAACCAGCTGCTCCGCGGCGGGACCGCGGCGAGTGCTCGCGGAATCCCCCGGGCGATCGAGGGGTTCTACGTGACCGCGACCGGGGAGGAGAAGGACCGGCACGTGTTGCAGGCGGAGGCCTTCGGCCTGCTCGCGGACCTCGAGGGGCGGCGGGCGGCCGGCGAGACCGATCTGTTCGCGGACCGGAACGCCCGGCTGGCGTTCGTACAGGCGGAGTACTTCCTCTACCAGGGTCCGGAGTACCAGCGCGGCGGCGATGCGACCATCCGGACCCTGCTGGTGACCGCGCACGCCCGGGTCTTCGACGAGGCGCTCCGGCTGCCGCAGGACATCGACGTGATGGCGTACGCCGCGAACCAGGAAGAGTTCTACAAGCACGTCGGCCGGACCCAGTCGATCGTGAGCGGCGGTACGACGCCGGCGCCCGCCGTACAGGAGACCGCGGCCGTCCGGCCGACCGACCGCACGCCGGGGCTGGAACGCTGAGCGGTGGATCCAGGTCCACCTGGAGTGTGGTCGCAGCACTCCTGATCCAGACGCGTTTCGCGGCGACAGTGGTGGTATGAACAGCACCAAGCACCGCGATCTCACGATTCACGACGTCGCTAGGCCCCAGCCGCCGCTGGCCGTCCGGGGAGCGACAGCCCTGTGGTTCACCGCCGTCGGTGCCGGTGTCGCCGAGTCCGTACTCGGAGTTGCCGGCGCGATCGCCGACGGCTCCTCCGTCTTCGGCCTGCTCGTCCAGGTCGCCTTCCGCGCCATCGTGTACGGCGGCCTGTTCGTCGTCATCGACCGCTACTTCCGCCCCGGTGTGCGCTGGTCCCGCTGGCTACTCACCGGCCTGCTCGGCACCGTCGGCATCGCCTCCCTGGTGCTCGGCCCGGTCGGCTGGTTCTTCCGCGACGGAGACTTCGGCGCGCTCGACTGGTCGGCGTCCTTCATCGCCTTCGGCGTGATCCGCTGCGTTCACGTCACCGCAGTGATCATGGCTATCGCCCTCAGCTTCCACGCGGACTCCAACCGCTGGTTCAGCGGCCGCGCGGTCCGGCGTACCCGCTGAAATGTCGAAGGACCGGCCTCCCGAGGTGGGAGCCGGTCCTTCGGCGTTTCGGGCTGCGACTACTGGCCGGTCTGCTTCGCGGCCGGGAAGGCGTTCAGGACGTCGATGACGGCGAACGCGTAGACCGCCTTGCCGGCCTGGTCCTTCGAGGCCGGGAGCTCGACCAGCACGCGGCTGCCGACCGTGATCCCGACGAAGCCGTCGAGGGGACCGGCCTGGGCACCGCCGACCGTCGGGAGCTGGTCGGTCGGCGCGGCAGGCTGCGCCGGGCTCTGCGCCGTGGCGGGCTGGGCGTCCCAGGTGCTGGCCTGCTTCTTGCCGCTGTAGTCGTAAATGACGAAGCGGCCGACCAGCTGGTCGCCCTTCGCGATCGGCTTGCCCTTGCCCTGTGCGAACACGACCGGCTTGCCCGGCTTGGCCGGCGGCTTGGTGCCGGCCGGGACCGTGATCGTCGGCGCCGCGTTCAGCGGTCCGGAGACCTTGATCTTGGTCGGCGTCGACGGGGTGACCGGGTCGGCGTCGAGCGGGGTGTCGTTGCCGGCCGCGCCGACCAGGTCGACCACGAAGATCAGGGTGTCGTCGCCCTTGATTCCGGCTTCCTGCTTGCCTTCGGTCTTGTAGCCCTTGTCGGACGGGACCGAGAGCAGCACGCGGCTGCCGATCTTCTTGCCGACCAGGCCCTCGTCCCAGCCGCCGATGACGCTGCCGGTCCCGATCGGGAACGACGACGGCGCGCCGCGGTCGTAGGAGTTGTCGAAGACCTTGCCGTCGCGCCAGATCTGGCCGAGGTAGTTCGCGGTGAGCAGCTCGCCCTTCTTCACCTCGGGACCGTCGCCCTCCTTGAGAACCTCGGTCACCAGCTGCTTCTCCGGGTCACCTTCGCGGTGGGTGATGGTCGGCTTCTGCCCGAAGTCCGAGGTCACCTTGATACCGCCGGCCCCGAACCCGTTGTCGCCACACGCCACCAGGGACGCCCCCAGCGCCGCGACTACGACGAAACTCAACAACTTGCGCACGAAACCAGCACCTCGAACCATCCCGGCGCGGGTGTGCGCCGATTGCTTGAGGGTGTCTGGAACGCCCTCGTGGTCAACAACGCGGCCAACCCTAGCTTGCGTACTCAACTGGGCAAGCGGCCGCGTGCGTCACCGTTGCGTCACACCACGTACAGTCACAGCGCTCAGAAACCGACGGCGTTGTGCGGGGCGCGATCAGGTCGCAACAGTGCGTCCAGACGCGACACCGCACCGGGTGTGTGCTCTACGACGCGACCGGCGTACGACAGCTCACTGGCGCGGACTCCACCGAGGTAGAGCGAGCCCAGCTCGTTCGCACTCAGGCTGAGGTCCGCCTCCTCGCTGACAGCAGTGCAGGCGGCTCCGTCCGGTGCTGCGTCCAGCCGCCAACGCCCGCCGCCGTACAGGTCGTCCGACACGTCCAGCACGAGTGAATCCGATGCTGCGTAGGTGCGAGCCTCGAGAGCACGCCGTACGTCGAGAACGCGCAGCCAGAGGTTGTCGCGCGTCCGGGTCAGCTTGAGCGCTCGGGGGTTGGTCAGCATCCACCGCAGCGGCTCGTCGACCGGTCGCCGCGCAGCCACGACGTGCTTCGTGAGGTCGAAGTCCAGCAGCAACCCCCACAACGCACGGTACGCAGCTGACGTCAGCGCCTCGAACGCTTCCACCTGCAGTACGCCGGCCCGCGCCGGGTCCGGTGACCACGGCAACCGGAAGATCGCGGCACCGTCCACCACGCCGGTCGCGTCGCGATGCACCAGGTGATGCGCCGGCCCCGACCCGTCCGGTGGCAGCCTGTCGCCCGCGAGTCCGTCCCACTTGCCTGGCAGCGGGCTGATCTCCCCCACACGTTCTTTTCGGACCTGCTCGTGCAGCACCGGCCAGGCCTTCGCTGCCTCCGCACCGTCCACCAGGTCGAGTGAGCCCGGATCCGTGAACTCGGAGCGGAAGGCGACATCGGTACGCCGTACCTCCCACCGGTGCTGGAACGTCGCAGGCGAGAACCCGTACCGCCCGTAGATCGTCGCCTCGCTCGCACTCAGCCCCGCCAGGAACTCACCGCGCTCGCGGCAGTCGTCCAGCATCGCCGACATGATCTTCCGCAGCAGCCCACGCCGCCGGTACGTCGGCAGCACAGCGGTCGACGTCACGCCGCCAAGGGCTACGTGCTGTCCGCCCGGGACGGTGACCTGCACCGACACGATCGCCGACCCACCTGCGATCTTGCCGTCCACGAACGCGGCCTGCGGGCGGAACCAGTCCGCCAGGAGCTCCTCGGCGTACTGCTCGAGCTCCGCCGCGGTCTTCGGGACCTGTGGTGGCCAGGCCGCGCTGCCGGCGTACCAGGCCGACGGCTCTGGCTCCTCCTGCGGAAAGCCGTTCACGTACGGCAGGACGCGCAGGTACTCGTTCGTTTCGGCCTGGGTCACCGGCCGGATCTCGATCGCCATGCGCCCTTTGTAAGCAACGCATGATGACCAAGCACTCTATTTAGTGACCACCTACATGCTCGCGATGAGCTTCTCCACGCGTTCGTCGTGGACACCCCACCCCAGCTTTTCTTTCCTCTACATGCTCGCGATGAGCTTTTCGACGCGTTCGTCGTGGACACCCCACCGCAGCTTTTCTTTCCTCTACATGCTGGCGATGAGCTTTTCGACGCGTTCGTCGTGGGACTTGAAGGGGTCTTTGCAGAGGACCGTCCGCTGGGCCTGGTCGTTGAGCTTCAGGTGTACCCAGTCGACGGTGAAGTCGCGGCGCCGCTCCTGGGCCCGCTTGATGAACTCGCCGCGCAGCCGCGCCCGCGTGGTCTGCGGCGGCACCGACTTGGCCTCGAACACCCGCAGGTCGTCGACAACGCGAGTGACCGCGCCGCGCCGCTCGAGCAGGTAGTAGAGCCCGCGCGGCCGGTGGATGTCGTGGTACGCCAGGTCGAGCTGCGCGACCCGCGGGCTCGCCAGACCGAGGTTGTTCTGCGACCGGTACCGCTCGATCAGCCGGTACTTGATCACCCAGTCGATCTCGCGCTCGATCCCGGACAGGTCACCGGACTCGATCGCCTTCAGCGTCCGCTCCCACAGCGACAGCGCCCGCTCCACGGCCGGCGTCCCCAGCTCGCGGCGGTCGACGAAGTCGCGCGCCTTGGTCAGGTACTCCATCTGGATGTCCAGCGCCGAAGCCTCGCGGCCGTTCGCCAGCCGCACCTCGCGGCGACCGGTCATGTCGTGGCTGATCTCGCGGATCGCCCGGATCGGGTTGTCCAGGGTCAGGTCGCGCATCACGATGCCGGCTTCGATCATCCGGAGCACCAGGTCGGTGCTGGCCACCTTGAGCAGCATCGTGGTCTCGGACATGTTCGAGTCGCCGACGATCACGTGCAGCCGGCGGAACCGCTCGGCGTCCGCGTGCGGCTCGTCGCGGGTGTTGATGATCGGCCGGGACCGGGTGGTCGCGCTGGAGACCCCTTCCCAGATGTGCTCGGCGCGCTGCGACACGGAGTACACCGCGCCGCGCGGCGTCTGCAGCACCTTGCCGGCGCCGCAGATCAGCTGCCGGGTGACCAGGAACGGGATCAGTACGTCGGCCAGCTTGGCGAAGTCGCCGTGCCGGCTGACCAGGTAGTTCTCGTGGCAGCCGTAGCTGTTGCCGGCCGAGTCGGTGTTGTTCTTGAACAGGTAGACGTCGCCGAAGATGCCTTCGTCGTGCAGCCGCTTCTGCGCGTCGACCAGCAGTCCCTCGAGGATCCGCTCACCGGCCTTGTCGTGCGCGATCAGGTCGGTGACCGAGTCGCACTCGCCGGTCGCGTACTCCGGGTGGGAGCCCACGTCGAGATAGAGCCGGGCCCCGTTGCGGAGGAAGACGTTGCTGCTCCGCCCCCAGGACACGACCCGCCGAAAGAGGTACCGCGCCACCTCGTCCGGGGTCAGTCGCCGCTGCCCGCGGAACGTACAGGTGACGCCGTACTCGTTCTCCAGACCGAAGATTCGCCGGTTCACATCACCCACACTACGGCGCACCTCCGACAACCGGGTGCTGTCTCAGGCGCGCCGTCGTACGGCGTTATCCCTTTGATGCCCGCAACAATGAGCCGTCCGCCCGCATCGTGACCACTGACGAAGGGATTCAGATGATCAGATACGGGCGATTCCTCGCCGCGGGGGTCCTGCTCGCAGCCGGGTTCGCGGCTGCACCTGCGAGTGCGGCACCGGCCGCCTCCGCCGCTACCTCCGCTACCTGCTCGCTGCGGCTGGGCTCGGTCACCCCGGGTGGTGACCACACCTCGCAGACCATCACCGCGGCCCCCTCTGCCAGTGTCCGGCTGCTCGGCCCGATGAACCTGTATCCGGACGGTCAGGCACACCTGCCCACCTCGGTGCGCACCGAACTGGTGGTGCCGGCCGGCGAGCAGCGCACCGGCCTGCTAGCTCTTGGGCCGCGCATGTACGGCACCAGTTACATCACCGACGGCACCGGAGTCTCCGTCGTACCGGGCAGCGTCAAGCAGACACTGGTCGGTGGCGGCTGGGACGAGCTGCACAAGTACGTCGAGCTCAGCCGGTACTCCGCGACGGGCTTCAGCCGCTCCAACGTGTACTCGCTGATCAACCAGTTCACCGACGGCCTGATCGCTCGCTGGACGGTCACCCCGAGCGGGTGGAAGTTCTACACCACCTTCGGCGGCTTCGGTTCGGTCAAAACGATGACGCTGATCGGTCAGGGCCGTGCGTACGACACGTTCCTGGCGACGACGAACGGGGGCGCGCTCTACACCGTCCAGGTGCCCACGGGCTCCGGCAAGCCGGTGGTGACGAAGATCCGCACCTCGACCTGGCAGGGCTTCGAAACACTCATCGCCGAGAAGTGCGGCAAAAACGGCACCCTGCTGCTCGGCATCGACAAGGACACCGGTACCGGCTACCTGTACGCCGTCAGCCACGCCAACGGCGCCGCCACGGTCATCAAGGGCCTCGGCAAGGTCCCGACCACCTTCCCGAGCCAGGACTCGTACTTCCGCTACTACACGGCCGGCACTCAACTGACCGGTGCCTGACCACCACTGGCATCTCCACCCGGAGCTGGAACTCCGGGTGGAGATGCCAGTGACTCAGCTGACCTGCAGGTTGCAGCGTGCCAACGTCGTCGACATGAGACGACGAACCTTCCTCACCGCCACCGCCGCCTCCGCTCTGACGGCTGCCCTACCGCTCTCAGCGTCCGCGGCGACCGAGCTGACACTCCGCCTGCCCGCTCCCACCGGCCGCCTGCCAGTCGGTACGACGACCCGCGCACTGGTCGACCGGGACCGCTCCGACCCGTGGAACGGCGCACCCACCCGTGAGATCGCGCTGACGATCTTCTACCCTGCCGCCGTCGTACGTGGGTACCAACGCGCGCCACAGCTCGCACCGGCCGCAGCAGACGTCTTCAAGGGACTTGACGCCGGTGTCCTCCATCCGGAGCTGCCGACCAGTGGAGTGAACTGGGCCGCCACGCTGACCCATTCGTACGTCGATGCACCGGCCCTGCCCGGGCCGCGACCCACGCTGCTCTACAGCCCAGGTGGTGCAGACCCCCGCACCATCGGCACCTCCGCAGCGGAGGAGCTGGCCAGTCACGGGTACGTCGTACTCACGCTTGACCACCCGGGCGAGGCGAGTGAGGTGGTGTTCCCGGACGGACGGCTACGGGTCATCGAGATCGGACCGGACGTGCAGACGGACCCAGTGCGGTCGCGCCTGATGATGGACACGCGTTTCGCCGACCTGCGGTTCGTGTTCGACCACCTGTCGGATCTGCACGAGTCGATCGACCTGCGTCGTGTCGGTGTCTACGGACACTCAGCTGGTGGTGCCACCGCGGCTGTGTCGCTGGAGCACCCACAGGTCCGCGCGGCCGCCAATCTGGAGGGCTACCTGGACACGCTGGACGGTGAGCTCTATCCGATCGCCCAGCACGGCACCCGCAAGCCGCTGCTGCTCGGTGGGACGGACGGGTTCCGCGACGAGCGTTTCGACCGCACGTGGTCGGCCGTGCTCTCACACGGCGGTCCGGTACGGCAGGTGCAGTTGCCCGACGCGAACCACTGGATCTGGACGGACTACGCCGCGTTCGCGCCGCAACTGCAGTCCGCCGACCTGATGACGGCTACCGCGCGGGCCAAGCTGGTCGGTGCGTCGCGCTGCGGCGTACCCGCCGTACGACGACTGGTTCGAGAGTTCTTCGACCGGTCCCTAACCTTTTCGGGATAGTCGGCATCGAGGTGGATGACACGACTCCTCCGAAGGGGGCTGTATGACCAGGTGGCGGATCGCCGCGGGCGCGCTGGGCGCGGCGATGACGGCAGCAGCGCTCGTGCCTGTACCGGTTCAGGCCGCGGCCGGACAGGCGAGTGCCGCCCGTGCGATGACACTGGGCACAGTGACCGTGCAGGGCGATCACAAGTTCCAGCGGATCACCGCGACCACACCAGTGACGGCGTCAAAGCCGACGGTCGGGCCGAAGGCGCTGTTCCCGGTGGACCGGGTGCGGCTCGCGACCTCTGTCGGTTGGGAGCCGGATCCGCCGGTGGCCATGCTGGACCGGGGGTACGTGGTGATGGGGACGGACCTGTACCGGTTCAGCTACGCCACCATCGACGGTCAGCTCGACCCTGACTCGGTCCAGAAGTCGAAGGTGGGCGGCGGCTGGATCCACCAGACGTATCTGGAGCAGTCGACGTACTACGGGACCAAGACGCGTACCAACACCTACGCGTTGCAGGGCGACGTCGTGACGCGCTGGACCGTGGAGGGGTCCGCCTGGCGCGCCAAAGCGACGTACACCGGGTTCTCGGCGGTCAAGACGATGACACTGATCAGTCAGACCCGCAGCTACGACACGTTCCTCGCCAACACCCGCGGCGGGGCGCTGTACACAATCCGCATCCCGCTCACCGGCAAGCCCGTGGTGAAGAAGGTGCGTGCGTCGACGTGGCAGGGTTTCGAGACGCTCATCGCAGAGAAGTGCGGTTCGCAGAGCACACTGCTGCTGGCCATCGACACGGACACGCGGCGCGGCTACCTGTACGCCGTCAGCCACGCCAACGGGACCGCCACCGTCATCAAGGGCCTGGGCACGGTGGGCGACCAACTCGCCGCCCCCGAGGACAAGACGTACTTCCGCTCCTACCCCGGCAGCTCCGAAGCCGACTGGCTCCTGTACGGCGAGTAGTGGCCACTCCTCACACGAGGGGATATCCCTCCGCGTTGTGGCTTCTCCCCTGGTATGCGAGGGGATAAGCCACCACACGGGTGGATATCCCCTCGTGTGGTCAGAGGTCTACGAGGTCCAGGAGCTGGCCTAGTTCGGGTGGGTCGAGTTCGCGGAGCTGACCGGTGTGGAGGTTGCCGCGGCGGACCGGGCCGATCGCGGTACGAGTCAACCGCTTCACCGGGTGACCGACCGCGTCGAACATCCGGCGGACGATCCGGTTGCGGCCCTCGTGGAGCGACATCTCCACGAGGGTGCGGCCGGGCACCGTGGAGACGATCTTCACCGTGTCCGCGCGGGCCGGGCCGTCGTCGAGCTCGATACCGTCCAGGAGCGCATGCAGTACAACCGGTTTGACGTTGCCCTCGACCTCGGCGACGTACGTCTTGGAGACCTCGTACGACGGATGCGCCAGGCGATGCGCGAACTCGCCGTGGTTCGTGAGCAGCAACAGCCCCTCGGTGTCCGTGTCGAGCCGGCCGATGTGGAACAGCCGCTCGGGCCGGTCCTCGACGAAGTCCGCGATGCACGGGCGCCCTTGCGGGTCGGACATCGTGGTCACGACGCCGCGGGGCTTGTTCAGGACCAGGTACACGTTCGCACTCACCGGCGGAATCCGCGCGCCGTCGACCCGGATGACCGCCGTCTCAGGATCCACCCGGACCCCGAACTCCGTCACCACCCGCCCGTCGACCTCGACCCGCCCCTCCTCGATCAGAATCTCCGAACTCCGCCGAGAAGCCACCCCCGCCCGAGCCAAAACCTTCTGCAACCGAACCCCACCCTCATCCCCCATCCCGCACCCCCACACCATCAGCATCCACATGTACATCCACCGCGTCCACGCCCACCACTTCCACGCCCTCCACGTCCACGTCCTCCGCGAAGGTGTCGTTCGTCGCAGGTGCTGCGGCGTCGTCCGACTCCTCAGCCTCACCGAACCGCACGTCCTCGGCGTACACCCCAGCGGACCTCTCGTCTGCCTCCGCGGACGTGATGTCGGGCGCGGGTGCTGCGGCGTCGTGCGACACCTCAGCCTCACCGGCCGCCGCATCCTCGGCGTACACCCCAGCGGACGCCTCGTCTGCCTCCGCGGAGGTGATGTCGGGCGCGGGTGCTGCTGCGTCGCCTGACTCCTCAGCCTCACCGGCCTGCGTGTCCTCGGCGTACACCCCAGCGGACGCCTCGTCCGCCTCGGTGGAGGTGGTGTCGGGTGTGGGTGTTGCGGTGTCGCTCGGACTCTCGGCCTCGCCGGCCTCCGCGGCTGGTGACGGTTGCTCGTCGGTGGTCGGCGCGGGTGGGAGGGTTTGGGCGGCTAGTTCTTCTTCGATGTCGTCCATGTCGGGGAGGTACGGGGCGAGTTCGGGGAGGTCGTCGAGGGACTGCATTCCCATGCGTTCGAGGAAGTACGTCGTCGTGCGGTACAGGGTCGCCTGCGACTCCGTGTCCGAGCCGGCCTCCTCGACCAGACCGCGGGCGACGAGCGTACGCATCACGCCGTCGACGTTCACCCCACGGATCGCGGAGACCCGCGCCCGGCTGACCGGTTGCTTGTACGCGACCACGGCGAGCGTCTCGAGCGCGGCCTGCGTGAGGCGCGCCTGCTGACCGTCTAGGACGAAGCGTTCGACGTACGGCGCGGCCTCGACGCGGGTGTAGTACCGCCAGCCGCCGCCGATCTCACGCAGGTCGAACCCACGCCCTTGCTCGGTGTACTCCGCCGCCAGCTCCTCCAGCGCCGCACCCACATCACCCGTCGGCCGACCGACTGCACGCGCCATCGTCAGCACCGGCAACGGCTCGTCCGTCACCATCAGAATCGCCTCGAGCGCCCGCCGCATCGTCTCGTCGTCAACAACAACCTCGTCCCCCACGGGCACCGAAGTCTGCCCCGGAGGCAAATGCTCCTCATCCTCCACGCCCGCCCCGTCACCACCCGCCCCAGCAGCCAACTCCCCCGCGTCGTCAGCACCCGCGTCGGCGGACAGCTCGCCCGCCTCGCCAGCGCCCGCTCCGTCAGACAGCTCCTCCGCCTCGTCAGCACGCGCCTCGTCGGTCGCCGCGGGCGACTCCCCCACCACGTCGGCCGCACCCGCCTCGCCAGCGCCCGCGTCTGCGGACAGCTCGCCCGCTCCGTCAGCGCCCGCTCCGTTGGCGCGCGTGTCGTCGGTTGCCTTGGCCGACTCCTCCGTCGCGTCCGTCGCGTCGGTCGCGTCGGTCGCGTCGGTCGCGTCGGTCGCGTCGGTCGGGTCGGGTTGGGGAGAGCTACTTGCCGAATCGGGGGCAAAAACCTCCCCAACCTCCTCGACGGCGGTGGCGTCGGGGGTGGTGGACGGCAGGTCCTCGGGGGACTTGGGGGCTTCCGGGGTGGAGGGGTGGGTGGGGTTGGTCACTGGTTTGCCGTCTCGGATTCGTCTGGGGCGGGTTGGTGGATGTCGGATTCATCGGTAAGGATCTCGCCGGGTTCGAGGAAGTGCGTCTCGTCTTCGACGACCGGGGCCTCACCCGTCTCGTCGGCGGGTTTCGGTTCCTCGTCGAACTCGTCGCTGACGGCGATCTCGCCTTCATCGGTGCCGGTCCACCGAATCGTGAGCTCACCGAGCGGCGTGACCTGGTCGAACGTGACAGCCGCCTCGCGGAACAGCTCCAGCAACGCCAGGAACCGGCAAACTGTGGTGACGGTGTCAGGCGAATCAGCCACCAGCGACCGGAACGTGGTACTCCGCTGCCGCCGCAGCCTGTCGATGATCACCTCCGCCTGCTCCCGCACAGTGACAGCCGGCGCGTGCAGGTGTGCGAGCGAAACCCCAGGCTGTACGTCGTCCTTGGGCGCCATTGCCTTCGCAGCCAGCGCCGCCAACCCCGCCGGATCGAGCCCCAGCAACACCTCGGGCAGGAGCTCCGCGAACCGCGGCTCCACCCCCACAGCCCGCGGGAACCGGCGCGACTCGACCGCCATCCGCTCCTGCACCAGGGCCGCGATCTGCTTGAACGCCCGGTACTGCAACAACCGAGCGAACAACAGGTCCCGCGCCTCGAGCAGGGCGAGGTCCTCGTCGTCCTCGACCTCACCCTTCGGCAGCAACCGCGCCGCCTTCAAATCCAAGAGCGTCGCCGCGATCAGCAGGAACTCCGAGGTCTGGTCGAGGTCCCACTCCGACCCCAGCGCCTTGATGTGCGCGATGAAGTCGTCGGTGATCACCGACAGCGCGATCTCGGTGATGTCCAGCTTGTGCTTCGAGATCAGCTGCAGGAGCAGGTCGAACGGACCCTCGAAGTTCACCAGGTGAACGCTGAACCCCTTGCCCTCGGCAACAGCCGGGGCTTCGTCGGGTCCGAGATCCAGAGGTAACGAGTCCGAGGACACCGTCACTCCGTACCCTTGAGCTCCGCGGCCCGGTCGTCGGACGCGCGCAGCCGGCGGACCAGGACCGAGTCCGGACCGTGGTCGACGAAGTCGGCGAGCAGGACGTCGATCGCCTCGCGGACGATCCGGCCCCGGTCGGCCGTCAGGCTGTGCTCCGCGCGGAGCGCGAGTCTGGTCTGTTCCAGGCCGAGCAGCTCTTCCTCCGTCACGTACACGGTGATCTTCGTGTCGTGGCGGATCCGACCACTCGACTTCCGGTCGTCGACGACCGCGGTCCGGGACCGCACAGAAGTGGACGGTCCGTCGGTGGTGGTGCGCTTCTCGGGTCTGGTCTGCTTCGGTGCCGCACCCCCGAAGAGTTCACTGGCACCTGGCAGGCTCACCCGGCGGGACAACGCGCCAGCACCTCCTTGGCAAGGTCGCGGTACTGCGTAGCCGCTTGGGACGAGGGCGCGTACGTCGTGATCGGTTCGCCGACGACCGTGGTCTCGGGGAACTTGACGGTACGCCGGATGACGGTGTGGAAGACGCGTTCGTCGAAGGCCTGGACCACCCGGTCGAGGACCTCCCGGGCGTGCGTCGTGCGCCCGTCGAACATGGTGCCGAGGATCCCGACGATCTCCAGCTTCGGGTTCAGCCGGTCCTGTACTTTCGCGATCGTGTCGGTGAGCATCGCCAGGCCGCGGAGCGCGAAGAACTCGCACTCGAGCGGTACGACGATGCCGTTCGACGCGGTCAGCGCGTTCACGGTGAGCAGACCGAGCGACGGGGCGCAGTCGATCAGGATCACGTCGTACAGCGGGATGATCGGGTCCAGCACCCGCTGCAGCGTGTACTCGCGGGCGACCTCCTGGACCAGCTGGACCTCGGCCGCGGACAGGTCGATGTTGGCCGGCAGCAGGTCGAGGTTCTCCACGCGAGTCGCCTGGATCACCTCGTCCGGGGTGATGTCGCGCTGCATCAGCAGGTTGTACACCGACAGCTCGAGGTCGTGCGGCTGTACGCCGAGGCCGATCGAGGCGGACCCCTGCGGGTCGAAGTCGATCAGCAGCACCTTGCGACCGGTCTCGGCGATCGCCGCGCCGAGGTTGATCGTGGTGGTGGTCTTGCCGACGCCACCCTTCTGGTTGCACATCGCGATCACCTGCGCCGGACCGGTCTTGGTCGGTGGCAGCGGCACCGGCAGGTCCGGCAGCGGCCGGCCGGTCGGCCCGATCTTGTGACGCGGACCGTTCGGGTCGTTCACGGGTGCAAGGTCCTCCGCGGTGAGCTTGGCCGTCGGCTTCGGCATCTCCGCATAGTTGTCGGGCAGGCCCCGCGGCGCCGTGGGCGCCGGCCGCGGCGGGCTGCTGGGTGGAGTCGTCGGTGGCATGCTGATCGGCTGGGCCGGCTCCGGTACCGGAAGGTGGCCCATCACGTGTTCGGTGCCCGGGAATGTCGACTCGTTCATGACTCGTCAAACCTTTCAACCGATACGGGCGATCCCAGCGACTGTAAGCGTGCATTCAAGCACTCTCAACCAGCCACTCCGCACCGGGGTGGGGCTGTTTGTCGACAAAGCTCCGAACTCGGCCGATCACCCTCCCCGGATCACCGGCCGTGACGAGATGATCGCACACCGTCCATGCATCCGGCTCACCGGGGGTAGCGCTCAGGAGGACAGCGCCCGCGGGTGCGAGGTGGCGTAGACCTCGCGGAGCTTGTCGACCGTCACCAGCGTGTAGACCTGCGTCGTAGTGACGGATGCGTGTCCCAGCAACTCCTGGACCACGCGTACGTCGGCGCCGCCGTCGAGCAGATGTGTCGCGTACGAGTGCCGCAGCGTGTGGGGGGAGATCTCCTTCGAGATCCCGGCCCGCTGGGCAGCGCGACGCAGTACCGTCCAAGCGCTCTGCCGGGACAGGCGGCCGCCGCGGGCGTTCAGGAAGAGCGCAGGGGTGCCGCGACCGCGTGACACCAGCTCAGGGCGCCCACGGACCAGGTACGCCGACAGCGCGTCGCGGGCGTACGTGCCGACAGGCACGACCCGCTCCTTGCTGCCCTTACCGCGCAGCAGCACCGCACCGGCGTCCAGGTCGATGTCGTCGACGTCCAGCCCGACCGCCTCCGAGATACGCGCCCCCGTGCCGTACAGAAACTCCAGCAACGCCGCATCCCGCGTTGCCAGCACAGCAGGCTCCGCCTCGGCTCCTGCGGCGGCTGAGAGGATCCTGGTCACCTCGTCGACCGACAGAGCCTTCGGCAGTCGCTGCGGCGGCACAGGTGGTTTCACTGCCGCCGCAGGGTCCACTGCGCTCAGTCCCTCGCGCACACAGAACTTGTGGAAGCCCCGGACCGCCACCACGGTCCGGCCCGCACTGGACGCGGTCAGCGGCGGGTGGTCGGCGTCGCCTTCACGCAGCCGCATCAAGAAGCCGCTGACCACAGCCTCCGTGATCCGGGCGAGGCTGTCGATCTCCGAGGCCGCGAGGTAGCCGCCGTACCGGCGCAGGTCCCGCCGGTACGACGCCAACGTGTTGGCGGCCAGGCCGCGCTCGACCGTGAGGTGGTCGAGGTACGCGCTGACCGCCCGTGCGATGTCGCTCAGACCAGCACCTCGTCGAGCTTCAGCTGCGACAGGTCATGCGCGTCGGCGACCGGACCGTACGTGACGTGCCCGTCGAACGTGTTCAGGCCGAGCGCCAGGCTGTGGTCCTGCTTCAGCGCCTCCCGCCACCCGAGGTTCGCCAGCTCGATCGCGTACGGCAGCGTCACATTGGTGAGCGCGTACGTCGACGTGTTCGGCACTGCACCGGGCATGTTGGCGACGCAGTAGAACAGCGAGTTGTGCACCTTGTAGACCGGGTCCGCATGCGTGGTCGGACGTGAGTCCTCGAAGCAGCCGCCCTGGTCGATCGCGATGTCGACCAGCACGCTGCCCGGCTTCATCCGGCTGACCATGTCGTTGGTGACCAGCTTCGGCGCCTTCGCACCGACCACCAGCACCGCACCGATGACCAGGTCGGCCTCGAGCACTGCCTTCTCGATCTCGAAGGCGTTCGACGCGATCGTCAGCAGGTGGCCCTGGTAGATCTGGTCGGCCTGCCGCAGCCGTGCGATGTTGCGGTCGAACAGCTGCACCTGTGCCTGCATACCGAGTGCGATCGCGGCCGCGTTCATGCCGGAGACACCGGCGCCGAGGATGACCACACGGGCCGGGTGTACGCCGGACACGCCGCCGAGCAGCACGCCACGGCCGCCGCCCTGCGCCATCAGGTGGTACGCACCGGACTGCGGCGCCAGCCGGCCGGCGACCTCGCTCATCGGCGCCAGCAACGGCAGAGTGCCGTCCGGCAGCTGGACTGTCTCGTAGGCGATTCCGGTGATGCCGGATCGCAGCAGCGCGTCGGTGGTCTCCTGGCTGGCGGCGAGGTGCAGGTACGTGAACAGCACCTGGTCCTTGCGCATCCGGTGGTACTCCTCCGCCACCGGCTCCTTCACCTTGAGCACCAGCTCCGCGTCGGCCCAGACGTCGTCCGCCTCTGGCACGATGCGCGCCCCGGCTGCGACGAACTCGTCGTCCGGGATCAGCGAACCGGCGCCCGCCCCCTGCTCGATCAGAACCTCGTGCCCGCTGCGCACGAACTCGTGCACACCGGACGGCGTGATCGCCACCCGATACTCGTGGTTCTTGACTTCTTTCGGTACTCCGACCTTCACAACTCGCCCTTCTTTCACGCTCCAGGTGTGCGGCCCACGTCGTTGTGTCCGCGGCCCGGCGGTTGAGGGGTATGCCGCTAGGTCGCTGCCGAGTGTAAGCCCGCGGGGTTCATACCAGCCGATCGGATGGTCTGATCGTCACGCGACACACTGCGAGTACTCCGGCATTAATCCAATGGAAGCATTCCGGCAAAATATCCCGTCCATTCATGCACCTCTCAACTACTTGGACGGCGCCGGATCGCCCGGCGTACGGCGGCGTACGGCGAATGCGGACGGGAAGTTCTCGACTACCTTCCGCGTCCGACGTACGGCTGACGTGGCAACGATCATTGACGGGCATTCGTAGCCGTCAGGGATGCTGTGGAATGGCACCCGCCCGCCCCGGGTTGCACGTTGAGGGACGTCCGACGACAGGAGTAGGCAGTGGCGATGGAACTGGGACGCTACGGAATCTGGCACGGCGGCCAGCACTACGGCCCGGAGCTCGCGGCGGGACTGGAGCAGGCGGGGTACGGCGCCCTGTGGCTGGGCAGCTCACCCGAGGGCGATCTGCGCGACGCCGAGGTGTTGCTGGCCGCAACGAGTTCGGTTGCCGTCGGCACCAGCATCGTCAACATGTGGAAGTCCCCGGCGGCCGACGTCGCGGCGTCGTACCACCGGTTGGAGGACGAGCATCCCGGGCGGTTCCTGCTCGGCGTCGGGATCGGGCACCGGGAGGCCACCGGCGAGTACAAGTCGCCGTACCAGACGATCGTCGGGTACCTCGACGAACTGGACGACGCGAAGGTGCCGGCCGATCGGCGCGCACTGGCCGCGCTCGGGCCGAAGGTGCTGCAACTGTCCGGCGCGCGGACGGCCGGAGCGCTCCCCTACCTGACCACTCCGGAACACACCCGGGAAGCGCGGCGCACCCTCGGCGGCGGAGTGCTGCTCGCTCCGGAGCAGATGGTCGTTCTCGAAACCGATCCCGAGATCGCGCGCGCGACGGCCCGCGACCGGTTGGCGCCGTACCTGCAGCTGAGCAACTACACGACGAACTTCAAGCGCCTCGGTTTCACCGACGACGACTTCGCGGACGGCGGCAGCGACCGGCTCGTCGACGCGATGGTCCTGCACGGCTCCGCGGTCGAGGTCGCAGCGGGCCTGAAGGCCCACCTGGACGCGGGCGCCGACCACGTCGCGATCCAGCAACTGGGCCACGAGGGGATCGACCTGCTACCGGGTTACGAGGCGCTGGCAACCGTTCTCCAGTAGGTGCTGAAACAGCCTCTTGATTCCCGGCCAGAACGGGGGACTATCAGCAGTAGATGCACCACATCGGGGTGGTGCATGTTGGAGGTGTTCTCATGACTGAGCGACACGAGTTGCGTTGGGGAGGCATCGCCGGGCTGGCCTTCGTCGTCCTGGCGGTGCTGGGCAGGTTCCTCCCGGGCAACCCTCCCACAGTGGACGAGTCCAACGGGACGATCTCGTCCTGGATCGCCGACAACCGCGGCTTGATCCTGACCAGCGCGCTGATGTGGGCCGCAGCGGGCGGGTTGGTGATCTGGTTCGCGTCCGCGTTCGCCGAGGCGATCCGCGAGCGCGACGAGCGCAGTGATGTGCACCTGGCGCTGCTTGCCGGGTCGGTGCTGGTAGGTGGAGCGATCTTCGTGAACGCGGCCATCACCGGTGCGACCGCCTTCGCCATCAACGGCCGGGACGCCGGGCTGACCATGGCGATGTACGAGCTCAGCGCGGTGATGACCACGATGATCGGCTTCGCCGCGGCGCTGCCGTTGGCCGCGGCCGGCCTGGGCGTGATGCGGACGCACCTGATGCCGAACTGGCTCGGCTATCTGGCCTTGCTGGCCGCAGTGGTGTCGTTCGCCGGTTCGTTCGGCATCTTCGCCTCCAACGGCGCGTTCGTTGCCGGCGGCTTCCTGATGACCGGCATCCCGTTGCTGCTCTCGGCCGTGTGGATCGCCTGCGCCGGCGGCTACATGGTCCGCGAACACCTCCCAGAGGTCACAGCAGGCGAAGGCATCGTTCCGCAGATGTAGAGGAGGGTCTAGCGCATCGTGAAGTCGGCGAAGTCGAAGCCCGGTGACACGATGCAGGACACCAGGACCGGCTCGTCGCCGGCGGGTCGGGCTGCTTGCCATGCGCCCGCAGGTATCACCACCTGCGGGTGCTGTCCGGCTCGCACGTCCGCTCCGAGGGTGACCGTCTGATCGTCGTACTCCAGCGTCAACGGCCCGCCCGAGTGCCACAGCCACAGCTCCGTCGACCGCACGCGGTGCGATCGCGACTCCTCCCCCGGCGCGAGCAGGAAGTAGATCGCGGTCGCGCTGGCCCGAGTTCCGTCGTACCCCTCGGGCTCGAACTCGACGGGCGAGCGCCACGTCTCCCGGTACCAGCCGCCCTCCGGGTGCGGTTCGAGATCCAGTAGTGCGGCCAACTCCGGCTTCTCCATGCCCCGATTCTCGGGCAGAGTGCGGTCCATGACCGAGCTGCCCTCCGAGTACCACCGCCGTCTGCCGTACGGCGAACGCATGTCAGCCGAACCGTTGCTCGGCTCCCCCTTCTTCCCGTTCGAGGGTGACCTGCAGGTGGTGCCGCTGGCCGATCCGGTGCTGCCCGAACCGGCACGACGCGGCGAGGACGGCGGTCAGCCGTGCCCGAAGTGTGCGGACCCGGACGGGTCCGCGATCTGGCGCGACGAGCAGTGGTCGCTGAAGGCGTTCGAGCCGACCGGTCTGCCGCTCGTGGCGATCCTCGAGCCGCGCGACCATTACCGTCTCGACAACCTGCCACCAGAGCTGACCGCCACTCTCGGCTCCGTGATCCAGCGCGTGGCGAAAGCGATCCAGAGCATCGACAGCGTCGGCCGGACGCACTTCAATCGGTGGGGCGACGGCAGCGAGCACTTCCATCTGTGGTTCCTCGCCCGTCCGCTCGGCATGATGCAACTGCGCGGCGCGATGATCGCCGCCTGGGACGACATGCTCCCGAAGATCCCCACCGCCGAGTTCACCGCAAACACCCGCCTGGTCGCCGCCACCCTGGCCGAGGACGGCGGCGAGGTTGTCATCCAGTAGCGATGGCGAACAGCCGTAGGTCGCGGTTCTTCGGAAGCGTGACGCGGGGTTCAGCGGCCGAAGCTGGTCCATCTGTGCGGGGTGCTGTCGGCCCTGCGTGCGCCGGCCTCCACCGGCCGCCCGGTCTGCTGCGCCGGCATGGAGTTCACGGTTTCCTTCACGATCCGCGCCGCGTCGTCGACGCGCTCGCAGGCCGCGGCCACGCGTTCCTGGACATCGGACATTCTGAGGTGCGGCTCCCCGGAGAGTTGCTGGAACTCCGTACGGACGTCGTTCGCCAGTCGCCCGCGCAGTTCTGCCAGTGCGTCACGGACCGGCTCGAAGTCGTCCCGCAAGACGGCTGCCAGTTTCGCGTCGACGACCGTCTCGAAGACCTGCTCTCGCGGCGCCTTGAGCAGGTCGCGGACCGCGTTGTCGGTCCACTCGCCGCACGCCCGCGCGTACTGATCGGCAAGAGACACAGCCGCGTCCTCGGCGACCGGCTGCCCGAGCTCGCGTGGCATGACGTCCCGAAGACGCGAGCCCAGCTCGGGGCTGAGCCGGTAGCAGATCCGGTCGCCGTTGATGGCCCAGTCCGCGTGCCGCAGCCCGTCGTTCAGGAACTGATCCGCCTCGGTGCCGGCATCGAGCCTCATCTCGACAGGTTTGCCCGGCTCGGTCTGACGGTCCTCGATGCGCTTGTCCAGCGCCGTGAAGGTGACCGCCCGAATCGCATGCCGGAGCTCGTCCACCTCTTCCATGGTCATCGAGCGACCCCGTTCCGCAGCCGTCTCGAAGGCACGGCCGACCGTGTCGTCGAACGCCATCGAACCGTCGGCCTGCACCTGCCCCACAGGGCCGGTCGATGCGTCGAACGACACGCCGGCCATGTTGTGGTGGACCGGGAGCTCGCCCCCGTCGATGACGTTCACCACGAGCTTGTCGAGCATTCTCTTCGCACCAGGCGATGGCTGCCACATCGCACTGACGCTAGCGAGCACACAGGCCACTCACCACGTGGAGCAAGTAACGATGTCCCAACGGGCCAGCGGTCCTCGCAGGTTGTGGCGGGGTTGGGGAGGGTTTTCTACCCGATCCGGGACAGGATCCTCCCCAACACGGTCGTATCAGATTCTGGGAGCGGCGTCAGTTGTCCTTCGCCGGCCAGGGGGCGTCGGCTGGGCGGAGGGTTTCGAATCCGGGGCCGTTGAGGGCGGTCCAGGCGGCCAGGGCGCCCATGATGAGGATGGGGTTCTGGAGGTGGCCGGCGAGGGCGGCACCTACTACGTCGATGAGGGGGGCCCAGAGGGTTTCCATGTCGGCCTCCTCGTGCACCCGCTCGAACGACTCTGGCGCCGGTGACAGGTCGCGGGCCAGGAAGATCCGGACCGCCTCATTCGTCAGGCCGGGTGAGGTGAACGCGTCGACCAGGATCCGCCAGTCGGCGGCCTTGGTGGCGGTCTCCTCCCACAGTTCGCGCTCGGCGCCCAGGCGGTACTGCTCCCCCTGGACGTCGAGCAGCCCGGCCGGCGCCTCGAGCAGCTTGTAGCCGACCGGGTGCCGGTACTGGCGTACGAGCAGCATCCGGTTGTTCTCGTCGAGGGCGACCACACCGACGGCTCCGGGGTGTACGACGACATCTCGGACGAACGCGTCACCGCTGGGCGGTTCGATGGTGTCCCGGCGTACCGAGATCACGCGGCCGGTCTCGTGCACGGTCTCGGAGGCGGAGACCGGCCAGCGCTCGGGCTGATCCGCCAGCCCCGCGCCGAACCGGAGCTCCGGGTAGTCGGTCATCGAGCCTTGACCGTCTCAGCCTTGACCTTCTCGGCGCCAACCTTCTTGGCGGCGGGCTTCGGGTCCTCGACCGGGAGGCGGGACTCACGCTGCCGCTCGATGGCGGCCGCGACCAGGCCGGAGAACAGCGGGTGCGGCTTGGTCGGCCGCGACCGCAGCTCCGGGTGCGCCTGCGTGGCCACGAAGTACGGGTGCACGGAGCGGTCCAGCTCGATGAACTCGACCAGCTCGTTGTCCGGCGACAGGCCGCTGAACACCAGGCCGGCCGTCTCGAGCTTGTCCCGGTATGCGTTGTTGACCTCGTAGCGGTGCCGGTGCCGTTCCTGCACCGACGGGGCGCCGTACAGCGAGCGGACGATCGAGCCGTCGGCCAGGTTCGCCGGGTACAGCCCGAGCCGCATCGTGCCGCCCAGGTCGCCGGAGCCGTCGACGATGTGCTTCTGCTCCTCCATCGTCGCGATCACCGGCTGCTCCGCGTCCGGGTCGAACTCGCTGGAGTTCGCGTCCACCAGACCGGCCAGGTCACGCGCCACCTCGATCACCATGCACTGCAGGCCGAGGCACAGCCCGAGGATCGGGACGCCCTGCTCGCGGGCGTACCGGATCGCGCCGATCTTGCCCTCGATCCCGCGCACCCCGAATCCGCCCGGGATGCAGATCGCGTCGACGTCACCGAGCAGCCGGGCCGCGGCTTCGGGCGTGGCGCATTCGTCGGAGGCGATCCAGCGCAGGTTCACGCGGGCGTCGTTGTCGAACCCGCCTGCGCGCAGCGCCTCGGCGACCGACAGGTACGCGTCCGGGAGGTCGATGTACTTGCCGACGAGCGCGACCGTGACCTCGTCCTTCGGGTGGTGCACGACCCGCAGCAGCTCGTCCCAGCGGGTCCAGTCGACGTCGCGGAACTGCAGGTTCAAGCGGCGTACGACGTACGCGTCCAGACCCTCGGCATGCACGACCTTCGGGATGTCGTAGATCGACGGCGCGTCGACCGCGGCCACCACGGCCTCGACGTCGACGTCGCACATCAGCGAGATCTTGCGCTTCACGCTGTCCGGGATCGGCCGGTCGGCGCGGCACACGATCGCGTCGGGCTGGATACCGATCGAGCGCAGCGCGGCGACCGAGTGCTGGGTCGGCTTGGTCTTCAGCTCACCGCTCGGCGCCATGTACGGCACCAGCGAGATGTGCAGGAAGAACACGTTGTCGCGGCCGACGTCGTGCCGGACCTGCCGGGCCGCCTCGAGGAACGGCAGCGACTCGATGTCGCCGACGGTGCCGCCGATCTCGTGCAGTACGACGTCCACATCCGGGCCCGCCATCGCGAGCATCCGTTCCTTGATCTCGTTGGTGATGTGCGGGATCACCTGGACGGTGTCGCCGAGGTACTCGCCGCGGCGCTCCTTGGCGATCACGCTCGAGTAGATCTGGCCGGTGGTGACGTTCGCGACCTGGGAGAGGTCCCGGTCGAGGAAACGCTCGTAGTGCCCGATGTCCAGGTCGGTCTCGGCGCCGTCGTTGGTGACGAACACCTCGCCGTGCTGGAACGGGTTCATGGTGCCGGGATCCACGTTGAGATACGGATCCAGCTTCTGCATCGTGACGCGGATGCCCCGAGCCGTCAGCAGACTGCCGAGGCTGGACGCCGTCAGTCCCTTGCCGAGACTGGATGCCACGCCACCGGTGACGAATACGTGCTTGGTCTGCTGCGAATTGGAAGCCCTGTCCACGGGTCTCCAGCCTACCGCTTGTCAACCACCGGTCGCGACGAGACCCGCGTAGATGTCGAGCAGATTCTTCGCCACCGCGTCCTCGTCCATCCATCTGGAGGCCAACTCCCGGCCCCGTGTCCGCATAGCGTTCGCGGTGTCGGGCTCTGCCAGAACGGCCCGTACTCCGTCCGCCAACCCGTCCGCGTCAGCGGGAAACGCCAGTACGGCGCTGTCCCCGACCAACTCGGGTACGCCGCCGACCGCGGTGGCCACGACCGGTACGCCGACCTGCATCGCCTCCTGCAGGACGAGCGCGCGCGCCTCCCAGTGCGATGTGAGCAGAAACACATCGGACGCACCCAGCAGATCGGCCACGTCGTTGCGGTGACCGAGCAACCGGACCGGGAGCTGCTCCGCGTCGATCCGCGCCTGCAGGTTGTCCCGCAGCGGCCCGTCGCCGACGACCACGAACACCGCGTGCGGAGTCGACTCGTGTACGCGAGCAGCAACGGACAGCAAGGTCGGGTAGTCCTTCTGCGGCGCCAGACGACCCACAGTGAGCACCATGGGCTGGTCGCCGATCCCCAGCTCCCGCCGTACGCCGGCACGCGACTTACGGATCCGTGGCAGCGCCGGAGCGGCCACAGGTGCCAGCTGCGCGTTGCGGGCGCCAAGGCTCTTGGCCAGCTCCACGAGGTCGGTGGACGCACCCAGCGTCAGGTCGGCGCCTCTGGCAACCAGCCGCTGCCCCATCCGCATCACGAGGCCCCGTGGACCTGGCGCGATGACCGCGTTGTGCCAGGTGACGACTAGCGGGCGCAGCCGGGACCTGTCCCGCAGCGCAGTCATGCCGGCGCGGTAGCCGTGCGCGTGGATGACGTCGCAGTCACGCAGCCCGGCCGCCTGGGAGACAACGGTCGCCGGGGCGAAGTCGAAGTGCTCGGCCGTCCCCGGTGGAGCGCACACCACGACCTCGTGCCCCGCACTCACGAACCGTGGCACCAGCGAGGCAACGTGCTGCCCGATGCCGCCCCGCGACTCCGCGAGCAGCAGCCCGATCCTCATGGTTTCTCCCGTCGTACCAGTGCGCGAGCGTCCGCGCGATCCAATGCAAGCACGACCACGGCGTACACGACGACGGCGGCCAGCCCGGAGAGGAGGGCGAACGCCACGGCCTTGCCCACTCCACCCTCCGCTGCGGGCAGTGCGACCGCCCAGCCGGCTGCACCGGCCAGCACAGCACCTGCCAGTGCAGTGAGATGAGCGCGTGGTACTCCTGCCAGTACAGCTGGTCCAGCCTCACGGCGCAGGACCAGGAGCAGTACGACGGCGCCTACGACCATGCCGACCGACATCGCGGCCGCCAGCGCCGGTACGGCGTCCCAGCGGGCCGTGAGCACCACACCGGCTACTGCAACGAGGATCCACGCCGCGGACGTCACCACAGCCACCTCACGTCCGGAGTGCCGGGCGTAGAGCACTCGGCCGACATGCATCAGTACGGCGAACCCGATGGCAGCTGGGGCGAATGCGACGAGTCCGTTGGCCAGTGAGGTCGCCTTGGCCTCCTGCACCGCGCCGTCGTCGTACGCGAAGATCCTGGCGACCGGTACCGCCGTACCGACCAGCAATGCGGCACCAGCGCCACCAGCGAGCATCACTGCGCGAGTGGACGCGGCGGCGTAGCGGTCGAAGCCCTCCCCTGCCTCGAAGGCTGCTGCCAGACGTGGGAAGACGGCTGTGGTGATCGGCACGGCCAGCACTGCGTACGGCAGGAGGTACACCGCGTTGGCCCACGTGTAGACAGCAATGCTCCCTGCTGCGCCACGGTGGTTGGCCAGGTACGTCGTGACGACGAAGGTGAGCTGTTGCGCGACCAGTACTGCTAGGCCGGCGAGTGCGAGCTTCCGCAGTACCGGACCGACTCCCGGATCCAGTCGGAGCGTCGGTCTGATCGGCAGGCGGAGCAGGAGCATCGGGACGAGCACTGTGAGGGCCAGCGCGAGGACGCCGGCCGTAGTGCCCCAGGCCAGTAGGTCGGTGGCTCCTTGCGAGGCCGAGTCCGCGTCAGGCGCCGTACCGGCGAACAGGAAGTAGGTCCCGACGACCACGAGGCTCGAGATCAGCGGCGCCCACGCACCGGCCGCGAAACGCTTGTGAGACTGGAGAACAGCGGTCGCGACCACTGCCACGGCGTACCCGAAGACCTGCGGCACGAAGATCGCCAGCATCCGGGTCGCGGTCGCCGTGGAGCTCGCGCAGTCGGCGCCGGGAGCGAGCATCGCGTCGGTGTACTGCCCCGCCAGAACCCAAGCCAGCAAGGCGACCGGCGCCAGCAGCACGAACGACCAGGACAGCAACGCCCCGATGATCCGGCCCTGCGCCGCCCGATCGCCGCGCGCGACCGGCCCGGCCAGCACCGGAATGACCGCGCCCGCCAGCGCCCCACCGGCGACCACTTCGAAGAGAATGTTGGGCAGCTGATTGGCCGTTGTGTAGGCCTCAGCCAAACAGCCCGCGCCGACAGTTTTCGAGAACACCAACCATCGGCCGAAGCCGACAACCCGCGCCAGAACGGTGACGGCCGCAACAATCAGGGCCGCGCGGGCGAGCCGGCTCACCTGGGTCGACGGCCCCACTGGTCGATCTTGTCGAGGACCGGGGTGTCGGCGATGACCTTGGTGAAGCTGACCTTCTCGCTGGCCAGGTTGAGGCCGACAACAGCCGCCAGCACGAGCGCCTTCAGCGGGCGCGGGAGCGACGCCGCAAGCGCCGTACCAGTGATGGCGCCGAGGCCGTTCGCGCCGCAGTCGCCCAGCATCGAGCGTTCGCCGAGGTCGGACGGGGCGGACGCCGCGGCAGCGCCGACGACGGCACCGGCCGGACCGTTCACGACGGCGAGCGGTGCGTTCAGCGCGGTCACGGCCTTGAGCGCGCGTCCCGGCCGCAGGTCGAGGAGGTTGGTGAGGTTCGCCGTACCGGCGATCAAGGCGCCGTCGGCAACGACCCCGGCGAAGGCCTTCACCCCGCGCGACTTCCGCGGCAGCAACGCGGCGGCCGCGAGACCGGCCACGCCGACACCAAGAATCTTCACCGCACCGCTCGTCACCTCGCCGTGCTTCAACGCGCTCAGGTGACCGCGGAAACCTTTGGCCTGCGTGGTCCCGCGCAGATCGTCGTACGCACCGACCGCACCCGACAGCGCGCCCGCCACCAGCGCGGCAGCCTTCACCTTGCCGCTGCCGCGGGACGCCGCGACGCCGGCCAGCGCACCGAGCACCGCCACCGGACCCTCGAGCAGCGTCACCGGCTCACCGCGGTGATTGGTCCGCTCGAACGGCTCCCGGGTCTCCTTGGGCAGCTTCTCCGCTGCGCGCTCGAGCCCGGCAGTAGCGGCCGCCGCGATGGCGGCGCTCAGAATTCCCACATCAGTTGCCCTTCGTCTGAACGGCCGACGGCGCGACGCCGTTCTTCGCGTTGATCGCGCCGTACTGCCCCACCTTGCCCTCCGCCTGCTCGACCAGCGAGAAGACGACGGTCGCCTGTCCGGCGGGGATGTCGGCCACGTCCACCGAAGAAACGATCTTGGTGGCCTCGGAGTCACTCCGCAAGGCCTTGAGGATTCCGCCGTCGGACGCGGTCACCGGCGTGCCCGCGACCACGACACCGGCGCTACCGGTGTCCAGGCCCTCGATGAAGTCGACACTGTCGTTATACGTCGAGTTGTCCGGGAGCGGCGTCGGCGGCTTCGCGGCGATCACCAGGACGAGGCTCGCCCGGTCCTTGATCTGCGACGGCTTCAGCGACAGCAGCTTCGCGCCGGTCATCCCGCTGATCACCTTGGTCGAGTCCGCGTCGCCGGTCTTGCCCTCTTCCTTGGCCGCGATCCCGCGCGCCAGCAGCAGCCCGGCTCGCTGGTAGGTCGTACTGTCCGTCGGGATCTGCATGTCCGCGGTGACGAGCTGGTTGACCAGCGACTCGACCAGCTGCCGCTGACCGGTGTCGAACAGCTTCGCGTCCAGCGCGACCTTCGTGGTGACGACGGCGCCGGCCTGCTCGACCTCGTTCTGCACGCTGTTGACCAGGTCGTTGTCGGCGTTCGGCATCGTGACGATCGCGAGCTTCCGGCCGGTGAGCTTGCCGCTGGTCATCCCGGCGGTGACCTTGGCGACGTAGTCGTCGCGGTACTTGTCGAGCGCCTTCACCTGCACCAGTTCGGCGCGGGCGTCGGCCAGCTGCTGACGGTCCTTCTCGGCCTGGCTCGCGACGAGTTCGCTGCCGGTGCCCTTCAACGGTCCGGCGCCGAGCACCACACCGGCACCCAGGGCGAAGAAGATCGCCACGATAGAGACGATGTGGTAGCGAAAGTCGATCACGTGAACAGCTCCCGGATCCAGTAGACGAAGTCGCCCCAGCGCGCCCGCAGGATCGACCAGACGACGTCGTCGGCCCCGATGGCGACCATCGCCATCCCGAGCGCGAACAGGCCGGCCACCATCAAGGCAACCACCTGGAACGTCGAGACCCGGCTGCGGTACAGCCGGGAGACGCCCTTGGCGTCGACCAGCTTGGCACCGACCCGCAACCGGGTGATGAACGTACTCGCCATGCCGGGGCGCCCCTTGTCGAGGAACTCCACCAGCGAGTTGTGGGTGCCGACCGCGACGATCAGCGAGGCCCCCTTGGAATCGGCCAGCAGCATCGCGATGTCCTCGCTGGTGCCGGCGGCCGGAAACTCGATCGATTCCACCCCGAGCCGCTCGAGCCGCTCGGCGCCGGGCGCGCGGCCGTCACGATACGCGTGCACGACCACCTCGGCGCCGCACTTCAGGGTCTCGTCCTTCACCGAGTCCATGTCGCCGAGGATCAGGTCCGGGACGAACCCGTTCTCGACCAGCGCGTCCGCACCGCCGTCGACACCGATCAGCACCGGCCGGTACTCGCGGATGTAGGACTTCAGCGCGACCAGGTCCTCGCGGTAGTCGTACCCGCGGACCACGATCAGGACGTGTTTGCCCTCCATCGGCGTGTGGATCGCCGGTACGCCGACACCGTCGAGCAGCAGGTCCTTCTCGCGGCGCAGGTACTCGAGCGTGTTCGCGGTGAACGCCTCGAGCTGGGTGGACAGCCCGGCGCGGGCGTCGTCCATCAGCTCCGCGACCGACTTGCTGTCCTGGGACAGGCCCTTCGCGACCGCCTCGTGACCGCGGTACAGCGTGCCGTCGTCGAGCCGGACCTGTTCGCCCTCGTGCAGGACCGAGAAGACCTCGCGGCCGACGCCGTCGACGAGCGGGATGCCGGCCTCGATGAGGATCTCCGGCCCGAGGTTCGGGTACCGCCCGCTGATCGAGTCGGCCACGTTCACCACCGCGGCGACCCGGCAGTCGACCAGGGCCTCGGCGCTCACCCGGTCCAGGTCCACGTGATCGATGACCGCGATCTCACCCGGCCGGAGCCGTTTGGTGAGATTCTTGGTACGTCGATCCAGCCGGACCACGCCGGTGATGCCGGGCAGTTCAGTGGGGCGTGCTCTCCGCAGGCTGGGCAGTTTCATCGCACCCTCATCCTGCCATGTCAAGAGCCCCTTCCCGGGCCATTTACCCGGCCCGGCCCTTGTTCACGCACCGAATTAACGGTGACTATGTGTGTTTCGGGGCGTCAAATCATCCTTTGGAACGACTCTTCCGGCGCGGCTTGTGCCGTTCGGCGGCCAGCGCGAGCAGTTCCTCCGCGTGCGCCTGCGCGGCGTCCGAGTTCTCCAGCCCGGCCATCATCCGGGACAGTTCCTTCAACCGCGCGTCGTCGTCCAGCGCCACCAGACCGCTCGTGGTCACCGACCCGTCGTCGCTCTTCAGTACGACGGCATGACGGTCCGCGAACGCGGCGACCTGCGGCAGGTGCGTCACCACGATCACCTGGGTCTTCTCCGCCAGCCGGGCCAGCCGCTTGCCGACCTCGACCGCGGCGCGGCCGCCGATCCCGGCGTCGATCTCGTCGAACACCAACGTGGGCACGGGGTGCGTGTCCGACAGGATCACCTCGAGCGCGAGCATCACCCGCGACAACTCACCACCGGATGCGGCCTTCTGCAGCGGGCGCGCCGGGCTCCCCGGGTTCGCCGCGAAACAGAACTCGACCTCGTCGATGCCGAACGGGCCGGCGGTCGTCTCGTGCACCTCGACCGACAGCTTCGCGTGCGGCATCGCCAGCCCGGTCAGCTCCTCGGACACCGCGACACCGAGCCGTGCGGCCGCCTCGATCCGGGCGTCCCGCATCTGCCGGCCGAGGTCCGCGAGTTTCGCGTCCAGCTCGGCCAGCTCGACCGTCAACTGCTCGACGCGCTCGTCGCTGCCGTCGAGCTCGGCCAGCCGGTTCGCCGACCGCTTCGTCCAGTCCAGCACCTCGTCGACGGTGCCCTGCTCGCCGCCGTACTTGCGCACCAGCCCGTGCAGCAAGGAACGTCGCTCACTCACCACAGCCAGCCGCGCCGGATCGGTGTCGATATCGGCGGCGTACGACGAGAGCTCGCCGGCCAGATCCGCTGCCAGGTAGCCCAGTTCGCCGGCTCGGTCCGCCAGCTCGGCCAGCTTCGCATCGTGGTCGCGCTCGGCGTCCAGCACCTGCTTCGCCAACGAGAGCAGTCCGAGTACGTCGTTCGGCCGGGTCGAGTCGAGGTCCTCCGACGCCAGCGCATCCGCCGCGTTCGTGGCCGCCGTACGCAGACCGTCCGCGTACGCGAGGCGATCCTCCTCGGCCGCGAGCTCGCTGTCCTCGCCGGGCAGCGGCTCCGCTTTCGCGATCTCGTTCAGACCGAACCGCAGCAGGTCCGCCTCGGCGAGGCGATCACGCTCACGGGTGGTCAGCTCGATCAGCTCGGCCTCGACCTCACGGTGCCGCTTGTACGCGGCGGCGTACTCCTGCAGCGGCACCAGAACCGCCTTGCCCGCAAAGGTGTCCAGCGTTTCGCGCTGCCGCGCCGGCTGCAACAGCCGCCACTGGTCCGCCTGACCGTGGATCGCGACGAGATCCCCGGAAACCTCGCCCAGCACGGAAACGGGGACGGACGCGCCGCCGAGGAAGGCGCGCGAACGGCCCTCCGACGACAGCTCGCGCGCGATCAGCAACTCGTCGTCGTCCAGCTCGCCGCCACGGTCCTCGGCCTGCTGCACGATCGCCCGCGGTACGTTGCTCGCGCGCCCTTCCACCCGCGCCCGGCGCGTCCCGTGCCGCACCAGACCGCTGTCCGCACGGCCGCCGAGGAGCATGTTCACCCCGGTCACGACCATCGTCTTGCCGGCACCGGTCTCACCCGTGACCGCGGTGAAACCCGGGTCGAGGTCCAACGTCGCGTCCTCGATCACGCCCAGCCCAGTGATGCGGATCTCCGAAAGCATTGTCAGTTCTCCTGTTGGCCGTTGCCGTTGCCGTTGCGTTTGCGTTCGGCGGCCCCACGCCAGCCGAGCACCGGGAGGTCGAACTTCGCCACCAGCCGATCGGTGAACGGCGCCTCGTGAGCCCGGGCCAGCCGGACCGGCGTCGAACCCCGCCGTACCTGGATCTCGGCGCCGGGCGGCACCTCGACCATCCGCCGGCCGTCGCACCACAGCACGCCGCGCCCGTGCCAGGACGGGACCAGCTCGATCGACAGCCGCGACGTCGGCGCCACCACGATCGGCCGGGAGAAGAGTGCGTGCGCGCTCAGCGGCACCATCAGGATCGCCTCGACCTCGGGCCAGACGATCGGTCCGCCCGCGGAGAAGGAGTACGCCGTACTCCCGGTCGGCGTCGCGACCACGACGCCGTCACAGCCGTACCGGGACAGCGGCCGGTCGTCCACCTCGACCAGGACCTCGAGCATCTTCTCCCGGGCCGCCTTCTCGACACTCGCCTCGTTCAGCGCCCAGGTCTCGAAGATCAGGTCGTCGTCCAGCCGTACGTCGACCGCCAGCGTCATCCGCTCCTCGACCGTGTAGCTGCGGTCCACCACCACCTGGACGATCCGCTCCAGGTCGTCGACCTCGGCCTCGGCCAGGAACCCGACGTGGCCCAGGTTCACCCCGAGCACCGGCGTACCGTGCGGGCGGGCGAGCTCCGCGCCGCGCAGGATCGAGCCGTCGCCGCCGAGCACCATGATCAGCTCGACGTCGTTCGCCGCCTTCTCCGGGTCGTCGACGATCTCCACCGGTTCGAGCTTGAGCTCCTCGGCCTCACCACCGAGCAGCCGGACCAGCACCCCGGCGTCGGTCAGCAGCCGGTGCGCCTCACGCGCGACCTCGACCGCCTGCTCCCGGCCGGTGTGCGTCACCAACAGCACGCGCCGCGGCTCGTGCTCAGCCACCCATGCCTCCACTCTCCTGCATTCCCGCCCCACCGCCCCGGTCGGTCATTGCGGTCCGCGCTCGACGGCGGTCAGCAGCATCGTCTCATCGAGGGCCGGTGCTTCCCGGCGTATCCACAGGAAGTATTCGACATTTCCTGACGGTCCAGGTAACGGGCTGGCCGCTACGCCTTCGATTCCCCAGCCCAGGGCGTGCGCCTTGGCGGCGACCGTCCGGACCGCTTCGGCGCGCAGTTCGGGGTCCCGGACCACGCCGCCCTTGCCCAGCCGCTCCTTGCCGACCTCGAACTGCGGCTTCACCATCAGCACCAGCTCGCCGTCCGGCTTCACCACCCCGAGCAGCGCCGGCAGCACCAGCGTGAGGCTTATGAAACTGAGGTCGCTGACCACGAGATCAACCGGCTCACCACCGATGTCCTCCAGCGTCAGCGTCCGGACGTTGGTCCGGTCCATCACGGTGACCCGCTCGTCGGTCTGCAACGCCCACACCAACTGGCCGTACCCGACATCGACGGCGATCACGTGCGCCGCCTCGTTGCGCAGCAGTACGTCGGTGAATCCGCCGGTGGACGCACCGGCGTCGAGCGTACGGCGGCCCTTGACCTGAACACCCGGGAACGCTTCGAGGGCGCCGATCAGCTTGTGCGCGCCGCGGCTCGCGTAGCCGGGGTCCTCGTGCTCGGACGTGTCGACGACGATCGGCGCATCCGCACCCACCCCGGTCGCGGGTTTGCCGGCAACGGCCCCGGAGACCTTCACCTTGCCGGCCGCGATCAGTTCGCTCGCGTGCTCACGGGAGCGCGCGAGCCCACGCCGTACCAGCTCGGCATCGAGCCGCGACCGCTTGACTCCCTTGGCCACTCGAGGTTTCCGCTAGCTCCGGTCGCCCTGCTCGGCGTCGGCCTCGACCAAGGCGGTCTGCAGCCGCTCGTGCAGGTCGGCGTACACCTCACCGTGCTCACTCACCGGCTTCTCCCGCAACTCGTCCAACCGAGCCATCGTCTCCTCGACCAACGGATGACCGCCCTCTTCCTCGCTGGACTGGCTCGCCGGGTCCTCGTACGCGGGGTCTTCGTACGCCGGGTCCTCGGCGGAGGCGGCCTCGAAGGAGTGCTCGTACTCCTGCCCCGGGGCGCGCGCGAACTCAGGACCGAACTCGACCGCAGCGGGATCCACGTGCTCGACCACCTCCTGCGCAACGTCCTGGGCCACGTCCTGGGCGCCCGGCTCGGTGTCGTAGTCGGGGTGCGCCTGCGTCTCCTCGGACTGGTACGGGTCGAAGCCAGGCTCGACGTCCGGGTCCATGTCCGGTGGGAGCTGCTCGCCGGGATGCTCGGTCATGTCAGGCCTTCTTCGCCGTCTTCTTCGCCGGAGCCTTCTTGGCCGCCTTCTTCGCGACAGCCTTGTTAGCCGCCGCCTTCTTGGCAGGCGCAGCCTTCTTCGCCGGCGCGGTCTTCTTGGCAGCCGCCTTCTTCGCGGGAGCCTTCTTCGCCGCCTTCTTGGCAGGCGCCGGAGCGTCCTCGACCGCAGTGGCTTCGATCACCTCGTCGACCGGACCCGGCTCAGCGACCCGCTCAGCCGCAGCCTCGTGCGCCTCGGCGAGCTCGGACTCGAGCGCCTTCACCCGCCGGGTCAGCGCCGCGACCTCCTCGGAGCGGACGAACCCGAGCCGCGCAACCGCGCCCTCGACCTCGTTCGACACGATCGCCTGCAGCAGCTGACGGTTGCTCTTGCTGGTGGCAACGATCTCGTCGGCCAGGTCACTCGCCCTGGTCGTCAGCGCGTCCGCCCCGGTCTGCTGCAGCAGCGCCTTCGCAGCGGCCTGGGCCTTCTGCTTGGTGACCTCGGTCAACCCGTTCGCCAGTTGTACGTAGCCGCGCAGTGCGTCCATCACCATGACTGCCTCCTCGCATCGTTCCCAGCAACGGTATCGCCTCCCCGCCCCAACACCACCCCGCCCACCCCGCAACCCCCATCCCCACACGAACGGATATCCCCCGGCGTTGTGGGTTCTCCCCTGGCATACGAGCAGAGAACCCCCAACCCGAAGGGATATCCCCTCAAGTTGTGAGCGGCGGGTGTGCCGCGGGGCTACTGGTCGAGGCCGATGCGGTGGAGGGCGGCGTCCAGGGTGATGGTGTCGGCGGTCGGCGCGGGCTTGGGGCGGGGCCGGCGGCCGCGGGCGGTGGCCTTGGCCGGCTTCGCCGGTTCGGCAGGAGCGTCGACCGCGGCCCAGACCGCGGACAGGATCGCGCGCAATCCGTCGTACGGCGCTCCCTCGCCCTTCACCGTGACCGCGTTGTTCACGACCTCGGCGGTCCACCCGGCCGACGTGTGCTTCGAGCCGTTGACAGTCACCCCGGGCTGCTTCTCAGCCAGCGCACCGAGATCAGCGGCGATGTACGTCGGACGCTGGTTCTTCGGCGCCCGCGCCAGGTCGTACGCGTCGTTGACGCCGGTCGCGACCCACAGGCTCGGGATCCCGACCGCGTTCGCACCCTCGATGTCGGAGTCCAGCCGGTCCCCGATCATCAACGGGCGCTTGGCTTCCAGCCGTTCGATGCTCGTCTCCAGCAGCGGCGGCTCGGGCTTCCCGGCAACGACGGGGTCCACGTCGACCGCGGCCCGGACCGCCTGCACCAGCGTGCCGTTCCCCGGCGCCTTGCCGGCCGCGGTGGGGATTGTCAGGTCGAGGTTGGTCGCGAACCACTTCGCGCCCTCGTGGATCGCGTGCGCGCCGTCGGCGAGCATCACCCAGTTCACGTCCGGGTGGAAGCCTTGGACGACGGCGACCGGCTGCGCGTCGCTGGTCCGCACCGGCGTCAGCCCGTACTCCTCGAGCGCGACGATCAGCCCTTCGCCGCCGACCACGAGCACCGGAGACCCCTTCGGGAACTCGCTCGCGATCAGCTTCGCCGCCGCCTGCGCCGACGTCACCACGTCCTCGGCGATGACGTCCAGCCCGAACGACGCGAGATGCTCGGCAACGACCGCCGCCGGCCGGCTCGCGTTGTTCGTGATGTACCCGATCCGCATGCCTTCCTTGGCGGCCTTGCGCAGGTTCTCCGGCGCGTCCGGGACCGGATCCGGCCCGACGTACACGACGCCGTCGAGGTCCAGCAGCGCCACGTCGTACCGGGTCGCGAGCGGTTCGTCACACGCCGACAGCGGCTCCGGCGCTGTGCGTTCCGCGCTCACGCTTCACCCCGTACGATTCCGCGCATGCTGGATCCTCGGGGGGTGCTGAGACTCGACCCACTGCGTGCCTGGCGGTTCGTCGCGGGCAAGGTCAGCGCGCTCGGCGCCGTGACCTCGCCGCCGTACGACGTGCTGGAACCCGCCATCGTCCGGCGGCTGACTGATTCTGATCTGCACAACATGGTGAGGCTCATCCTTCCACGCGATCCGGACCTCGGCCGCGGCCGGTACGACGAACCCGCTCACCGGCTCGCCGGCTGGCAGCGGGACGGTGTGGTGGTGCAGGACGAGCGGCCCGCGCTGTACGTGTACGAGCAGCGCCTGGGGAGCGCCCTACTGTGCGGACTCGTCGGGTCGCTGCGGCTGGACCCGACGCGGCAAGTGGTGCTTCCGCACGAGGAGGTCATGCCGCACTGGGTGGACGACCGGCTGCAGCTCATGGAGGCGACAGACGCCGACCTGGAGCCGATTCTGCTCGCGTACGCCGACGGTGGCGCAGCAAGTGATGCTGTGGACGCGGCGCGGTCCGGTGAGCCGTGGGTGGAGGCGGAGACGTACAACGGCGCCGAACACCGCATCTGGCGGATCGACGACCCAGAGGTGCTGGAGACCATCGAGCTGGAGCTGGCAAAACACGAGGCGGTCATCGCGGACGGGCACCACCGGTATGCGGCGTACCTGGAGCGTCAGCTGCGCGAACCATACCGGCAGACCGCAGAGGCCGGTCTGGCGATGCTGGTCGACTACATCCGGCACCCGCTGACGCTGGACCCGATCCACCGCGTCGTACCGGGTCTGGACCTGATGACAGTGCAGTCGCGTACGCCGTCCGGCTGGCAGATGCAGCCTGGTCGCGTGACGGGTGACCCGGACCGCATCTCGGTCACGGACGGTTCTAGCTGGCTGACTCTCCACACCGATTCCGAGACGCCCACGGTCGCGCTGCTGCATGAGGTGCTGTTTCCGGCGTGGGGTGTGGTCGAAGAGGACCTGAGCTTCCACCACACGTTCTCGGACGCACTGGCGTTGGCTGGCCCTCAGCAGCTCGCTGTGGAGCTCGCAGCACCCCGGATGGACCAGGTACTGCGTTCAGCCGCGCAAGGCGTCGTACTGCCACAGAAGGCCACCTCGTTCGGCCCAAAGCCGCGGGTGGGGCTGCTGTTCCGGACGCTCTAACTCAGGGACGGTGGTACAGGCTGAGGAACTGCTCGCGGAGGGGCTTGCGAGCGGCCCGGTGGCGCTCTGTGAGCCGTCCGAGGGTGAACGAGAGCTCCGGGTCGTCCTGAGCCGCTGCGTCGACAGCCATGGCAGTCAGAGCGTCAGCCGCAGCGCAGTGGTCCTGGTGCTGCCCCAGAAGCTCTTGGTACGTCGCTGCGTGCGCTGCGGTCGTCCGTGCTTCTTCACCGAGTACGGCGGCACTGGTGTCGGCGGCGTACCGGACTCGCTTCGCCAGCAGCCGTACCTCGTGCCAGTCGTCGTCGGACGTCCAGGGCTTGAGCTTGTCGGCTGCCTGCGTGAACGCCTCGGTGGCGGATGTCAGGAGCTGCGGTAGTACCTCGCCGCAGGGCCGTTCTGCCATGGCGTTGAGGTCGGGGGCTGCCGCGACGGCGTCGATGGTCGTGAGCAGGTCCTTGGTGGACTCTCCCAGGACCACCTCGGCGGAGCGGGCCGCGGCGCGCTCCAGGCCGAGGGTGAGCGTGGTGAGGATCGTGTCGACGTGTTCCTGGTTGTCCTCGCTGTTGGCGGTCTCGCGGACGAGCGCCGCGATCACCTCGAGGTCCCGGGCCTCGCCGCAGGCCTGCGCGAGCGCGGCCAGGTCGACGCGCAGTTCGGTCGCCCAGTCGCCGGCCAGCAGTTTGCGGAACAGCTTCAGATCGCTCCGCAACCGCCGGCAGGACACCCGTACCTGGTGGATCGCGTCGTCCTCGGCGTTCTCCACCATCCCCACAGACTTCTCGAGCCGGCGCGCACCCGTGACCAGGGCGGTCCCTACCAGCACCCCCACCGGCTCATCGCCCGCCAGCGCGCCCACGCCCTACTCCCCGCCGCCCTTGGACTCCCCAACCACCGCAGAACCCTCCACACCCACAACGTCGCCGCCGTCGAGATCCTCGTCGTCGTCGACGTCCACGTCGTCCGAGTCCTCGTCGTCCTCATCGTCCTCGTCGTCCAAGTCGGCGTCGTCCGCCTCATCGGCGTCCACGTCAAGGACGTCGTCCGAGTCCTCGTCGTCCTCATCGTCCTCGTCGTCCAAGTCGGCGTCGTCCGCCTCGTCCGTCTCCACGTCCAGGCCGTCTTCGTCGTCGAGGTTCTCGTCGTCGTCCGCGTCCGTGGCTACGTCGGTGTCCTCGTCCTCGAAGTCCTCGTCGTCGTCGGTCTCGTCGTCGTCGAGGTCGGTGAACTCGAGGCCTTCGAGCTCCGCAGCCCGCTCGGCCGCACCCGTCACACCGTCACCATCAACGCCAGCCGCCCGGTGGAACCAGACGAGCGCGTCATCGGTCCGCCCAGCCTCCGCCAGCGCATCGGCGTACGCGTACCGCAACCGCGGCAACCACTCAGCCCGCGTCCGCTTGGTCAGCTCCGGCACGTCGAGCATCTGGACCGCCGCCGCAGTCTGCCCCTTGTCGCGCCGCGCCCCGGCCGCCACGATCAGCAGCTCGATCTGCGTCGGCTCCGACACATCCTGAACATGCTTGTCCTTGAGCAACGCCAGCGCCTTGTCCGGCCGCCCGAGCGCCCGCTCGCAGTCGGCCATCATCGCGATGACCTCGTGATTACCCGTCATCCGCCGTACAGCACGGAACTCGGTGAGCGCCTCGTCGTAGTGCTCAGCCAGGTACGCCGTGATCGCCACGGCCTCCCGCACACCACCGAGCCGAGCCGCCAACCGCCGCGCAGTGCGGGCGTGCTGGTACGCAAGCTCCGGGTCGTCGTCGAGGAAACGCCCCGATGCCACCAGATGCTGCGCCACCAGATCCGCCAACGTCCGCGGCAAGGACCGAAGCTCAGCCTTCACACCACGATCGAGCTCAGCGCCCGTGATCCCTTCCGGAATCTTCGGATCGTCCCGCCGCGGCCCGACCCTCTCCTCCCGATCCTCCCGCCGAGGCCCACCCCGCCGCTCATCGCGCCGGTCGTCCCGTCGGTCATCCCGCCCGCCGGACCCACGCCGCTCGTCCCGCGGCCCGGACCCGCCACGCTCGTCCCGACCACCAGTACGCCCACGCGCATCCCCAGCCGCCGAACGCCCCCGCGAGTCTCCCCGCTCATCCCGCCGGAACGCACCACGCTCCGCCCGCCCAGGCCCACCAGCCCGAGCAGGCCCACGCCCACGAGCATCTCCCACAGCCCCCCGCCGCGAGTCCCCACCGCCGGCAGCACCACGCTCGTCACGGCTATACCCACCGCGATCATCACGCCCGCCGCCCGCACGCTCATCCCGCCGGAACCCACCACGGTCATCACCACCGCGATCGTCCCGCCGGTATCCACCGCCGCCGGCACCACCACGCTCATCACGCCGGTATCCACCGCCGCCAGCACCACCACGGTCATCTCTGCTGTACCCACCGCCGCCCGCGCCACCGCGGTCGTCCCGGTTGTACCCGCCGCGATCGTCGCGGCCACGCTCATCACGCCCGCCACCCGAACGCTCATCACGCCGGAACGACCCGCGCTCACCACCACGCTCATCCCGACGGGCTCCGCCACGGTCGTCACCACCGCGATCGTCACGCCGGTATCCACCGCCGCCAGCACCACCGCGGTCGTCCCGGTTGTACCCACCGCGGTTGTCACCCGAGCGATCGTCTCGGCGGTATCCACCGCCACCGGCGCCACCACGCTCATCCCGACGGAATCCGCCGCGGTCATCGCCTCCGCGATCGTCACGCCGGTATCCACCGCCGGCACCACCGCGATCGTCCCGGTTATACCCACCGCGATTGTCGCGGCCACGGTCGTCACGGCCGCCGCGGTCGTCTCGGCGAGAGCCGGCTACGCCACGACTCGCATCGGGCCCACGCCCGGAACCCCCGCGATCGTCGCGACGGTACCCACCAGAGCGATCGTCCCGCCCGCCCTGGCCGGACATCTGTCCACCGAAGGGGTCCCGCGCAGACTTGTCATCGCTCCGAGAACCAGCGAACCCCCGCCTGTTCTCGGACGAACTCTCATCCCGATCCCGGTACGACGAACCACCCGAGCCACCCGAACGCCCGCCGGCAATCCCACCCCGCCGACTCGGCGCCCCGCCGCTACGGCCCGCAGAACCTCCGCGACTACCGCCGCCGGCACCGGACCCACCGCGACCTGCACTGGAACCGCCACGACCCGCACCAGATCCGCCACGACCTGCACTGGAACCAGAACCACCAGCTCCAGGGCCAGAACGACCGGTGCCGGAGCCGGACCAACCGGATCCAGAACCCGAACGACCGCCACCCGCTCCAGAGCCTCCACGGCCGGCACCCGAGCCCGAGCGACCTGCTCCAGAGCCCGCGCGACCGGCGCCCGAACCCGAGCGAGGGCCCGAGTTCGATCGACCGGATGAGTTCGAACGACCGGAGTCAGAGCGTCCACCACCGGACCCGCCTGAGCGGCCGCCGCCTCCGGACGAACCGCGGCGGTCCCCTGAACCGGACCGAGGATTGCGAGGTGGCGTAGCCACGGTGGACTCCTAACGATGCTGAAGAGCAGTAATCGGACAAACGTTACCGCGCCCTGCAGCGGAGGTGACGTCCTGGTCGGCGGCCGCCGACCCTCCACAAATGTTAAGGGCCACCCCTGTCAATTAAACACAAAAACAAGCCCACCAGACGTTTAC